>NZ_DASYTH010000218.1:0-83732 GCF_036002505.1 Actinophytocola sp. | reverse complement strand
AGTAAGGCCCAGTGGCGCAGTTGGTTAGCGCGTCGCCCTGTCACGGCGAAGGTCGCGGGTTCGAGTCCCGTCTGGGTCGCGGAACCTCGGGGGACGTGTGTCCGCGGAGAGCGCGGACCTTGTCGGTTCCGATAACGTTGGGGGGCCGAGCCCCCCAAACCCCCCACGGTGCTGGCTCCTCTTGACCCGGCGCTGGTCTTGTTGGGTTTGGACCAGCGGGCGCCGGGGCTCCGGCCCTTGGATCCTCCGAGTCGGGGTGCGGGCTAGTGTGAGGTTCTTGGCCAGGTAGCTCAGTTGGTATGAGCGACCGCCTGAAAAGCGGTAGGTCGGCGGTTCGACCCCGCCCCTGGCCACCATGGGGTGACGACCCTGTTCGCGAGATGCGGCGGGGTCGTCGTCGTTGTTGAGGTCACCACATCTTGAGGGGGCGGAGCTTGTCTTGTGGTGGGCCTGAGTCTGGAGTCGTGACGATGTAGCCCAGCGTGCCGAGAACTGCAGCCGCGTCCTCGATGCTTGGCCGGAAGCGGGGGCCGCCGGTGGGGATGTGGAGGGCGGCCATGGGTGCGGAGTCTGATGCTCCGTCCTCGACAGGAGGTGGGACAGCTCGCCTCGATGGGCATGGACGTGGACGACTTTGCTGACGTTGTCCCCGAGCCTTGGCCTGCTCAGCGAAGTTGTCGTGTACCAGGTCAGGTGCTGTCATCGCCCAGGAGGAAGTTGATGTCCAGCAACCGGCTCCACACCTCCCACTCGCTTCCCACCAGGGCATAGGCACGGGCGCGCCGAGTGAACTCTTCGAGAGTCGTGCCGAGCTGACCCAGCAACTCGTCCCGTTCGATGATCAGCTCCTCGCGGGACACGGGAATCATGCGCGTCATCCCCGTCCACGCTCCCCTCTTGCGAGCCTCTTGACGTCACTTTTCCCATGTCGGAGCGTGCTCAACGTGTGACTCGGCGAGGTCGAGGTCAGGTCCACTCCATCGGGTGAACACGGTCGTGGTTGATCTTTGGGTCGGCGACGATGGAGGTCGCTTGCCGTAGTTGCCGTTCACGCTGCGTGGGGGGTCTCCAAGTGGTGACTGGGAAGTCTCACTGTGCGTGTAACGGGGGTGGGAGGGGGAGCGAATGAGGTATCGCAAGCTGCGGGTCGGCCGGTGCAGCCTGATCCGTTGGCTGGGTACGGCAAAACCGTATGTGTGTGGGCCTCCGGGGACGCCCATTGAATTGTGCACGCCCGAGACGGCTGAACCGAGGGTTATACACGATGAGTTACCATGTGGGGTCTCCGCGCCGAAGATCGAGCATGTGGGCCGGTCGGCGGACGGCAGAGCTCTATGTCGATGGGGGAAGATCCACGCCGCCGGTGGCGGGGTGGGAGCCGCGGTACCGGCGGTCCGTGATCGCGAGCGACGTGCTGTGCACGTTGGTCGCGGTCGCGGTGGTCGGTGGGTTCGTGGGCGCGCAGGCCGGGATGAGCGGGCCCAAGGTGGCCGGGCTCGGCGCGGTCACGGCCGTCGTGGTGCTGTGTGCGCTGGGGATGAACCGGGTGTGGCACCTGGTGGTGCTGGGCCAGGGCGCGGAGGAGTTCGGGCGGCTCGGGCGCGGGCTGTTCGCGGCTGACGTCGCGCTGGGGCTCGCCGGGCTGGCGCTGGGTATCACCACGATGCGGCCCTGGGTGTTCGTGGTCGTGCCGGCGATCGCGTTGTTCGCCTTCCCGGCCCGATATCTGCTGCGGAAGCTGCTGCACCGGGCGCGGAGCGGTGGGCACTGCCTGCTGCCGGTGCTGGCGGCGGGGAGTCCGCATACGTTGCGTGATCTTATCGAGCGGACCCGGGCCAACTCGCACATCGGGTGGCGGGTGGACGCGGTGTGCACCGCGGACGGGTTCGGCAACGCGGCGGGTGAGTTGGACGGCATCCCGGTGGTCGGGGAGCTGGACGAGATCGCCGATCACGTGCGGCGCGGCGGGTACCGGATCGTGGCGATCACGGCGGATGCCTACTGGACTCCGCGCAGGCTGCAGCAGCTGGCGTGGAAGCTCGAGGGCAGCGGCGCCGAGATGGTGGTGGCGCCGACGCTGATGGAGGTGGCCGGGCCGCGGCTGCACATGACCGGCGTGCTGGGCATGCCGCTGCTGCGGGTGAGCGCGCCGGCGTTCACCGGGGTGCGGCGGGTGGTCAAGGACGTGTTCGACCGGATCGGGTCGGCGCTGCTGCTCCTGCTGCTGGCTCCGGTGCTCCTGGCGGTGTGCCTGGCCATCATGATCGACAGCCGCGGCGGGGTGTTCTACCGGCAGAAGCGGGTCGGCAAGGACGGCCGGGAGTTCACCATCGTCAAGTTCCGCACCATGATCCGGGACGCCGACCAGATGCTGGCCGAGCTGGCCGAGCTCAACGAGGGCGCCGGCGTGCTGTTCAAGATGCGCCGGGACCCGCGGATCACCAGGGTCGGCGGAATCCTGCGCCGTTACTCGATCGACGAGCTGCCGCAACTGTTCAACGTGTTCGGCGGGTCGATGTCGCTGGTCGGGCCGCGGCCGCCGCTGCCGGAGGAGACCGCGAAGTACGGGCCGGACGTCCGGCGCCGGCTGCTGGTCAAGCCCGGCGTGACCGGGTTGTGGCAGGTCAGCGGGCGCAGTGACCTGTCCTGGGACGAGGCCGTGCGCCTCGACCTGCGCTATGTGGAGGACTGGTCGCTCGCGCTGGACGCGGTGATCCTGTGGAAGACGTTCCGGGCCGTGCTGTCCGGTCAGGGAGCTTATTAAATGACCATCTGCCGGTTGTGCGGTTCGACCAGCCTGGCCAGCGTCGTCGACCTCGGGGCGACGCCGCCGTGCGAGCTGATCCTCACCGCGGAGCAGCTCGACGAGCCGGAGCCCACCTACCCGCTGCACCTGCGGGTGTGCACGAACTGCTGGCTGGCCCAGCTGCCACCGCTGATCACCCCGGAGGAGACGTTCACCGAGTACGCCTACTTCTCCTCCTACTCCGACTCGTGGGTGCGGCATGCCCGGGGGTTCGTGGTGGGTGCGGTGGACCGGCTGGGCCTGGGCAGCGACTCGTTCGTGGTGGAGGTGGCCAGCAACGACGGCTACCTGCTGCAGCATGTGGTCACCGCGGGCATCCGGTGCCTGGGTATCGAGCCGTCGGTGAACGTCGGCGAGGCCGCCCGGGAGAAGGGTGTGCCCACGCTGACCGCGTTCCTCGACCCGGGCCGGGGCGCCGCGGTCCGGGAGGAGCACGGGCCGGCGGACCTGGTGGTGGCGAACAACGTCTACGCGCACATCCCGGACGTGGTCGGGTTCACCAAGGGTCTGCGCGCCCTGGTTGCCGACGACGGCTGGGTGTCCGTCGAGGTGCACCACCTGCTGCCGCTGATCGAGCAGAACCAGTACGACACGATCTACCACGAGCACTTCCAGTACTACACGGTCGCCTCCGCCGCCCGCGCGCTCGCCTCCGGCGGGCTGTCGCTTGTGGACGTCGAGCTGATCCCCACGCACGGCGGGTCGATCCGGCTGTGGGCGCGGCCCGAGGAGGTCGCCGCCGAGCCGAGCCAGCGGGTGGCCGACGTGCTGGCCCGGGAGAAGGCGGCCGGGCTGCACGAGTTGTCCGGGTACGCCGAGTTCAGCCGGCGGGTGGCCCAGGTGCGCCGAGACCTGCTGCGGTTCCTCATCGACGCCGCCGAGCAGGGCAAGACGGTGGTCGGCTACGGCGCCCCCGGCAAGGGCAACACGCTGCTCAACCACTGCGGCATCCGGCCCGACCTGCTGCCGTACACCGTGGACCGCAACCCGTACAAGCACGACAAGTTCACCCCCGGAATGCGGATCCCGATCCTGGCGCCGGAGCGGATCGCCGAGGACAAGCCGGACTACGTGCTGGTGCTGCCGTGGAACCTGCGCAAGGAGCTGACCGAGCAACTGTCCTATGTGGGCGAATGGTACGGCCGGCTGGTGTTCCCCATTCCGCACTTGGAGATCGTTGAGGTGGCAGCTCTGTGAAGGTCGTGCTTTTCTGTGGCGGGTTCGGGATGCGCATGCGCACCGGCACGCCGGGCGACGTGCCCAAGCCGATGCAGATGGTCGGCCCGCGGCCGCTGATCTGGCACGTGATGCGGTACTACGCGCACTTCGGGCACACCGACTTCATCCTGTGCCTGGGCTACGGTGCTCACCACATCAAGGACTTCTTCCTCAACTACCAGGAGACCACCTCCAACGACTTCGTGTTGCGGGACGGCCAGGTGGAGATGCTCTCCACCGACATCTCCGGCTGGTCGATCTCCTTCGTCCAAACGGGAATCGAGTCGGCGATCGGGGAGCGGCTGCGCCGGGTGCGCGACCACCTCGACGGCGACGAGATGTTCCTGGCCAACTACGCCGACGTGCTCACCGACGCGCCGCTGCCGGAGATCATCGGGCGGTTCGAGCGGTCCGATGCGGGTGCGTCCATGATGGTCGTCCCTCCACCTGGGACGTTCCACTGCATCAACGTCGGTGAGCACAGCATGGTGGACGGCATCACGCCGATCGACGAGATGCCGATGTGGGCCAACGGCGGATACTTCGTGCTGCGCCAGGAGGTGTTCGACCACATCCCGGAGGGCGGCGACCTGGTCGCCGACGGCTGCGTGGAGCTGGCCAAGCGCGGCCGGCTGCTGGCCTATCCGTACCGCGGCTACTGGCGGCCGACCGACACCGTCAAGGAGCGGGTGGCGCTGGACGAGTCGTACTCGCGCGGCGTGAAGCCGTGGGCGCTGTGGGAGCACCGATGATCGCTCTGGCGGGCGGACCGGTGACCCGGGTGGTGGCACTCGGCGCGCACTGCGACGATATCGCGATCGGCGCCGGGGCGAGCCTGTACACGGTCTGCTCGGCCAATCCGCGGCTCCGGGTGGACGCGCTGGTGCTCTCCGGCGGCGGCACCGAGCGGGAGGACGAGGAGCGCTCGGCGCTCGCCGCGTTCTGCCCCGGCGCGGACCTGCGGGTCACCGTGCTGAAGATTCCGGACGGGCGGCTGCCCGCGCATTGGGACGAGGCCAAGAACACGCTGGAGGACCTGCGCGCGCAGACCAGCCCGGATCTGCTGTTCGCGCCGAACCGGTTCGACGCCCACCAGGACCACCGCGGCCTGGCCGAGTTGGTGCCCACCGCGTTCCGCGGGCACCTCGTGCTCGGCTATGAGATCGTCAAGTGGGACGGCGACCTCGGCCGGCCGTCCGCCTACCAACCGCTCGAGGCGGACCTGGTCGAGACGAAGGTCACCCTGTTGCAACAGCACTACCCGTCGCAGCGACACCGTCCGTGGTACGACCGGGAGGCGTTCCTCGGCCTCGCCCGCATCCGCGGTATCGAATGCGGCGAGCGATACGCGGAAGCCTTCTACGTCAACAAGTTCACTCTCGATTTGGCTGGAGGCTGAGTCCTATGCGCGTCCTGCTGACGGGGCATCAGGGCTATCTGGGAACCGTGATGGCGCCGGTGCTGGCTTCGGCCGGCCATCAGGTGGTCGGGCTGGACTCGGGGCTGTTCGCCGACTGCGTGCTCGGCCCGGAGCCCGATGACCCGACCGGTCACCTGGTGGACCTGCGGGACGTCACCGCCGCCCAACTGTCCGGAGTGGACGCCGTGGTGCATCTCGCGGCGCTGTCCAACGACCCGCTGGGCTCGCTCGCGCCGGAGCTGACCTTCGACGTCAACCACCACGCGTCCGTCCACCTGGCACGGTTGGCCAAGGATGCCGGTGTGACCCGGTTCCTGTACGCCTCGACCTGCTCGGTGTACGGCGCCTCGGGCTCCGACACGCTGGTCGGCGAGGACGCCCCGCTCAAGCCGGTGACCCCGTACGCGGTGTCCAAGGTGCGGGTGGAGGACGACCTGATCGAGCTGGCCGACGCCGGCTTCAGCCCGGTGTCGCTGCGCAACGCCACCGCGTTCGGGTTCTCCCCGCGGCTGCGCGCGGACATCGTGCTGAACAACCTGGTCGGCCACGCGGTGCTGTCCGGCGAGGCGCGGGTCCTCTCCGACGGCACGCCGTGGCGGCCGCTGGTGCACGCCAAGGACATCGCCGCCGCGTTCCTCGCCGCGCTCGAGGCGCCTCGGGATGCCGTGCACACCAAGGCGTTCAACGTCGGCATGGAGCAGAACAACCTGACCGTCGCGGAGATCGCCACCGAGGTGGTCGAGGCGGTGCCCGGTGCCCGGCTGGTGATCACCGGCGAGGCCGGCGCGGACCCGCGCTCCTACCGGGTGGACTTCTCCCGGATCCGGGCCGCGCTGCCCGCGTTCCGTCCCGAGTGGACGGTCAAGGCCGGTGCGATGGAGCTGGTCGAGGCCTACCAGCGGTTCGGCCTCACCAACGAGAGCTTCACCCAGCGCTTCACCCGGCTGGCCCGGCTGTCGGCCCGGCGCACGGCCGGCACGCTCGACGACACCCTGCGCCCGCAGTGAGCGGGAGCGAGGCCGCGGTGCCGGCTGGACGGAGGAGCAGCGCAGGTGCGAGGAACGAGCACCGAGCAGCGGACGAGGGAAGCCGGCACCTTCTGCGGCCGAGCGGGAGCGAACAATCAGGCACAGTGAACGCGACGGACCCGGGGCGGGTGATGCACGCCCTGGTGGAGCGGCTGTTTCCGTTGTGCCGCAGCATCACCGGCGACGGCGTGCGGCAGACCCTGGAGATCATCGGCGGGTCCCTGCCACTGACCGTGCACGAGGTGCCCAGCGGGACCGCGGTGTTCGACTGGACCGTGCCGCGGGAGTGGAACATCCGCGACGCCTACATCGCCGACGCCACGGGACGGCGCGTCGTCGACTTCGCCGACTCGAACCTGCACGTGGTCTCCTACAGCGTTCCGGTGTCGGCCACGATGACCCTCGACGAGCTGCGGCCGCATCTGCACACGCTGCCCGAGCAGCCGGACCTGGTGCCGTACCGGACCAGCTACTACCAGCCGGACTGGGGTTTCTGCCTCAGCCAGCGCACCCTGGACTCCCTTGCGGACGGTGAGTACCGGGTCGAGATCGACTCGACGCTGGCCGACGGCCACCTCACCTACGCCGAGCACGTGGTGCCCGGCCGGCTCTCCGACGAGATCCTGATCTCCTGCCACGTCTGCCACCCGTCGCTGGCCAACGACAACCTGGCCGCCATCGCGGTCGCCACCCAGCTCGCGGCCCGGCTGGCCGAGGCGGAACGCCGTTACACGTACCGGTTCCTGTTCATGCCCGGCACCATCGGCTCGATCACCTGGTTGGCGCGTAACGCCGAGGCGGTCGAGCGGGTCCGGCACGGCCTGGTGCTCGCCTGCGCCGGCGACCGGGGATCGTTGACCTACAAGCGAAGCCGGCGCGGCGACGCGGGGATCGACCGGGCCGCGCGGTACGTGCTGGAGTCCTCCGGCCGCCCGCACCGGATCGTGGACTTCTCCCCGTACGGCTACGACGAGCGGCAGTTCTGCTCGCCCGGGTTCAACCTCGGCGTCGGCTGCCTGACCCGGACGCCGTACGCCGGCTACCCCGAGTACCACACCTCCGCGGACAACCCGGACTTCGTCGCGCCGGAAGCGATGGCGGACACGCTGGAGACGGTCTGGGAGATCCTCGGCGTGCTCGAGCGGGACCGGACCTACGTCAACCTCAGCCCGTTCGGCGAGCCGCAGCTGGGCAAACGCGGTCTGTACGAAGCACTTGGCGGGCGCAGTGACACCAAACAGGCGCAACTGGCGATGCTGTGGGTGTTGAACCTCTCCGACGGTGAGCACAGCCTGCTGGACGTCGCCGAGCGGTCCGGGCTTCCGTTCGCCGCGGTGGCCGGCGCGGCCGCGGCCCTGTCCGACGCGGGTTTGTTGAAGGAGTAGAGCGGAATGACGCAGATGCAGACCCGGGCCGGCAGCGCGCCGGGCGGGCTGGGCCTGAAGGTCGGCGACCTGGTCGAGGTGCGCAGCGCCGAGGAGATCCTGGCCACCCTGGACGACCGGGGCGAGTTGGAGAACCTGCCGTTCATGCCGGAGATGCTCGCGTTCTGCGGGCAGCGGCTGACCGTGCACAAGGTGGCGCACAAGGTCTGCGACACGATCAGCCGCAGCGGCTTCCGGCGGATGACCAACGCCGTGCACCTCACCGGCGCGCGCTGCGACGGCTCCGGGCACGGCGGCTGCCAGACCGCGTGCAACCTGTACTGGAAGGAGCAGTGGCTCAGGCGGGTCAGCCCCGGCGACAGGCTGCCGGACGCGTTCACGGCCGGCCTGAACGGCCACCGGCCCACGCTGCCCATCCTCGAGATCAACGCACGCAAGCCACCCGGCGAGGACGGCGAGGAGCGGTACTCCTGCCAGGCGACGGAACTGCTCCGTGCGGCCCCGGCCTGCCTCGGCTTCCTCGCGGTCGACCAGTACGTGCAGGACGTGCGCAGCGGCAACGCCGGCGTGCTCGCCACCGTGCGGACCATCCTGGTCGGCCTGTTCAACCGGGCGCAGAGCCGCAGCCAGAAGTTCCTGCCGCGCCGGTTCTGGTTCCGCGAGGGGCTGCGCTGGCGGTTCCTCAAGGGCGGGGTGGTCGGCCGCACCCCGACCGCGCACCTCGACCTGCGGCCCGGCGAGCTGGTGCGGGTCAAGTCCAAAGAGGACATCCTGGCCACGCTGGACGAGAACCTGCTCAACCGCGGCATGGGCTTCGACGAGGAGATGTCGCGCTTCTGCGGGCAGACCTTCCGGGTGCGGAACCGGGTGGAACGCTGCCTGGACGAGAAGACCGGCCGGATGCTGACCATGAAGAGCCCGTGCATCGTGCTGGACGGCGTGCTCTGCGGCGGCGTCTACAACGTCAACTGCCCGCGGGAGTTCGTGCCGTTCTGGCGGGAGATCTGGCTTGAGAGGGTTACCGATGATCGAGGGTAGGCCGGAGGCTTGCCCGAGGAATCGGTCAGGTGCCAACCGGCGGCGGGCAGCGGAGTGGGTTTCAAACCCTCTCCTTGAATTCAACACAGTGCGGGTGTAGTTCGTGGACGAGCAGGGCACCACCACCACCGAAGGCGAGCCGGCGTCGAAGGTCTCGGTCATCGGTCGCAAGGCCGGCCGTGGGCTGCGCTGGACATTGTTCGGCACGGTGGTCACCAAGCTCGGCTCGTTCGTGATGAGCCTGGTGCTGGCCCGGTTGCTGGTTCCGGAGGACTTCGGGCTCTACGCGATCGCGCTCACCGCGATGCAGTTCGTCATCCACGTCAACGACGTCGGCATCATCGCGGCGACCGTGCAGTGGCGCGGGAAGCTCGAGGACATGGCCGCCACGGCGTCCACCCTGGCCCTGCTGTTCAGCGCCGGGTGGTACGCGGTGTTCTGGTTCGCCGCGCCGGCGTTCGCCGAGCTCGCCGGCAGCCCGCAGGCCACGCCCGTGGTCCGGCTGCTCACCGCGGTCATCCTGGTGGACGGCATCACCGCGGTCCGGGTCGCCGCGCTGCAGCGGCGGTTCCAGCAGGACCAGCTCACCAAGGCGCTGATGGCCGGGTTCATGGTGAACGCTGCGCTGGCGGTCTCCTTGGCCGCGAACGGCGCCGGACCGTACAGCTTCGTGCTCGGCCAGCTCGCCGCGTCCGCGGTGGCCGGCGTGCTGGAGATGATCTTCGCAGGCCTGCCGGTGCGGTTCGGCCTGGACCGCGTGGTCGCGCGCCGGCTGATCCGGTTCGGCATCCCGCTGGCCGCCGGGCTCGGTGTCGAGTCGGTGCTGCTGAACGCGGACTACGTGATCGTCGGGCATGCGCTCGGCACCGCGGCGGTCGGTTTCTACCTGCTGGCGTTCAACGTCTCGAGTTGGGTGCACGGTTTCGTGGGCACGGCCGTGCGGTACGTCTCGATCGCCGGGTTCTCCCGGCTGGCCGAGGACAAACCGGAGACGCTTTCCCTGGGCGTGCAACGGGCTCTTCCGGTGCTGTTCGCCGCCGTGCTGCCGATCGCGGTACTGATGGCTGTCCTGCCGAGCCAGATCATCGTCGTGCTGTACGGCGGTCAGTGGGCGGCTTCCGCGGCGGTGTTGCGGTTCCTGGCGGTGCTGATGATCGGGCGACTGCTCACCGGCATCGCGTTCGACATTCTCACCTCGCTCGGCGCCACCCGCTCGACGGTGTGGCTGAACCTGGGCTGGTGCGTGGCACTGGTGCCGGCGCTGATGATCGGCACCCGGCTGGACGGCATCCGCGGCGCCGCGATCGCGCACGCCGTGGTGACCCTGCTGGTGGCCATGCCGCTGGCCGTGCTGGCGCTGCACCGCGGCGGCGTGCACCTGCGGCCGGTGGCGCCGGCTCTGGTCCGGCCGCTGTGCGGGGGTGCGGCCGCCGCAGTGATCATGCTGTCGGTCGCCTGGCTGACCGGCCCGACCCCGATCGTCCAGTTGGGACTCGCCGGCGCCGCCGGGCTGCTCGGCTACCTGCTGATCGCCGTGCCGCCCAGCCAGATCCGTGAGCTGCGCGCGCGGCTCGGCGCCGCGACCTGAGGGGAGAGTGGCCATGCAGATGTCGGACTCGCTGGTGTCCATCGGTCTTCCGGTCTACAACGGCGGCCAGCGGCTCGAAGAGGTCGTGTGGTCCGTGCTGGCCCAGGACCATCCCCGGATCGAGCTGGTGATCAGCGACAACGCCTCCACCGACGACACCGAGGAGGTGTGCCGCGAGCTGGCCCGGGCGGACAGCCGGATCGTCTACCACCGCCAGGCGCGGAACGTGGGGCTGCTGAACAACTTCGTGCATGCCATCCAGGTCGCCCGGGGCACGTTCTTCCGCTGGATCGGCGACGACGACTGGATGGCCCCGGACTACGTGTCCCGGTGCCTGGAGTCGTTCGCCGAGGACGAGCGCCGCGTGCTGGTGACCACCCGGCTCGCCTACACCGCCCCGGACGGGGCGACCCTCCCGGTCCCCGACTATGACGGCGCGCGGATGACCTCACCGGATCCGCTCGTCCGGTTCACCGAGATACTGCGCCTGCTCAACGCGCCGCTGTTCCAAGTGGATCCGTTGTACGGCATGGTGCGCCGCGTTCCGGTTGCCGCCATCCGCCGGCGCAACATGCTGCGCGAGGACGAGGTCTTCGCGTGCAAGCTGGCGCTGCTCGGCCCCTGGGGCCACGTGCCGGAGATCCTCGCGCACCGCAACACCCGCAACACCGGGAATCTGAGCGACATCGCGCGGTTCCTCAACGTCCCGGTCTGGCAGGCCCATTTCACCAACGTCCTGCAGTGCCGCGAGATCCTCCAGTGGCTGCCGGAAGCCGACCTCACCGAGTCCCAGCGCCGGGCCGCGCGCGCCGCCGTGGCCCGCATGTTCCTTCGCCGCCAGCACAGGATGGCCGTGCACCGCGGCCGCAAGGTCGTGCGGATGGCCGCCGCCCTGGTGAAGTAGCGGCGGCCGGGACGCTTATCGGACCGCGATGAGGGATTTGGTGATGCCGAGCACGCGCTCGGAGAGAATGCGCGACTGGTCGAAGTAGTACTTCATTTCCGCGCGGGACAGCAGCTCGATCTCGAGCACCTCGGCCAGCGCACTCTCCCGGGTCGGCTTCGAGGGGGAGAGCGGCCAGTGCCGGATGGCCTTGGCGCGCATCGCCTGCGGGAGGAACTGCAGGCCCGGGAACAGCCAGTGCGGCTCGATCGGGAAGTACCGGTACGGGGTCTGCACCCAGTGGTGCGGCGCGAACTTGTTGACGTTGGCGGCGAAGTCGGCCCGCCGGGCGTGGCCGCCGACGTGCTCGATGAGCGAGTTCGAGTACACCAGGTCGAACGACTTGCCGCGCAGCTCGGGGATCTCGTTGCACACGTCGCCCTGGATCGCCGTGATCGAGTCGGCGACGCTGTCCTGCGGCAGCAGGTTCACCACGGTGACCGACAGCGGCTTGATCGGGAACTTCTTCCAGTGCACGGTCACGCCGCCGAGGTCGAGCACGTGCATCTGCTCGATGTCGGGAAACTGCTTGCGGAACAGCTCCCAGCGCCGCTTGCGTAGGTAGGTTCCGATACTCCGCCGCTCCTGCGGATCCGCGATCAGGTGCCGAACCTTCTGCCCCACGTCAATCGCCACTGCCACCCGCTCCACTCCGGTCGTCAACTACCTGTGAGTCGACCCCCGCACCCGTCCCGTTACCGGGTCAGGCAGGCCCGATGGCGGTGCGCATCAGACGCCGTACGGTCTACAGGGACCCTTGCAGGGCGATCCACTCGGTCGACTGGTCGGTGATCTTGGCGATCCGGTCGTAGTTGTCGTCGTAGTGCAGCACGGTTGGCCCCGTTCAGCTCCGCGGTGGCCGCGATGATGAGGTCCGGCAGCGAGAAATGACGGTGCTGGCAGGTGCGGCCCAACTCTCGGTGGACATCGAGTGCGCGGTCCATGGCCTGGGTGGACACGTCCATCCACCGCATGCCGTGCAGCCCGGACCACAATGCTTCGTAGCTCTTCGGATTGACTGCGGTGTTCAGATATTCCAAAGCCGTCATCCGGCACGCCGCGAGACGACCCTCGGTGAGCAACGCGGCGAAACGCTGGCGCACGCTGGCGTGCCTTTCTTGCAACGCGAAAAGTGAAGTATCGCCAAGATAGATCGTACTGGCCATCAGGCGACGCGATCGCCTTTGGCCTTCTCGGCCAGCCGGGACAAGTCGCGACCGCCTCCATAACGCCACGCTTGTTCTGAGCCGGTGAAGTCCACCTCGGCACTGTCGAAGGCTGCCATGATCCCGGCGGGCCTGCTTGCGCAGCGCGAGCAGACGCAGCGCCTCGTTGATCGTGGCCACCGTCGTTTCGGTGCCCAGAACCTCACGGGCGGCGTTCAGCCACTCGTCATTCACGTCCACTGAGATGCGTGTAACGAGGTGAACCATACACCAGGCTCACGCCTTTGCTGGCACCAGGCGGGCACGGATGGCGGTGTGGAGGGCCGGCCAAGACTTGTTGCGGGTGAAGGGAAGTTCGAAGATCGCGGCGAACAGGCGGGCGACCAGCAGGGCCAGCGGGACGCCGATGGCCAGGGTGACCAGGAACGCCGTGACGCCGCGGGGGATGTGCGGCGCGACGATCAGCTCATGGGTGACCACGATGACCGGGGAGTGGGTGAGGTAGAGGCTGTAGGAGAACGAGCCGAGGCTGCGGACCGGGCGGGTGTCGAGGAACCGCACCAGGGGCGCGGGCCGCGCGGTGGCCACGGCGGCGAGCAGCAGGGCGACCGCGGGGCTGATGGCGAGGTCGATCCAGAAGTAATGGGTGATCGTCCACACCGAACCCTTGAGCACGATCACCGCCAGCACCGGGAGGGCGGCGGCGAGCGCGAGCCAGTGCCAGGGCCAGGTGCGGCGGCGGCTGGTGGAGCTGAGCACGCCGGCGGCGACCACCCCGAGGGCGAAGCCGACGGCGAACTGCGGGGTGAACCGCATCAGCATGCCGACCAGGCTGGAGTGCGGGGTGAGCAGGCCGATGGCGAGCACCGGCACGGCCACCGCGGCCAGCATCACGAATGCGTTCACGCGGCGGATGACGAGCAGCATCAGCGGCAGTACGAAGTAGAGCTGGGCCTCGATGGCGATGGACCAGAACGCGCCGTTCGGGGACGGCGCGTCGGTGACGTCCTGCAGCAGCAGGCCGTAGATCACCACGGACTTGGCGGTGGGCGGGCCGGTGTGGGGCTGCGGCACCAGGGTCCAGGCGACGATGAGGCTGTAGATCAGTGCCGGCCAGTAGGGCGGCAGGATGCGCCAGGCGCGGCGGAAGGCGAACCGGCGCAGGCTCCCCAGCTCCCAGCCGTTCCGGGCCGGGGCGACGGCCAGGGAGAAGCCGGACAGGACGATGAACACCACGACGGCCAGGTGCCCGTAGATCAGCCAGCCGGTCCACACCGGACCGGTGTTGGCCGGGTAGCCCGGATAGGACATCAGCCAGCCGTGGTGCAGTACGACGAAGAGCGCGGCCAGCCCGCGGATCCCGTCCAGCCCGGACAGCCGCCCCCGCGCAGGGGTGACGGCACCGGCCGTGGCCGACTGGGTGGTCGCCGCCATCGGTACCTCTATTCGCGTCCGGTGCCCGAGCATGCGCACGAGACCGCCGGTGCCGGCGGTCCCACCTTCGTGGGGTGCATCGCTGGATGGTCACTCGACGTAACAGGATCGGCGGACATTCCCGCTCGCCCGTCGTCCAAGTCGCCCAGACCACGCTAACCCACACGGGTGAGACAAAAGCCCTGGAAGGCCGGGGTGCCCAGGTCCACGAGGCCAGCACCGAAATGACTACGGTGAGGTAAACTGGCGGGCGGCAGCGGCCGGATGGCGGCCCGAAACCACCCGATCGTTGTAACGGTGCGTTTCGAACCCACGATTACCCAGCAAACGCGGCGTTCGGACTGGGTGCTGGTGTTCGGAGCGTGATGGATTAGAGGGTCGAGGCTACATGGACTTCTGGAAGGCCATCCTCCGCCTCGCCCGTCGCAGGTACGTGGGGCCGCCGATCCTCGGTGTCGCGATCCTGCTCGCGGCCCTCGCCTACCTGATCACCCCGCCGCACTACATGTCCAGCACCACCATGGTGCTGACCATCCCGACCTCCGGCGGCACGCTGTCCCAGGACCCGACCAAGCCGACCGGGCTCACCAACCCGCTGCTCAACTTCGGTGACGGCCTGAAGACCACGTCCGCCATCCTGATCCAGTCGATGAACACCCCCGACGTGGCCGACGAGCTGGGCGTCGGCGGCGCCACCAAGCTCACCGTGAACGACGGCACCGGCAACCCCGGCCTGCTCGGGGTGAGCGGCCCGTTCGTCTACGTCGAGGCCGACGCCGCGTCCGCCGAGGTGGCCCGGGCGGTCGTCCTCGCCGCGCAGCAACGGGTCCGCCAGGAGCTGCTGAACCGGCAGAAGGCGCTCAACGCCCCGCCGGTCACCTACATCACCATGGTCGACGTGGTGTCCGCGTCCACCCCCGAGGTCATGCGCGACACCCAGCTCCAGCTCGCCGCGGCCGCGCTCGTGCTCGTCGTCATCGGCGGCCTGGTCGGCTCCTACGCCGCCGAACGCCTGCTCGCCGGCCGCCGCCGCAAGGACCCGACCGGCGCCGAGCCCGCCGGCCCGACCCCGGACACCACCGACTCCGCCGCGGTCGACCCGGCCACCGTCCGCTTCACCCCGGTGGCGCGGCCCAACGGCAAGCCGGTCCCGGCCAACGGCTCGGATGTGCCCGTCCCCCAACAGGTCCGCACCCCGCGCTAGCCGCGCGTGTTGGTCCCTGACGTCGCCATGTTTGCGCGTGGCGTCGCCGTGTTGGCCTATGGCGTCGCTGTGTAGGCCGCTGGCGTCCGGCCGGCTCGCGCGCCGATCGCGCCACGTGCCAACTCGGCTACGTCAGATGCCAACACGGCGACGTGAGGCGCCAACGCGCGCTCAGTCGCCGGCGACGATCTCGGCGCAGCGGCGGATGGCGGCCTGGCGGATGTCGCGCGGGGTGTTGGAGTTGCCGGAGATCATCATGCCGACGGCTTCGGGTTTGAGGGCGTCGGCGAACTCGAGGGCCTCGGTCAGGGAGAGCGGGCGGTGGCCGTAGTAGGTGTGGCAGATGTCCGCGTCGGAGGGCGGTGGGCTGGCGAGCAGCTCGTCGACGTAGACGCCGTAGACGATGAACTCGGAGACGTGCAGGCGGCCGGTCAGCGCGTCGAGCCAGTGCCGGCCGGTGACCTCGGTGATGCGCCGCTGCATGGCGCGCACCGCCACCGGGTCCCAGACGCCGATCGCGCTGACGTAGTCCGGCAGCGGCGGGGATGGGGCCGGCGGGAGGCCGAGCAGCTCGCGGGCGGCCTGGTGCCACAGCACGTGTCGGGGCATGCCGCCGTGAATGGCGTCCTGCGCCCGGTACAGGCTGGGCCGGCCGTCCACCCGCAGGCGGTCCGCGCTCGTGGGGCGCACCAGCACCGAGTCGGAGTCGGCGATCAGCACCACGTCGGCCGGGACGGCGGCGGCCGCGGCGATCTTGGCGGCCTGCTGCATGATCCAGCCGCGGACCGGGGGCCACGGCTGGCGGGTGTTGAGCCACACACCGGACGGGAAGCGCACATAGCGGCGCGGCAGCAGCTCGGGGTGAGTCCAGATGCGACACCGCGGGCCCGCGTAGCCGGCGAAGTACCGGCGGTGCGCCCACGGCACGATCAGATGGTGCACCGTGTCGGCCGGTGTGTACTGGAGAACGGACCGGTGCAGGTCAGCGAACAGAGGAGCATCTGGCTTCCAGGTCGGCGTGATGACCGCCAGCTCGCCCATGCCTCGCCTAACCGTAGATTCACCCATATCGCCCATAACGAGAGGCGGTATGCAAAGTATCGGTCAAGCGGAGACTATGTTACCGGTAGCAACGATATCCACCCGAATGACTACCCAAAGTAGAAATCTCAGGTGATAGGCTCGCCGGCCACTTCGGCGCAGCGCCGGATCGCGGCCTCCCGGACGCCCTGCCCGGTGCCGGACTTCGCGGAGATCATCATGCCGATGGCGTCCGGACCGAGCGCCTCGGCGAACTCCAGCGCCTCGTCCAGGGACAGCGGCGTGCGGCCCCAGTAGTTGTGGCAGATCGTGCTGTCGCCCGGGTGCTCCGGGCCGGAGCCGGTCACCACCTGGTCGACGAACACGCCGTACAGGATGAACTCGGAGATGTGCAGCTGCGCGGTGAACACGTCCAGCCAGTGCCGGCCGGTGACCGCGGTGACGTGCCGCTGCAACTGCCGGACGATCTCCGGGCTCCAGGCGTTGAGCGAGCTCACGTAGTCGGTCAGCGGCGGCGCCCCGGCCGGTGGCAGCCCGAGCAGCCGGTGCGCCACCTGGTGCCAGCGCACGTGGTCGGGCATCCCCGCGTGCACCGCGCCGGGCACCCGGAACAGCCGCAGCGTCCCGTCCTCGTGGAAGCTCTTCGCGTCGATGTCGCGCACCAGCACCACGTCCGAGTCCGCGATCAGCACCACGTCCGCGTCCAGCTCGGCGGTGGCGGCGAGCTTGAGCGCCTGCTGCAGCACCCAGCCGCGCACCGGCGGCCACGGCCGCCGTGAGTTGAGCCACAGGCCCTTCTGTGGCAGCCGGTGGTAGCGGCGCGGCAGCAGCTCCGGCTCCGTCCACACGTGACACCGCGGCCCGGCGTACCGGTCGAAGATCTCCTTGTGCGCGGCCGGCACGATCACGTGGTGCACCACGTCCGGCCCGGTGTGCCGCAGCACGGACCGGTGCAGGTCACCGAACAGCTCGGCGTCGGGCCCGAAACTGGGCGTGACGACAGTCAACTCACTCATCGTCATCGGTATCGGCCTGCCGATCCGCTCGTTACGGGTCGGCGTCCGCGGTAACGCGGTGCGGCCGGTCGGGCGATGCACAGGGAGTATGGACTTCTGGCAGACGATCCTGGTGGTGTTCCGGCGGTGGTATGTGGCCCTGCCGGCTTTTCTGCTGTCCATCCTCGCCGCGGTCGGGGTGTACTCCTCGGTGTCCCGGACCTACGTGTCCACCTCCGTGCTGGTGCTGACGCTGCCGACCACCGGCTCCAGCCAGCCGGCCGAAACCAACAAGCCGCGGGACCAGATCAACCCGCTGCTCAACTTCGACAAGGGCCTGAGCACGTCGGCCACGATCCTGATCCAGGCGATCTCCACCCCGGAGACCGCCGCCGAGCTCGGGGTGCCGGCGGGCAGCGACACCTGGTTCGAGGTCACCAACGGCAGCAGCAACCCGGAGCTGCTGATCACCGGGCCGTTCATCTTCATCCAGGGCAACAGCGGCACCGCGGCCGGCGCGGTGGACATCGTGCGCAAGGTCGAGGAACGGGCCCGGGTCGAGCTCACCAACCGGCAGCGCGAGGTGCAGGCGCCCTCGTCCACCTACATCACCGCGGTCGAGGTGGTGGCGCCGACCGCGCCGGAAGCCAAGGGCGGCAGCCGGATCCGGTCCGCGGGCGCGGCGTTCGCCCTTGCCCTGTTCCTGAGCCTGGCCGCCACGTTCGCCTTCGAGAGCGTGATGCAGGTCCGCGGGCGCCGGGCCAAGCCGAAGAGTGACCACCCGGAGGCCGCCCTCGAACCGAGTCTGCAGCCCTGACATGGCGACGACGAGCCTCGCACCCGCCGAGTTCCTCGGCGCCGGGAAACGGATCCAGCGGGCCGACGGGGCAACCCTGGGCATCCTGTTCACGGTGACGCTGCTGGTGATCCCGGCGCGGCTGGTGTTCCGCGGGCTGCCGCTCTCGCTCACCCCGGCCAACGCCGTGGCCATGCTCGCGGGGCTGACCTGGCTGTGCGCGCAGTTCACCAGGACGCTCGGCGTGGCCAAGGGCCGCAACCCGGTGCGCACCGGGATGTTCCTCTACACCGGCGCGGTGCTGGCCACCTACGGCTACGCCTCGTTCGGCTACCTCCCGGTGGACGAGTTGGGGCTGGCCGACCACGCCATGGTGCTCATGGTCGCCAACGCCGGGTTCGCGCTGGCGCTCACCGACGGCATACCGGGCGCGCGGCGGCTGGACGCGGTGCTGAAGGCGGTGGTGATCTGCGGCGCGTTCTCCGCGTTCGTCGGCGTCATGCAGTTCACCATCGACTTCGACCTGACCCAGTACCTGCGGTTGCCGGGCCTGCGGCTCGGCTCGGACGGTCTCTACGTCTTCGAGCGGGGGGGCACCAAGCGGGTGGGCGGCACGATGGGGCACCCGATCGAGTTCGGCGTGGTGACCTCGATGCTCATACCCCTCGCGACGCACTTCGGGTTCCAGGCGCGGGAGCGGGGCGAGAAGGCGCTGCGCTGGTGGGTGTGCGCCGGGGTGATCGCGGCCGGGCTGATGTTCTCGGTGTCCCGCTCGGCGATCCTCGGCCTCGCCGCCGCCGGGCTGGTGCTGTTCATCGGCTGGCCCGGCAAGCGCCGGGTGCGCGCGCTGGGCGTGGTCGCCGGCTTCATAGTGCTGATGAAGATCGCGGTGCCCGGCCTGATCGGCACGTTCGTCAGCCTGTTCGCCAGCGCCGGCAGCGACGACAGCGTCAAGTGGCGCACGCACGACTACGACATCGCGGCCGCGGAGATCGCCCGGCACCTGTGGTTCGGGCACGGCTACGGAACCTGGTACGCGCCCAAGCACATCGTGTTCGACAACCAGTACATCCTGGGCATGGTCGAGGGCGGGATCATCGGTACCACCGCGTTCGCATTGATCTTTGCGTGTGGACTGTTCGCCGCCGTCCGGGCGCGCTACCTGTCCGCCGACCCCGGGCGCCGGGACCTCGGGCTGAGCCTGGCCGCGAGCCTGGTGGTGCCGCTGGTCGGCAGTGCGACGTTCGACCTGGCGTCGTTCAAGACCGCGGAAGGCCTGTCGTTCTTACTGATCGGCACGGCCGGGTGTCTACTTCGGATCGCACGGGCGGAGGCGAAGACCTGAATGGCCTTACCCCGCGGCGAGCAGGTCGGCCCAGGACCCGGAGGAGAGGTCGCGCGCACTGATCGCGGTCACCGGCAGCGGCCAGGCGATCGCGAGGTCGGGATCGTCGTAGCGGACACCGATGTCCTCGCGCGGGTCGTGCTCCCGGTCGATCCGGTAGCACACGTCGGCGAGCTCGGTGAGCGCCTGGAAACCATGCAGCAGACCGGGAGGGACATACAGGTGGGTGAAGGTCTCGTCGTCGAGCCGCACCGCGAGGTGCTTGCCGAACGTCGCCGAGTCCGGGCGGGCGTCGACCAGCACGTCGAGCACCGCTCCGTGGGCGCAGCGCACCAGCTTCGCCTCGCCGCGGCCGGATCGCCCGTGCAGCCCGCGGATCGTGCCCTGCCGCGACCGCGACTGGCTGTCCTGCACGAACGCGTGCGGGTCCAGGCCGGCCTGCCGGGCCACGGTCGCGTCGAACGTCCGGGTGAACAGCCCGCGGTCGTCGCGGTGCGGTTCGGGGACGAACAGCAGCACCCCGGCAAGCTCGGTCCGCTCCACTCTCATGAGGTCATCCTTCCTGGTCGGTGTGGGCGATGAAGCCGGTGGCCAGCGTGGTGATCCCCGCGCACAACGAGGCGGCCGTCATCGGGCGGTGCCTGGACACCCTGTTCGCCGGCGCCGCGCCGGACGAGCTGGACGTGGTCGTGGTGGCCAACGGCTGCACGGACGACACGGCGGTGGCGGCCAAGCGGGCCGGCGTGCGGGTGCTGGAGACCCCGATCGGTGGCAAGCCGCACGCGATCCGGCTCGGTGACGAGGCGTGCCTGACGTTTCCCCGGGTCTACCTGGACGCCGACGTCGAGCTGTCCGCGGCGTCGGTGCGTGCTCTGGTTGCCGCACTGGAGAAGCCGGGCGTGCTGGCCGCCGCGCCAGTGCCGGAGTGGGACCTCCGCGGCGCGGGCCGGGTGGCCCGCCGGGTGCACCGGGTGCACGACGCGCTCGTGGCGCCGTCCCGGGCGCTGGCCGGGGTGGGCGTCTACATGCTGGGCGAGCGCGGCCACGCACAGGCCTTTCCCTTGCCGGACCTCATTTCCGACGACGGCTGGGTGCACCGCAGCTTCACCGCCGAGGAGCGGGCGGTCGTGCCCGGGGCGCGCTCGGTGGTGCGCCCGGCCCGCACCGTTCGGGCCCACCTGCGCCGCCGGGTGCGGGTGCGGTTGGGCAATCGCGAGCTGGCCGCGCTGGGCAAGCCGGCCGCCGAAGGCCGGCTGCGGCTGGGTTCGCTCGCCGCGCTGATCCGCCGCCGCACCGTGAGCCCGCTGGACGCGGCCTGCTATCTGGGTGTGCTCGCCGCCGACCGGCTGCTGGCGCGGACGAAGCGCGGTTCGGCGTCGTGGTCACGAGACGTGAGTAGTCGTTAACGGGTGGCCGCCGCGTACGCCGCCAGCAGTGCCTTGCGGGAGTTCGCCCAGGACAGCGGTCCGGCCACGCGCTCGCGGCCGAGCTCACCCATCCGGGCCCGCTCCGCGGGGTCGTCGAGCAGGTTCGCGATGAGCTTGGCGAACTCGGACTCGTCGTTGGCCGGCGCGTAGACGGCGGCCTCCCCGGCGGACACCCGGGCCTCGCGCAGGTCGAACGAGACGATGGGGCGCGACATGGCCATGTACTCCATGATCTTGTTCATGGTGGACACGTCGTTGAGCGGGTTGAGCGGGTCCGGTGCCAGGCACACGTCCGAAGTGGACAGATAGCGGAGCAGGTCCGCGTCCGGGATGCGGCCGGTGAACTCCACCTGGTCGGCCAGGCCCAGCTCTTTGGACAGCGCGACCATCGCGTCGAAGGTGTCGCCGCCGCCGACGAAGGCGGCCTGCCAGTCGGTGCGGCCCAGCTCGTCGCGCAGCTTCGCCAGTGCCCGCAGCGCGTAGTCCACGCCGTCCTGCGGGCCCATGACACCGAGGTAGCACAGCAGGTACGGCTTGCCGCGCTTGATCGTCTCGTCCGGCCGCACCTGGTGGAACCGCTCCACGGCCGGGGCGCTGCGCACCACGAACACCTCGTCGGGCTGCTTGCCGCCGCGGGCCAGCGCCACGTCCCGGTAGCTCTCGTTGGTGGCGATCACCACGTCGGCGGCCTTGTAGGTGGCGCGCTCGAGCCGGCACACCGCGCGGTAGAGGAAATCCTCGCCGCGGTCGAACCGGGACAGGTACAGCTCGGGCACCAGGTCGTGCTGGTCGAACACGAACCGCGCGCCCTTTCGCTTGAGCCGCTTGGCGATCAGGTAGAACAGGTCCGGCGGGTTGCACGCGTGCACGACGTCAACCGGTCGGCTTTCGGCAACTTTTCGAGCCAGCCGCCAGGTGTGCCAGAGCGCCGAGCCGTACTCCTTGACATACCCCTGCGGGCCGCCGGTGGCCGCGGTCAGCGGGTAGCGGTGGATCTGCACGCCGTCGATCTCGACGTACGGCTCGGTGTCCCGCTTCGTCCCTTGTGGACAGATGACGTGCACGTCCCACCCGGCGTCGCGGAGCGTCGTGCTCTCCTGCCATACCCTCCGGTCGAACGGCACCGAAAGGTTCTCCACCAGGATCAGTGCTTTACCAGCCAAGGCCAACGTATCCCGGTTCGGCCCGGCGCGCCCCGGCGCCGGGGATGCGGACGAGGTCGATGATCACGCGGTCGCCGGCCTGGTTCAGCGCGGCCAGCACGTCCGGGTCCTTGCTGCCGGCCACGCACACCTCGGCGTGCGCCAGCACCTCGTCGACCGAGCTGGACAGCAGGTCGCCCAGATGCGGCAGGCGGCTCTCGATGTACTCGCGGTTCGCACCCATCAGCCGGGACAGCGTCACGTTCGCGTCGTAGATGCGCAGGTCGTAACCCTTGCCCAGCAAGCGTTCCGCCAGCTCCACCAGCGGGCTCTCGCGCAGGTCGTCGGTGCCCGGCTTGAACGACAGGCCGAACAGGCCGATCTTCCGCTTTCCCGTGGCGGCAACGAGATCGAACGCCCGGCGCAGGTGCTCGTCGTTGGACGGCAGGATGTGCTCCAGGATCGGCACGGACACGTCCGCCCGGCGCGCGGCGTAGACCAGGCCGCGCAGGTCCTTGGGCAGGCACGACCCACCGAACGCGAAACCCGGCCGCAGGTACGCCGGGCTGACGTTGAGCTTGCGGTCGGCCAGGAAGATGTCCATCACGCTGTGCGAGTCCAGCCCGAGCGCGTGGCTGATCGCGCCGATCTCGTTGGCGAACCCGATCTTCAAGGCGTGGAAGGAGTTGTCCGCGTACTTGGTCATCTCGGCGACCGGGATCGGCACCCGGAACACCTCACCGGGCAGGCCCGCGTAGAGCGCGGCAACGGTCTCGCCGCTGACCGGGTCCAGCTCGCCGATCACGGTCTTCGGCGGCTCGAAGAAGTCCCGCACGCTGGTGCCCTCGCGGAGGAACTCGGGATTCACCGCCACGCCGAAGTCCACCCCCGCGGTCTTGCCGGAGGCCTTCTCCAGGATCGGCACCAGCAGGTTCAGGCAGGTGCCGGGGAGCATCGTGCTGCGGAACACCACGGTGTGCCGCTCCCGCTTGTGCGTCAGCGCCGTGCCGATCTGCTCGGCCACCCGCTCCAGGTACGTGGTGGCGAGGCTGCCGTTGGGTGCGGACGGGGTGCCCACGCAGATCAGCGACACCGCGGAGGCGGTGACGGCCTCGTCGACGTCGGTGGTCGCCCGCAGCGCGCCCGAGCGCACGACCTCGGCGGTCAGCTCACCGATCCGCTCCTCGACCACCGGCGCCTGCCCGCGGTTGATCAGGTCGATCTTGACCGGGTTGACGTCGACGCCGACGACCTGGTGACCGCGCGCGGCCAGGCAGGCGGCCGACACGCAGCCGACATAACCCAGCCCGAAAACGCTGATCTTCATTCGTTGGACCCTCCTGTACGTCCCTCTGCCGCGCGGCGACAGGACGCCCGGCCCACACCAGGGGTCGCGAGCCGGCGCTGGATCGTTACCGGTTCCGGATCGCGCGCACGACGCGGCGCGCGGCCGGCCCGACTGCCGAGGATTTCGCCGTCGCGACGGCGGAGTTGCGGGCGCGGCGCAGGATCCGGCGCACCGGGCTGCGGGTGTACAGGCCCTGGCTCACCGTGACCTCGCCGGTCTTGGCCCTGCGCTTGTACTCGTCGTCGCCGCGGCCGAGGTCGATCCGGGTGAAGCCGAGTTCGGGCGCGGTCTGGACCAGTTCGCGCAGCAGGATCCAGCCCGGCGCGAGGTGCGCGAACTCCGGGTCGTAGACCGGAAACCACCAGTGCAGCACGTGGTCGGCGCGCATCCCGAAGTGCGCGGCGATCAGGTGGGGCCCGGCGTGCACAGTGGACAGGATGCCGCCGAAGCCGGTGCCCCGGGTGTCCAGCAGCCGCTTGACGAGCGCGATCCGCTGGGGCTCGGCGAAGTAGTCCCGCGCCCCGGTGGCCGCGTACTGCGCCCGCTTCAGCTCGACGACCCGGTCCAGCAGCGCCGGGTCGGGGTTGTCGGCGACGAACCGCACCGGCCCCAGCTCCTTCTCCGCCTTGCGCGCCCGCCGGCGGGCCTGTCCAAGGTTCTCCTTGCCACTGCGCGAAGCCCGGCCCAGGTAGCCGTCCAGCCCGCCGGTCGTGTCCACGTACGGCGAGGCCCGCCGGGACTCCACGCCCGGCTCGAAGTCCGGGCACACGTCCAGCAGGTGGTCGAACGCGAAACCGCGCACGCCGCCGGTCAGCATCGCGGCCGCGGGGAACGAGGTGCCCGGCGCCAGCACCGGACCCTGGAAGTCCGCGCCCGGCCAGCCGACCGGCCGGACCGTCGCGCCCTCCCGGTGGCCGGCCAGCAGCCCGGTGACGTCGCCGCGGTCCTCGGCGATCACGACCTGCACGTCCCGCCCGCTGGCGTGCACCGCCTCGGCGAACCCGGGGTGGAAGTACGGGCTGTCCAGCGCCGGGTTGGCCTTGCGCAGCGTGTGCCACGCGTCCAGCTCACGACCGGTCAGCGCGTCGAACCGGAGAATTCTCACAGCTGGTCCAGGGTGGTGATCCGCCGGGACGGCCGCAGCAGCCAGGCCGTCGCGGTTCGTGCGGGGCGGTTGCCGAGCAGGGCGCGCAAGGCCTGGCAGGCCAGCACGCCGCCGAAGTAGGCGGCCGACCGCAACCGCCCGTTGCGCCGGCGGAAGAGCTTGACCTTGTTCACGACGAGGAGTGCGGCCAGTCCCGGGTGGGTGGCGGACTCGCCGCCGATGTGCTCGACCACCGCGGCCGGCTCGTACCAGAGTGTCCAGCCCTGGTCGGCGGCGCGGAAGATGAACTCGGTCTCCTCGCTGTAGAGCAGGAACGACTCGTCCCACGGGCCGACACCGGCCAGGCACGCCGCGGACATCAGCAGCGCGCAGCCGGTGACCCAGGCCGGCCGCCCGGGCCGGTCGTGCGCGGCCTCGTCGAACACCAGCTCACCGGGCCCGCCGGGCCGGCCGGCCCGCCTGCCGCCGATCAGCGCCTCGGCCCAGGTCCCGCGCACGGTCGGCGTCCGGCGCAGCGTCGGCTGCAGGGTGCCGTCGGTGTTGAGCAGCTTCGGCGCCACCATGCCGCGCTTTCCCACGGTGAGTGCCTGGGCGAGCACCGCGAGCGTCCCGGGTCGCAGCCGGCAGTCCGGGTTGAGCAGCAGCACCGCGTCGTAGTCGCTCAGCGTGGCCACGCCGGCGTTGAACCCGGCCGCGTAGCCGGCGTTTCGTCCTAATTGGACTGTCCGAATCGGAATGCCGGTGGCTTCCTTGGCGATCCGCAGCGACTCGTCGGCGGAGGCGTTGTCGGCCACCACGACGTCGGTCAGCCGCACACCGCGGGCGCCGTCCTTCAGCGCCTCCAGGCAGCCGGCAAGCACGTCCGCGCTGTTGTAGGTGACGATCACGACCGCGATCCGGGGCTCGGTGGGCACGGCGCTCAGCCCCGGACCCGCTTGACCGCGCGCGCGGCCAGCTTCCGCGCGCGCACCGGAAGCGCCGGCGTGCCGTCCAGCACCTGTTCCGTCCACTCCGGACCGATGTTGTGCCGCAGGCTGTTCCTGGCCTGCAGCCACCCGTCCGGCCGGGCCCGCCCGCCGTCGCTGGTGTACGCCCGGGAGATCCGCGCCTGCCGGATCCGGCCCAGCACCCGCCGGTCGTAGGACCCGAACGGGATCGCCACCCGGGTCACCGGCTGCCCGGTCAGCTCGGCCAGAACCCGGTGCGCGTCGGCGAACTCCTGCACCGCCTGGGCTTCGTCGATGCGCCGCCAGTCCCGGTGCGCCCAGCCGTGCGAGCCGATCCGCATGCCGGCCTTCTGCAGCTCCCGCACATCCCCGGCGTCCAGCTTGCCCTTTTCCCCGAGCAATCCGGCCAGCACGAAGAACTCTCCGGTCAGCCCACGCTCGAGCAGCCGCGGCAGCGCGATGTCCAGGTCCGAGGAGTTGCCGTCGTCAAACGTGATCCGCACATCCGGCCGGCCCACCACCGCGTCGAGCACCCGCTCGAACTGCGTGACGCTCACCCAGGTGCCGTCCTCGCCGGGATCGAGCGTGCGCGTCACCGGACCGATGCCGTGCACGGTCAGGTTCACCACCGATCGTGCCGTCATGGTCTCCCTCTCCTCGAAGACTCCCATCGTGTTCCCGCTCGTGCCGTTACAGCGCCGAGGTCATGTTCGGGGAATTGAACGTCACGTGCTTTCTCGTGCCCGGTGGGTGGATCGGGTGGCGGTCGGTGGGGTGGCTGGTGAGGCAGGGGGGACCGGTGTGACCATTGGGCGGTCGACACCTGCCCTGAAGGCGGCCTTCGGGACGCTGAACGCCCCGACGGCCGCCTTCAGGGCATTGGTCAACGCCCCACCGGTCCCACCAGCCACACCAGACCCGATCACCCCGAGCACGATGGACAACTCCCTCCAAAGGAGCCACACCCAACGCACTTCGTCAGCCGAAACGTGCCTTGCCGAAGTGGCACCGTCCAGCCAGGTGCACCCGCCGAGGCGGCGCGCCACCCAGCCAGGTGCACCCGCCGACAGGCACGCCACCCAGCCAGACGCACCCCACGAGTGGCACGCCATCCAGGCAACGCACTCCGCCTGAGAGACACGCCATCCAGCCAAGCGCATCCCGCTCGTGCCCAAGCGCGTTCCGGCCCGCATTGCGGCCGACTGTCCACAGGCGACCCAGTTATCCACAGCAGACCCTTGCCCGCTCCGAATTCGCCAGGGGCCCGGTACACTTGCGCGGGGCCCGCCCCCCGGGAGGGTGGGGGCTGCGCGGAAGTTGTTGTGGCATGGGGATGTTTGCCACGATCAAGGAACTTGGGTGTTGGCGGATGCGTCGCCGGCGGTGGGAATCGTTGACAGGGAAGGTAATTGTCGCACAGGTGGGGTGCTCGTGGTGTGGGGGCGTCCTTAGTGGACGGTTAGATGCCGGGGCGCATGGCCAGTCTGGCGAGGAGGTCGCGGCCTTTTTCGGCGTTGCGGGGTTGGGCGAGGACGTCGTAGCGGCCGGCGACGAGTTGGCTGGCGGAGGCGATCTCGCGGCCGCTGCGGGTGGTGGCGTAGCCGACGGAGGCGAAGACCATCCCGAAGACGACGCCGGAGAGGAGGCCGACGAAGATGGGGGCGAAGGACATCGTCTGCTGGGAGAACACGCCGAGGAGGAGGCCGACGAAGAGGCCGAACCAGGCGCCCGACAACGCGCCCGTGGTGAGGACCTTGGGCCAGCTCAGGCGGCCGATGACGCGCTCGACCAGCATCAGATCCACGCCGACGATGGTGACGTCCTGGACCGGGAAGTCGTTGGTGGCCAGGTATTCCACCGCGCGGTGGGCCTCGGCGTAGGTCTCGTAGGAGCCGATCGGCCACCCGGTCGGCGGCGTCGGCACCTTCGGCAGGCCCTGGCTGGCTCGCGTGGAGCCGGAAAACGCACCCGTCACCGTTGCAATGATGCCACCAATGCGGGCATCTCGGACGCGCGCCGTCCCGTGAGCCTCAGCTTCGCAAACGGTACTCGCGGAGCAGGCCGCGGCTGATGATGGTCTTCTGGATCTCGCTGGTGCCCTCGCCGATCAGCAGGAACGGCGCTTCACGCATCAGGCGTTCGATCTCGTACTCCTTGGAGTAGCCGTAGCCGCCGTGGATGCGGAACGCCTCCTGGGTCACCTCGACGCAGTACTCCGACGCCAGCAGTTTGGCCATCCCGGCCTCGACGTCGTTGCGCTCACCGGAGTCCTTGAGCCGGGCGGCGTTGACCATCATCAGGTGCGCGGCCTCGACCTTCGTGGCCATCTCGGCGAGCTTGAACGCGATCGCCTGGTGCTCGGCAATCGGTTTGCCGAACGTGCGGCGCTGCTGGGCGTACTCCACGGCCAGCTCGAACGCGCGGATGGCGATGCCGCACGCCCGCGCGGCCACGTTGACGCGGCCGACCTCGACGCCGTCCATCATCTGGGCGAACCCCCGACCGGATGACCCGCCGAGCACGCGGTCCGCGCCGATCCGGTAGCCGGAGAACACCGCCTCGGTGGTGTCGACGCCCTTGTACCCCATCTTGTCGATCTTGCCGGGGATCACCAGGCCGGGCGCCACCTCGCCGAACCCCTCGGGCTTCTCCACCAGGAACGCGGTCAGGTTCTGATGCGGACGGTCGGCCCCCTCGTCGGTACGCACCAGCAACGCGATCAAATTGGAGCTTCCGCCGTTGGTGAGCCACATCTTGGCGCCGTCGACGATGTAGTCGGACCCGTCCTTCCTGGCCCGGGTCTTGATCGCGGCGACGTCGGAGCCGAGGTCCGGTTCGGACATGGAGAACGCACCGCGCACCTCGCCGGTGGCCATCCGCGGCAGGAGCTCGGCCTTCTGCGCCTCCGTGCCGTGCTGCTTGATCATGTGCGCCACGATGAAATGCGTGTTGATCACGCCGGAGACGCTCATCCAGCCGCGCGCGATCTGCTCGACGACCAGCGCGTAGGTGAGCAGGGATTCGCCGAGGCCGCCGTAGGACTCCGGGATGGTGAGCCCGAACAGGCCCATCTCCTTCATGCCGTCCACGATGTCGGCCGGGTACGCGTCCGCGTGCTCGAGCGCCTGCGCGTGCGGAATGATCTCCTTGTCCACGAAGTCGCGGACGGTGGCCAGGATCTCCCGCTGCACATCGGTCAGTCCGGCGGTCTGGGCGAGGCGGGCCATCACGGAACTCCCTTTCCGGCAACGGGGTTACCCGTGAGTATCTCGCGGTTAACGTCCGTTTGCACGGGAAAGGTGCCCAGGGCCACTGGAATTGGTCAGCCGGCGCGGAGCTCCAGTCGGGTGCCGCACTCGCGGCAGTCTTCGGCCAGCACGTACACGTCTTCGCCACACCGGATGCAGGAGCGGAAACTGCGCTCGAAAAGGTCGTCCCGCGCCCGGCCGAACAGGCGCGGCCGGGTCCGGTCCTTGGCGACGCTGTGTCTACCCATGGCGAACACCATCACCCATTCGGGTGGGGTCAGGGCAAGCCCGAACCGTGATCTGTGCGTTATGTCACTGCAACCTTCGACCATCCGTCACGTCTACAGCCACGAACCGTAGCCATTCTGACGTTCCGTGATCACGGTGTGACGGGACCGTTCGCCGGGGTTTCCAGGTCGGTGGCCGGCCGGGGTGCGGGCGGCGGGGCCTGCCCGTCAGTCCGCTCCGCCTTCGCCTCCTTCTTCATCGGCGCCACCGGCGGGCCGCCGCTGGCGCTCTCGAGAAAACGGAGCAGCTCCACCGGGAACGGCAGCACGAGTGTGGAGTTCTTCTCGGCGGCCACCTCGACCACGGTCTCCAGCAGCCGCAGCTGCAGCGCGGCCGGGGTGTCGGCCATGACCGCGGCGGCCTCGGAGAGCTTCTGCGACGCCTGGAACTCGCCGTCGGCCGAGATGATCCGGGCCCGCCGCTCCCGCTCGGCCTCGGCCTGCCGGGACATCGAGCGCTTCATCGACTCCGGCAGCGCGACGTCCTTGATCTCCACCCGGTCGATGTGGATGCCCCAGTCCAGCGCCGGGCTGTCGATCATCACCTCGAGGCCCTGGTTGAGCCGTTCCCGGTTGGACAGCAGGTCGTCCAGGTCGCTCTTGCCGATGATCGACCGCAGCGACGTCTGCGCCACCTGCGCCACGGCGAACCGGTAGTCCTGCACGCTGATCACCGCCAGCGCCGGGTCGATCACCTTGAAGTACACGACCGCGTCCACCCGAACCGTCACGTTGTCCCGGGTGATGCCGTCCTGCGCGGGCACCGGCATCGTGACGATCTGCATGTTCACCTTCTGCAGCCGGTCCGCGATCGGCATGATCACGGCCAGCCCGGGCTCCCGGATGACCGGATGCACCCGGCCGAACCGGAACACCAACCCACGTTCGAACTGCTTGACCACCCGGACGCTGGCGCTCGCCCAGAGGCCGGCGACGGCCACGATCAGCAGCAGGAGGTAGACCAGGAGCATCACGTACTCCCTTGTCAGGGCCCGGAAATCGAGCGTTCCGCGGCTATGCCCCGATGCTACGCGCGCTCACTGCGGTACGTCGCCGAGCCAGCGCGCCACCGAGACCCGGAGGTGGAACGACTTGGTCGCGCCCTCCACCAGGGCGACCCAGGTGTCATCGCCGATCTGGAACACCGAGCGCTGGCGCGCGCTGAACGGATGCCGCGGACTGAACGTGAAAGCCAGGTCGTGCGCCTGCCGCTGAGCGTCCTCGTAGGAGCTGGCGGGCCGAACCTCGGTCAGCGACCACATGCGGCTGTCCCCGCTGCCGGTGGTCTCCTCGACCAGCACGAACCACGGCGAGTCATCCGGCGACGTCGGCACGCTGCTCCTCGATGGCGTCGGCCAGGGCGAGCACCCGGCGGGCGTTGTCCACATGCAGATTCTCGATCATGCGGCCGTTCACCGTGACCACGCCCCGGCCCTCCCGGCGCGCCCGCTCGAACGCGTCGATGATCTCGCGCGCGCCGCCAATGTCCGCCCCGGACGGAGCGAAGATCCGGTTGCACGGCTCGAGCTGGCTCGGGTGGATCAGCGTCTTGCCGTCGAAGCCCAACTGCCGGCCCTGCCGGCATTCCGCCTCGAACCCGCCGAGGTCGCGGACGTCGTTGTAGACCCCGTCCAGGATCACCTTGCCGGTCGCCCGCGCGGCCAGCAGCGCCAGCGACAGCGCACCGAGCAGCGGCACGCGGCCGGGCACGTGCTCCGCGTGCAGCTCCTTGGCCAGGTCGTTGGTGCCCATGACGAGCACGGTCAGCCGCGCGCTGGCCGCGGCGACGGACTCGGCGTGCAGCATCGCCACCGGCGTCTCCACCATCGCCCAGATCGCCGTGCGGTCCGGCGCGCCGGCGTCCGCCAGCATCCGCTCGATGGCGTGCACGTCGGCGGCGGAATTGACCTTGGGCACCAGCACGGCGTCCGGCCCGGCCTCGGCGGCGGCCCGCACATCGCCGGCGTGCCACGGCGTGTCCAGCCCGTTCACCCGGATGACGAGCTCGCGCCGGCCGTACGCACCGGACCCGACCGCGGCACAGACCCGTTGCCGTGCCTCGGTTTTCGCGTCCGGCGCGACGGCGTCCTCGAGATCGAGGATCAGCGCGTCGGCCGGCAGGGTCCTGGCCTTCTCGAGCGCCCGCTCGTTCGCACCCGGCATGTACAGCACCGAGCGGCGCGGGCGGAGCACGGTCATTCGCCCAACACCTCCTTCGTGGCGGTGTCGTAGGCGTGCGCGAGATCGGGATCGCGGGCGGCCAGCGCGTCCGCCAGCGTGGCCACCACCTGGCACTGCCGGACCGTGGCGTCGTCCTGCATCTTGCCGTCCAGCATCACCGCGCCGGTGCCGTCGCCCATCGCCGCGATCACCCGGCGGGCCCAGGCCACCTCGGCCGGCTCGGGCGAGAAAACCTTGCGGGCGATGGCGATCTGCACCGGGTGCAGGCTCCAGGCGCCGACGCAGCCGAGCACGTAGGCGCTGCGGAACTGGTCGGCGCAGCCGACGACGTCGCCGATGTCACCAAACGGCCCGTAGTACGGCAGAATCCCGGCGGCCACGCAGGCGTCCACCATGCGCGCCAGCGTGTAGTGCCAGAGGTCCTGCTGGGCGGTGGGGCGGTCGAGGTGCGAGATGTCGGGGGACGGGTCGGCCCGCACCAGGTAGCCGGGGTGCCCGCCGCCGACCCGCGTGGTCTTCATCCGCCGGCTTGCCGCCAGGTCGGCCGGACCCAGTGACAGGCCCTGCATCCGCGGGCTGGCGCCGGCGATCTCCTCGACCCGGGCGACCCCGCTCGCGGTCTCCAGGATGGCGTGCAGCAGCAGCGGCCGGTCCAGCCCGGCCCGGGCCTCGAGCTGGGCCAGCAGCCGGTCGGCGTAGTGGATGTCCTCGGGCCCTTCGACCTTCGGCATCATGATCACGTCGAGCTTGTCGCCGACCTCGGTGACCAGGGTCAGCAGGTCGTCCAGCGCCCAGGGCGAGTCGAGGCTGTTCACCCTGGTCCACAGCTGGGTCGGACCGAAATCGGTGTCCCGCGCGATGCGGACCAGCCCGGCCCGCGCGGCCTCCTTGCGGCCGGCCTGCACACCGTCCTCGAGGTTGCCGAGCAGCACGTCCACCTGGGAAACGAGGTCGGGCACCTTGGCCACCATCTTCTCGTTGCCCGGATCGAAGAAGTGGATCATCCGGGACGGCCGCGGCGGGATCTCCCGGACCGGGTCCGGCGCGCCGACGGCGAGCGGGCGGAAGAAGTCCTTGGGTGAGCGCATAGAGCAGCCTCCTTACCTGCCGGTAACCCTAGGGATCCGGACCGCCGCCCGCCGCCCGGATGTCGCCAAGGCCACGCGAGAAGGCCGCGCCCACTCGACCCGGGGAGGTAAGCGGCGGATCCCCGGGGAGGTCGGCGGGCACCCCCAGTTGAGCGCGTATGCCCGCCGTGGGCGCGGCCTTCGGGTCAAGTGGATCGTGGCCGCCCGGGTAGCCGGGAACGATTCGAATCGAATCCGAGCCGGGCCGGCGCCGTCTAATGTCTGGTCACTGTGATCACCGCGCACCTGGATGCGGCGTCGATGGCCAGGGTCCGGCTGGCGGTCTCGCCCGCGTGTGAGGCCGTGACCTGGCTGCGGATGACCGCGTTCGGGAACCGGCACCCGGTGTTCGGCGACCCGGGACCAGCGGCCCGGTTCGCGCTGCGCGACCCCGACGTCGCGCTGCTGGCCACCGTGCTCTCCGCCAACGATCGGTACATGCCTGACCTGCTCACGCCCAAACCCGTTGCGGGACCGGCAAACCGCGTCTGGGACCGGCAGCTGGAGATGACGCGTGAGACGTCGCCGGAGGCCGTCGTCGCGCAGCTGGAGCTGTGTCCGGACGTCGTCTCGCGCGACGCCGGCGCGTTCGCCCGCCGGGCGGCCAACGGGCTGAACGTGTTCTGGCGGCATGCCATCGCCGACAGCTGGCCCGGTCTGCAGGAACGGCTGCGTGCGGACCTGACGGTCCGGGCCGAGACGATGGCCACCCACGGAATCGGTGCGCTGTTCGACACCCTGAGCCCCAAGGTTTCCTGGACCGGATCCGGTCTGACCGTGTACAACGTCGCCGACTTCGAGGTGCGCCTCGCCGGTGCGGAGTTGGTGCTCGCCCCGACCGTGCTCGCCTGGCCCGAGGTGTGGTCGCAGCTGACCGACCCCGCGGACGCCATGCTGAGCTACCCGGCGCTCGGGGTCGGCTCGAACGCACCGCCGGCCGGCGACGGCACGCTGGGGCGCCTGGTCGGCAACACCCGGGCCACGCTGCTGCGTGACCTGACCGTGCCGCGCTCGACTACCGAGCTCTCGGTCCGGCACCAACTCGCCCCGGCCACCGTGTCCTACCACCTGCGGGTGCTGCACGGCTCAGGCCTGGTAACCCGATCGCGTGACCGGCGGACGGTGCTGTACCGGCGCACCGAGCAGGGTGACGCGCTGGACGGTTGACCGGCGATTAGCCTGATCAACGTGGCCACCACGACGAAGGTGTTCGTCGCGCAGCTCGCCGGGCTGCCGGTGTTCGGGCCGGACGGTGAGTCGATCGGCAAGCTCCGCGACGTCGTGGTGGCGCTGCGGGTGGACCGGCTGGCGCCGCGGGTGCTCGGCGTCGTGGTGGAGATGGCCACGCGCCGGCGCATCTTCGTGCCCATGCTGCGGGTGACCTCGATCGAGCCCACCGCCGTCACGCTAGCCACCGGATCGGTCAACCTCCGCCACTTTCACAAGCGCCCCAACGAGGTTCTGGTGATCGGGCAGCTGCTGGACGCGCGCGCGGCGGTCGAGTCCACCGGCACCGAGGCGATCGTGATGGACGTGGCGATCGAGCCGACCAGGACGCGGGACTGGATCGTCTGCCGGGTGGCGGTGCGCAACCGGATCGGGCGGCTCGGCCGGCGCGGACCGGTACAGGTGCTGCCCTGGGAGGAGGTCCGCGCGCCCGGGCTGACCGAGCTGGCACAGACCCCGCAGGGCGCGCACCGGCTGCTCGCGTTGTTCGACGGCATGCGCGCCACCGACGTGGCCGCGGCGCTGCACGAGCTGCCGGCCAAGCGCCGCTACGAGGTGGCGGACGCGCTGGACGACGAGCGGCTCGCCGACGTCCTGCAGGAGCTGCACGAGGACGACCAGAAGGACGTACTGTCGCATTTGGAGGATGAACGGGCGGCGGATGTCCTGGAGGCCATGGATCCCGACGACGCGGCCGACCTGCTCGCCGAACTGTCCGAAATGGACAAGAACCGGCTGCTCGAGCTGATGGAGCCGGCCGAGTCCGCGCCGGTGCGCCGGCTGCTGGCGTACCCGACCGACAGCGCCGGCGGGCTGATGACCCCGGAGCCGATCGTGCTCACCCCGGACGCGTCCATCGCCGAGGCGCTCGCCCGGGTGCGCAACCCCGACCTCACCCCGGCGCTGGCCAGCATGGTGTTCGTCTGCCGGCCGCCGACCGACACCCCGACCGGCAAGTACCTCGGCTGCGCGCACATCCAGCGACTCTTGCGCGAGCCGCCGTCCGACCTGGTCGCCGGCGCCCTGGACACCGAGCTGGCCAGCCTCCACCCCGACGACTCGCTGACCCAGGTGACCAAGTACTTCGCCGCCTACAACCTGGTCTGCGCGCCGGTGGTGGACGAGCAGCACCACCTGCTCGGCGCGGTCACCGTGGACGACATCCTGGACCACCTGTTGCCCGAGGGCTGGCGGGAGACCACCGATGCCTGAACTGCTTCCCCGCCGCCGGCTCGACCAGCCGCGCCGGCCGCGGGCACTGCGCTTCGAGGTGGACCCGGAGGCGTTCGCCCGGTTCTCCGAGCGGCTGGCGCGGTTCCTCGGCACCGGCAAGTTCCTGTTCTGGCAGACGCTCGTGGTGCTCATCTGGATCACGGTGAACCTGCTCGCCGTGCGGTACCGGTGGGACCCGTACCCGTTCATCCTGCTCAACCTGGCGTTCTCCACGCAGGCCGCGTACGCCGCGCCGCTGATCCTGCTGGCGCAGAACCGGCAGGACGACCGGGACCGGGTGGCGCTGGAGGAGGACCGCGCGCGGGCCGCGCAGACCAAGGCGGACACCGAGTTCCTGGCCCGCGAGCTGGCCGCCCTGCGCCTGGCCATCGGGGAGGTCGCCACCCGGGACTACCTGCGCACCGAGCTGGACCGGCTGCGCGCGGACCTGCCGGCCAAACCGCGGTCCCGCTCCCGTCCGACCGCCGACACCGTCCGCGCGGACTCCCGCTGGGACGACCACGCCGGCTCCTGAAGGCGCTGGAACGTGCGACTCGGTTGCCGGAGCGTCGAACTCAGTTGCTGGAGTGTCGAACTCGCGGGGAGGTCAGGGGTCGGGGGCTAGGCGGGTGCAGAGATCGGCGAGGTCGTGCAGCTCCGCAGGGGTGAAGTGGGCGGTGAAGTGGCGGGTGATGCCGCTGAGATGGGTGCTGGCGGCGGTGCGGAGGCGTTCCAGGCCGTCGGCGGTGAGCTCGGCGATCACTCCGCGGCCGTCGGCGGCGACCCGTTGGCGGGAAACCAGGCCGGCGCGTTCGAGGCGGTCCACCAGGCGGGTCACACCGGATCGGGAGAGCAGCACCCGGTCGGCGAGCTCAGCCATCCGCAGGCGCCGCTCGGGAGCCTCGGCGAGCTGCACCAGCACGTCGTAGCTGACCAGGGAGAGACGGTGCGCGGCGAGCAGCTCCGCCTCGAGGTTGCGCAGCACCCGCGCGTGGGCGGTGAGGAACGTGCGCCACGCGTGCAGCTCGGTTCGGGTCGGCGACCGCGATAAGCCAGGCTCCACCATGATCACCGATCGTACGTAGCATGGGAACCGTGACCGACACCCCCACTCCGAGCGTCGAGGCGGTCCGCGCGGCGCTCGCCACCGTGCAGGACCCGGAGATCAACCGACCGATCACCGACCTCGGCATGGTCAAGGACGTCCGCGTGCAGGGCGGTGTGGTTGACGTCGAGGTCTACCTGACGATCGCCGGGTGCCCGCTGCGCGACAAGATCACCCGGGACGTGACCGGCGCGGTGTCCGCGGTGCCGGGCGTGGCCGAGGTCCGGGTCGCCCTGGACGTGATGAGCGACAAGCAGCGTGCGGAGCTGCGCAAGTCACTGCGCGGGGAGGCGGAGGAACCGCGCATCCCGTTCGCCGAGCCCGGTTCGCTGACCCGGGTGTACTGCGTGGCGTCCGGCAAGGGCGGGGTCGGCAAGTCGAGCGTGACGGTGAACCTCGCGGTGGCCATGGCCGCGCGCGGGCTCTCGGTGGGGGTGGTGGACGCCGACATCTACGGCCATTCGGTGCCGCGGATGCTTGGTGCGACGGGAAAACCGACCCGCGTCGAGAAGATGATCATGCCGCCGCAGGCGCACGGGGTGAAGGTCATCTCGATCGGCATGTTCACCCCGGGCAACACCCCCGTGGTGTGGCGCGGCCCGATGCTGCACCGCGCGCTGCAGCAGTTCCTCGCCGACGTGTTCTGGGGCGACCTGGACATCCTCCTGCTCGATCTCCCGCCGGGCACCGGGGACGTGGCGATCTCGGTGGCCCAGCTGATCCCGAACGCGGAGATCCTGGTCGTCACCACCCCGCAGCCGGCCGCGGCCGAGGTGGCCGAGCGGGCCGGCGCGATCTCCCTGCAGACCCGGCAGCGGCTGGCCGGCGTGATCGAGAACATGTCCTGGCTCGAGCTGCCGGACGGCACCCGCACCGAGATCTTCGGCTCCGGCGGCGGCGCGGCCGTGGCCGAGTCGCTCACCCGCACCGTCGGTGCCGAGGTCCCGCTGCTCGGTCAGGTCCCGCTGGACGCGCGGCTGCGCGAAGCCGGCGACAACGGCATCCCGCTGGTCATCTCCGCCCCGGACACCCCCGCCGCGGTGGTGCTGCGCGACATCGCCACCCGGCTGTCCACCCGCGCCCGCGGACTCGCCGGCCGGATGCTCTCGGTGACCCCCGCGGGCCGCTGACCGGCGTGTTGGCCGCTCACGTCGGTGTGTTGGCGCCGCGCGTCGGTGTGTTGGCACGTGACGCGGTGAGGGGGTGGGGTGGAATTCGCGCCAGACGCCAACATTTCGACGCCAGCGGCAAACATGGCGACGCCAGGCGCCAACACGCCCGGGAGTCAGGTGGCGTCGGGGTCGTACGGCGCCTTCTCGCCCGGGGATAGGGAGGGCGGGGGCTCGATCTGTTTGGGCGGCGGGGTGTAACCGTTGGGCTTGGTGCCGTTGCCGTAGCCGTCGTCATCGAAGAGGTGCTTGGCGACCGCGCGCTTGGGGTCGAAGCTGCGCAGTTGCTGGAGATCCTGCAGGGGTTTGCGCAGCTCGTCGAACTCCGGACCCACCTCGGCACGCAGCTGGTCCCGGGCGCCGGAGGCGTAGTCACGCAGCTTGCGGATGTTGCGGCCCAGCCAGGCGGCGGCCGAGGGGAGCCGCTCGGGGCCGAGGATGAACAACCCGGCTACGCCCAGGACCAGGATCTCCAACCACCCGACGCTCTCGAACACCCCGGTCTCCTCCGCACGTCCGCTCGTCTCAAGGGTAACCGCTCAGTCCGAGCCCAGGGTCACCTGAATCGTCAGCTCCCGGCCCTGCCGGGCGAGCACCAGCGGGAGCTGCTGCCCCGGCTGGTACTGGCGCACCGCGACGATCAGCTCGGGGGCGTTGCGCACCAGCCGGTCGCCCAGCTTGGTGATCACGTCGCCCTCCTCGATGCCGGCCCGCTTGGCCGCACCGTTGTCGGTCACGTTGACCACCTGGGCGCCCTCGGCGGTCTCGGCGGACACCGACTTCGCGTTGAGGCCCAGGTCGGCGTGCGTCACCTTGCCGTCCCGGATCAGCGCCTCGGTGATCCGGGACATGTTGTTGACCGGAATGGCGAAACCCAGTCCGATGCTGCCGGTGCTGCCCTCCGCCGTGCGGATCACCGAGTTGATCCCTACCAGCGCGCCGGTGGAGTCCACCAGCGCGCCGCCGGAGTTGCCCCGGTTGATCGCCGCGTCGGTCTGGATGCCGTCGTAGACCACCGGGTCGTCGCCGTTCTCCCCGCCGGCCACCACCGGGCGGTGCAGCGCGCTGACGATGCCCTCGGTGACCGTGTTCTCCAGGCCGAGCGGGGAGCCGATGGCGATCACCGCGTCGCCCACCTGGAGCTTGTCCGAGTCGCCGAGCTGGAGCACGGTCGGATTGGCCACGTCGACCTTGATCACGGCCAGATCGGTCTTCGCGTCCCGGCCGACCATCTTGGCGTCCACCCGGTGCCCGTCGATGAACACCACGGTGATCCTCTGGTTCCCGGTGGCCCGGCCGGCAAGGGTCACCACGTGGTCGTTGGTGACGATGTAGCCCTTGCCGTCGATCAGCACGCCGGAGCCGGTGCCCGCCTCCTGGTTCGCCCGGACCTCGATGGACACCACGCCCGGGGCGACCCGGGTGGCGATGTCGGCGACCGACCCACTCGGCCGTTCCTTGCCGGGCTGGGTCTGGGCGAGCGTCACGTCGCTGGTCAACACGTCACCCCCACGCGCGATCACCCAGCCGACCAGCCCGCCCGCGCCGCCGATCAGCAGCGCGACCAGGCCGAGAACGAGCAGCGCGGTGGGCTTCACCCGCCGCCCGAAGATCAATTCGGGCAGGCTGAGCAGCGCGCCGGGCGGACGCTTCGGGTCCTTGGCGCCTTCCGCGTCCTTGCCGACCGCCGGCGGCCCGATGACCGTGCTGGCCGCCGGGTCGCGCCACGGGTCGCTGCCGTTCTCCGAACTCCACAACGCGTCTTCGGAGCCGTCGTCGTCCTGGCCTGGCGATCCGGGCGGGCGCTGCAGGATCTCCGCGCTGCCGGACGGCCGGCGGAACGCCGTGGCCAGCGCTGCCGGCGGTGGCGGGGTGACCTTGAGCTCGGCGAACGCGGCCCGCGCGCCGAGCGGCCCACCGGGCGGCGGGGCGAACGCGCCGTCCACGCCGGCCGGCCGGCCGAACACGGCGGCCGCGGCGGGGTCGGCGGGCGGCCGGTCCAGCGGGCGGGGACCGACGCGGTGCGGCGGATCGGATCGCCCGTCCGGGCTCTGTTCCGGCGGGCTCGGCGGAGGGTTCGAGGGCTCGCTCATCAGTGCTTACCCTGCCTGTCGGACGGTGAAGTGGGGGTCAGCGCTGCGCGGCCACACCCAGCTGGTTGGCGTAGAGCCCGGCCGGCTCGACGTTGACCGCCGGCCGCCCGTCCAACACCGGGTCGTCACCGGAGTCGGACACCGGGCTGCTGCCGGAGTTGACCAGGGCGAGCGCGCCGAGCACGAGCCCGGACACAACGACTCCCGCGCCCTGACCGGCGCTACGCCAGCGAGGTGAGGAATTGGGCACTGTTCGCCGGCCGAAGCGGAAGCCCAAGACGGCCTTGCCTTCGCCGAGCTTGGGCGAGGAGCCGAACGGCTGGCCGGAACCCAGCGGCGCCACCCGGTCCGGGCGCTGCACGGTGACCAGCTGGCCGTCGTCGGTGACCGCGAGCCCGTCCGGCGTCGCGGGCAGCTCGACCTCCTGCGGGATGGCCCGCAGCGACGCCAGCAGGCCGGCCGGTGGCGGCGGCGTGTCCGCGGCCCGCACGGCGGCCCTGGCCTGGCGCTGGGCGGAGATCTCGGCGGCGCAGATGGCGCACCGGGCGATGTGCGAGGCGGCCCGGTCACAGGCCGTCGGCGTCAGTTCGCCGTCGACGAACGCCACCACCGCGTCCGGCAGGAGGTGCTGACTCCAGCCGCCGCGCCCCTCGGTCATGCCGCATCCTCCAACTCGGGCATGTCGGCCGAAGTCATGGGTCGCTTCAGGTGCCCGGCCACTGGACTGCTCCTCGGGCAGACCGTGTTCCACTGGGGCAAGGGCCCCAGACCCCAGTTCATCGGGCCCACCTCGTCGCGGTGGGCCGACTCCCTCGCCCGGCATTCCGCTAGCTTCATGCCGTGCCCTCCCGTGCAAGTCCCCCGGGGGGTCCGGGGGGCGGAGCCCCGCCGGCCGGGGGTCTGGGGGCTTGGCCCCCAGGAAAACGCCGCCGCTCCAGCGACGCCCGCAAGGCCTGCCGGCCGCGGTGGATCCTGCTTCGAACAGTACCCAGTTTCACGCCGAGTGTGGCGCCGATCTCCTCGTAGGACAGGCCCTCGACGTCACACAGCACGACCGCGGCGCGGAACTCCGGCGGCAGCTCGTCCAGCGCTTCCTGCAGATCGGGGTCCAGGTGGGTCTCCGACCAGACCTGCTCGGGGCTCGGGTCGTCGCCGGCCAGCCGGTCGGTGTCCTCGGGCAGCCCCTCCATGCGCAGCCGTGAGCGCCGGCGCGCCATGTCCAGGAAGAGGTTGGTGGTGATGCGGTGCAGCCAGCCCTCGAACGTGCCCGGCTTGTAGGAGGCCAGCGAGCGGAACACCCGGATGAAGGTCTCCTGGGTGAGGTCCTCGGCGTCGTGCGGGTTACCGGTCAGCCGGTAGGCCAGGCGGTACACCCGGTCGGCGTGCTCACGCACGACCTCGTCCCAGGACGGCGGGGTCCACCCCAGCTCGCCCGGCGTCACCTCCGGCGCAACAGTCGCTTCTGCCAGCATCGAGCGCGTACCCACCTCCGGACCGGACCGTTCACTGCTCGACTCAACGCGCGCTGTGTTCACCTTGTTCCCCTACCCCGACGTGATGTGGCATCCACCCCCTGATGGGGAGATCATCGTTGGTGCGCCTATGACGTTAGTGAGATCCGGCTGAGAGCCGACTGAGAATCGGCGGGCCCTGTGTCATGTCGGACACAGCGGGCCGGTGACCGCTAATCTCACAATCCGTGACGCCCGATTTGCCGACGACTGACGCGGCCGCGCTGCGTGATTACGTCGAGGGCTATCTCGTCGAGGACGACGCCCTGACGACCGCGCGGGCCCGCGGGCTGGAGCTCGGCTGCCCGGCGGTCGAGCCGGCGAGCGGGGCCATGCTGCAGTTCCTGGCCGCGGCGCTGCGGGCCCGGGCGGTGGTGGAGATCGGCACCGGAGCCGGGGTGAGCGGGCTGTACCTGCTCCGTGGGATGGCCGGCGACGGCGTGCTCACCTCGATCGACGTGGACCCGGAGCACCAGGGCGCGGCCAAGCGGGCGTTCACCGACGCCCGGATCGCACCCGGCCGCACCCGGCTGATCATGGGCCGGGCCCTGGACGTGCTGCCCCGGCTCACCGACGCCGCCTACGACCTGCTGTTCGTGGACGCCGCCCGGCCGGAGTATCCGAGCTACCACGAGCACGGCGTGCGGCTGCTGCGGCCCGGCGGCGTGATCGCCTTCGACCGGGTGCTGTTCTCCGGCGTGGCCAACCCGGCCCGGCGCGACGCGGAGGCCCTGGCGCTGCGCGAGGTGGCCAGGGCCGTGCGCGACGACGACCGGCTGGTGCCGGTGCTGCTCCCGGTCGCCGACGGGATGCTGGTGGCCGCCCGGGCGGGTTGATGCCCTGAATGCCACGTATGGGGCGTCCAACGTCTCGAATGTGGCATTCAGGGCACTCGACTCACGACCGGTCTGAGGCGACGAACGCGCCCATCGAGAACGCCCCGGCCAGGCCCACCAGCGTCACCACCCAGCCGGCCGCCGTGGCATGCAGCTCACCCCACAGACCCCAGAGATAGGCGGCCAGCACACCGAACGGCAGGAACACCACCAGCCCAGCGATCAGGCCGGGCAGGATGCGCAGCTCGGTGCGCCGCCGCACCCCGTCCGTCCCGCCGACCGGGGTCATGTTCCACACGGACTGGTACGGATCTTCCCCCTGCGGCCTTTCCGGCTCCATGCGTCGAACGGTAAAGGGCAACCCGGGACAACACCACCATGAGGGCAGTTCAAAACGCCGGCCGCGACGGTGGGCCGCTGGGCGGTGTTCGCCACCGGCCGCGAGGGCAGGCCGGAGGTCTGCCCGAGTGGTCGGTCCGGCAACCAGCGCGGTCAAGCCGACCACAGACCGCGAACACCGTCCGGCACGCTGGCCCGCCCGAGCGGTCGGCCCTACCCGCCAACCATCTCGAACCGGCCCCTACCAGGCTTCACGATCGTTTTGAACAGTGCTCATTTGAGGATGGCACCGTGGAACTACTCGGCCCGGATTCCTTTGCCCAACACCACGACGCCGCCCGAGCTGACCGTGTAGCGCTCCCGGTCGGCGGCCAGGTCCACGCCGATCTGCGCGCCGTCGGCGACCACCACGTTCTTGTCCAGGATCGCCGAGCGCACGGTGGCGCCCTTGCCGACCCGCACACCCGGCAGCAGCACGCTGCCCTCGACCGTGGCGCCGTCCTCGATCGTCACGTCGCTGCTGATCACCGACTCGCGCACGACCGAGCCGGAGATGATCGAGCCGAGGCCGACGATGGACTCCGTGGCCGAGCCGGAGTTGACGAACTTGGCCGGCGGCAGCGGCGGCGTCGCGGTGCGGATCGGCCAGGCCTGGTTGTAGAGGTTGAACACCGGGTGCACGGACACCAGGTCCATGTGCGCGTCGTAGTAGGCGTCCAGCGTGCCGACGTCGCGCCAGTAGCCGCGGTCCCGCTCGGCCGCGCCGGGCACCTCGTTGTCGTCGAAGTCGTAGACCGCGGCGGCGCCGGCGTCGACCAGCATCGGGATGATGTCGCCGCCCATGTCGTGGATGGAGTCCGGGTCGGCGGCGTCCGCGCGCAGCGCCTCGAGCAGCACCTCGGTGCGGAAGATGTAGTTGCCCATCGAGGCGAACGTCACGTCCGGGTCGCCCGGCACGTGCGGCGGGTTGGCGGGTTTCTCCAGGAACCGGGTGATCTTGCCGGTGGCATCGGAGTCGATGCAGCCGAACGCCTTCGCCTCCGCCCGGGCCACCCGGATGCCGGCCACGGTCACGCCCGCGCCGGTGTCCACGTGCTGGGCGAGCATCTGCGAAGGGTCCATGCGGTACACGTGGTCGGCGCCGAACACCACGATGTGGTCCGGTTTCTCGTCGTGCACCAGGTTGAGGGACTGGTAGATGGCGTCGGCGCTGCCGGTGTACCAGCGCGGGCCGAGCCGCTGCTGCGCCGGGACCGGGGTGATGTACTGACCGAGCACGCTGGACAACCGCCAGGTGGTCGAGATGTGCCGGTCGAGCGAGTGCGACTTGTACTGGGTCAGCACGCAGAGCCGGTGGAAGCCGGCGTTGACCAGATTGGACAGCACGAAGTCGACCAAGCGGTAGTTCCCGCCGAACGGGACGGCCGGCTTCGCGCGGTCGGCGGTCAGCGGCCACAACCGCTTTCCCTCGCCGCCCGCGAGCACTATCCCGAGCACATGAGGCTGGCCATGCACAGTCCACCATAACCACGCCGAGGCGGGCGTCACCAGTGCACACGCGGATGGGCCGGTCCCGTTGTCCGAGTGTTCATGCCGGACACTGCCCGGTCACGAGGGCGGCTTAGGGTGCTGAGCGTGCGCATCGGTTTGCTGACCCGCGAGTACCCACCGGAGATCTACGGCGGGGCCGGGGTACACCTGGGCGCGCTGGTCCCGCGGCTGCGCGAGCTGATCTCGGTGGACGTGCACTGCTTCGGCGGGCCGCGGCCGGACGCCGTCAACCACGCCGTGGCGCCCGGGCTCGAGTCGGCGAATCCCGCCCTGCGCACGCTGTCGGTGGACCTGTCGATGGCCGCCGCCACGGCCGGACTCGACCTCGTGCACTCCCACACCTGGTACGCGAACCTGGCCGGGCACCTGGCGAAGCTGCTGCACGGGGTGCCGCACGTGGTCACCGCGCACTCGCTGGAGCCGCGCCGGCCGTGGAAGGCCGAGCAGCTGGGCGGCGGCTACGCGGTGTCCTGCTGGGCGGAGCGCACCGCGTACGAGGCGGCCGACGCGATCATCGCGGTGAGCCGGGGCATGCGCGCCGACGTCCTGGACTGCTACCCGTCGCTGGATCCCGCGCGCGTGCACGTGGTCTACAACGGCATCGACACCGGCGTGTACCACCCGGTCCCGGCCACGGACGTGCTGACCGGGCTGGGGATCGACCCCGCGCGTCCGATCGTGCTGTTCGTCGGGCGGATCACCCGGCAGAAGGGGGTCGCGCACCTGGTGGCCGCGGCGCACGAGATCGCCGCGGAGGCCCAGCTCGTGCTCTGCGCCGGCGCGCCGGACACCCCGGATCTGGCCGGGGAGATCGCCGCCGCGGTACGCCGGCTGTCCGACGCCCGGCCCGGCGTGTTCTGGATCCAGCGCATGCTCGACGTCGCCGAGGTCCGTCAGCTGCTCAGCCACGCGCAGGTGTTCGTCTGCCCGTCGGTGTACGAGCCGCTCGGGATCGTCAACCTGGAGGCGATGGCCTGCGGCACCGCCGTGGTCGCCTCCGACGTCGGCGGCATTCCCGAGGTGGTCGACGACGGATGCACCGGACTCCTCGTCCACTACGACCCGGCCGACATCGAGGGCTACCGGCACGGGCTGGCCGCCGGGGTGAACCGGCTGCTCGCCGACCCCGCCCTGGCGCGGACCATGGGCGCCGCCGGCATGGCCCGCGCCCGCGACGAGTTCAGCTGGAGCGCGGCCGCCGCGCAGACCGTGGAGATCTACCACTCGGTCCTTTGCTGAGAATCCGTTCAGCGGCCGTCGATACATTCGAAGTGTGGCGCCCTCCGCGGTTTTCACCCGCTACACCCTGGCCTCCGGGTTCGCCACGGCCGTCAGCCAGGTGGTGCTGGCGGTCCTTTCCGGCCGGACTCCCGCCGTCGCCGCCGGCACCATCGCCTTCGCCGCGGGTGCCGTCCCGCACTTCCTGCTGATCCGGCGGTGGGCGGCCGGCCCGCTGTCCCGGCAGGTCACCGTCTATGTCATCGTCACCGCCGCCACCGGCCTGCTCTCCATCGGCACGGTGACCCTCGCGGACGCCCTCGTCGATCCCCTCGTCACCGACCCGTCCCTGCACACGGTCGCGCTCAACCTCGCCTACCTGCTCGGCGGCGCACCCGTGTTCGTGGCGAAGTTTCTAACCCTGGACCGCTTTCTTTTCGTTCGGCGCATAGGAAGCGGCCAGTTCGACGAGGGTGCGGGCGGCGAACCCGGTGGCGCCCGGAGCTATGTCTTCGTAGGTCTTGTCGGCGCGCGCCGGACCGGCGATGTCGAGGTGCGCCCACGGAAGACCGCCCGTGAACTCGCGCAGGAACAGGGCGGCGGTGATGCTGCCCGGCCCGGGTGGGCACTGGCGGACGTCGGCGACGTCGCTGCGGACGGCGTCGGCTAGCTCGGCGGCGAGGCTGTCCAGGTCGTCGGTCAGGGGCATCCGCCACCAGCGTTCGCCGGCCAGGTCGCCGGCGGCGCGGATGCGGGCGGCCAGGTCCTCGTCGGTGGCGAACAGGCCACCGATGCGCAGCCCGAGGGCGACCTTCATGCCCCCGGTGAGGGTGGCGACGTCGATCATGAGGTCGGGGTCGAGCCGCTCGGTGGCGTAGGCCATCGCGTCGGCCAGGACCATGCGGCCTTCGGCGTCGGTGTTCGTCACCTCGGTGGTCCGGCCGCCGTAGTGGCGGACCACGTCGCCCGGGCGGTAGGCGGACCCGGAGACGTGGTTCTCCGCGCAGGCGACCAGGGCCGTGGCGCGGACCCCCAGGCCCAGCCGGGCGATGGCGACCAGGGCGGCGATCACCGCGGCGCCCCCGGCCATGTCGGTGCGCATCAGGTGCATGCCGTCGGCGTGCTTGATCGAGATGCCGCCGGTGTCGAACGTGATGCCCTTGCCGATCAGCACCAGGTGCACGGCCGCCGGCACGGGCGGCTGCCAGCGCAGCTCGATCAGCCGGGGCGGGCGGGCGGAGCCGGAGCCCACGGCGAGCGTGCCGCCGAAGCCGTGCGCGGCCAGCCACCGCTCGTCGTGGACGGCCGCCCGCACGCCGGGCAGCCCAGCGGCCGCGCGGGTGGCCATCGCGGCGAGCCAGGCGGGATCCTTGATGTTGGACGGGGCGTTGGCCAGGTCGCGGGTCAGCGACGTCGCCTCGGCCAGCACGGTCGCGCGCTCGGCCGCCGCGGCCAGTTCGGCCAGTTCCTCGGGGCGGGGCGCGACCACGCGGATCGTCCGCAGCCGCGGCTTCGGGGCGGCCGTGGCGGCGGTGAACTGGTAGCCCCCCAGCCGCAGCCCGCGCACCAGCTCGGCGACCTCGGCCGTACCCGCGCCGTCCGGAAGCCGCAGCTGCAGCGTGCGTTCCACCCGCCGGCCGGCATCCGAGTCGGCGGCGAGGCGGTCGTTCACCGCCCGGGTCAGCGCCGCGCCCGCGGTGCGCCAGGCCGCCGGCAGGCCGTCGCCGACCCCGACCACCCAGCGCGCCACCGCGCCCACCGGTCCTAAGTGGACCTCACCGGTCTGGCCGGTGAGGCCTACGGAATCGATCCATTCGGCGGTGAGATCCGCACCGCCCGGCCCGATCGACGGCGCCGATTCGCCGGCGGCGGTCCGGGTCACGACCGCGACCGGCCCGCCCCGCGCCGCCGCAACCACCTCCACATCGGGAAGCCGGGTCGGTAAGGCGGGCAACGGCGTGGGCAAGGAGTCCTCCCTGGAAAAAGGCTAGCCCCGGCCTCCACGTTGGACCGTGCGCGAAGCTACGGCGAACGCGGACCGGGGCCGAGCTCACTCGCGTCGGGATGGGAGGCGTCAGCCCGCCGCGGCCTTGAGCGCGTCGCCCAGGGCGTTGGCCTCGTCCGCCGACATCTCGACCACGAGGCGACCACCACCCTCCAGGGGGACGCGCATCACGATGCCCCGACCCTCCTTCGTCACCTCGAGGGGACCGTCTCCGGTCCGGGGCTTCATGGCCGCCATAGCGTGCTCCCTCCGTCGGTGCCTCCCACTCTGAACGGGGTCGCCCGGTCAGAGCCCAGGACATTCTCCCCCATCGCGTCTCGGCGGTGAAATCGAACCGATCAACGCGTGTCGCGCTGACGTGCCACGATGCCCGGACGCAGTGGCGCATGTCCCCCGGGCGGTGCCAGACTCAAACGTCGTGCGGGCTCGTTCGGCGCTGTTCGATGTGTACGGCGGCTACCTCAGGGCACGGGGCGGTTCGGCGGCCATCGCCGCGCTGGTCCGGTTGCTCGAGCCGCTGGGTTTTGGCGCACCCGCCATCCGGACGGCCGTATCCCGAATGGTCCGGCAGGGTTGGCTGGAGCCGGTGCGGCTGGCCGAAGGTCCCGGCTACGCGCTGACCCGGCGGGCCGAGCGCCGGCTGGACGAGGCCGCCGCGCGGATCTACCGCACCCGACCGTCCACCTGGGACGGCCGGTGGCACGTGCTGGTGCTGGCCGAGCTGCCCACCCGCGGCGACCGCGAGCGGCTCGACTCCTCGTTGCGGTTGCTCGGATACGCCCCGCTCGGGCCGACCACCTGGATCGCCCCGCGCACCTCGCCGGAGCTCGCCGACCTGCTGGCCGCCGAGGACGTCACCGCGAGCGTCTTCCACGGCCCGCACGAGGGCACCGACGCCGAGCTGGCAGCACGGGCCTGGAATCTCGAGGCATTGGGCGCGGAGTACACCGCGTTCGTCGAGGAGTGGGAATCCGAACTGTCGGCTGTGGACGGTTCGGTGCCGGCCGAGGCGTTCGCCGCGTCACAGCGGCTGCTGCACGCCTGGCGGCGGTTCCTGTTCCGGGATCCCGGGTTGCCGGCGGACCTGCTGCCGCCGGACTGGCCCGGCACCCGGGCCGCCGCGTTCTTCGACCGGCAGACCGCGCGGCTGGCGCCGGCCGCCGAGGAGTTCCTCGACCGTTGTCTGGACCACCAGCGCCGCGCCCGATCGACCGCGTAAGTCCCCACAACCAAAGGAAAAGAACCTTGACCGACACCGCTCCCCTGGTCATCGACGACGCCGACGGTGTGCGCACGCTGACGCTGAACCGGCCGGACGCGTTCAACTCGCTCACCCTGCGGCTCAAGGAGGACCTGCTGGCGGCGCTCCGCGACGCGGCCGCCGACGACGGGGTGCGGGCGGTGGTGCTCACCGGCGCCGGGCGGGCGTTCTGCGCCGGCCAGGACCTCAAGGAGCATGTGGCCCTGCTGCGGGCGAACGACCCGGCGCCGCTCTCGACGGTCTCCGCGCACTACAACCCGATCATCAGCACGATCACCGGCATGCCCAAGCCGGTGATCGCCGCGGTGAACGGGATGGCCGCGGGCGCCGGCGCGTCCCTGGCCTACGCCTGCGACCTGCGCATCGCCGCGGCGTCGGCGAAGTTCCTGATGGCCTTCGCCAACGTCGGGTTGACCGCCGACTCCGGCGCGTCGTTCACGCTGCCCCGGCTGATCGGCTACGGGCGGGCGATGGAGATGATGCTGCTGGCCGCGCCGGTCCCGGCCGAGCAGGCGCTGGCGATCGGCATGGTCACCCAGGTGGTCGCGGACGACTCGGTGCTGCCCACCGCGCAGGAGCTGGCCAAGCGGATGGCCGCCGGACCCACGACGGCCTACGGCAAGATCAAGGAGGCGTTCCTCGCGGCGGCCGCCGGGACGCTGGACGACGCGCTCGCCACCGAGGCGCGCACCCAGGCCGAGGCCGGCGCCACCGCCGACCACCTGGAGGCCGTCGACGCCTTCGTGGCCAAGCGCACCCCGACCTTCACCGGGCGTTAGGGAGCGATGAATGACTCATTCAGTGCGGTGGACGCATCGAATGAGTCATTCATGGCATTGCGCGCCAGCAGGTGGCGACGTGGTCGTCGACCATGCCGGTGGCCTGCATCATCGCGTAGCAGGTGGTCGGGCCGACAAAGGTGAAGCCGCGGCGCTTGAGCTCCTTGGCCATGGCCGTGGACTCGGGCGTCACGGCCGGCACGTCGGCGAGCGTGGCCGGGCGGGGCCGGCCGGCCGGGTCCGGCGCGAACGACCAGAGCAGCTTGTCCAGCGGGGTGTCCAGCTCGGCGACGGCGCGCGCGTTGCGGATCGCCGCGTCGATCTTGGCCCGGTTCCGCACGATGGCGGTGTCGGCCAGCAGCCGGGCGACGTCGTCCGGGCCGAACGCGGCGACCCGGGCCGGGTCGAAGCCGGCGAACGCGCGCCGGAAGCCCTCCCGCTTGCGCAGGATGATCAGCCAGGACAGGCCGGACTGGAACGCCTCCAGGGTCAGCCGCTCGAACAGCGGCACCGCACCGTGCAGTGGCACGCCCCACTCGTTGTCGTGGTAATCGACGTACTCCGGCGCCGAGTCGCCCCATCCGCACCGGGGACGGCCATCGGTCACGGCTGCTCGGCCTTGGTTGTCGTGTCCTGCCCGGCTTCCAGCTCGGCGACCCGGGCGCGCAGCTCGCCCAGCTCGGCCCCGGCCCGCGCCAGCACCCAGTCCACTTCGGACATCTTGTAGCCGCGCACGACCTGCTGGAACCGAACGTCATGCAGGTCCTCGGCGGTGATGCCGGCTTCGGGCAGCCGGGTCGGCGAGGCGCCGGGCGGCAGCGCCGGCAGCTCCTCGCCGCGGCCGAACAGGATCGACGCCAGCAGGAACACCACGGCCGCGACGAGCACCATCACGACCAGGTAGATGAGCGCGGTGGTCACGCCGACGATCGTGTCACGCCGGTCCGACGGTGTTGAATCCGAGGGTGAGGGCTCGGGCCCCGTTCCGCTACCGCTGTGAGCGGCTTGGCAGGAACCGACTCCCCGGGCAGACCATCCTCTGCCCCGCCCTCACCCGCTCATCGTGGCGCTCCGCGCCGCTGCGCCCCATTGTGGCCTACCGTCGTCGCCGGTGAGCCCGCACAGTCACGCAGCCGAGCCCCTGGCCACCAGGAGATCGCGCATCGGTGGGCGGTCGGCGGCGAGGATGGTGGCGGTGTCCGGCAGCCACTCGCCGGCGACCTGGAGGAACTGGGTGAGCCCGCCGGGCGCCGGCGGGATGCCGCACCGGGACAGCGCCGTGCCCAGGATCTGCCGCGCCATCAGGCCCAGTTCGGCCAGCGGGCGGTTCCGGTGCTTTCGCACGCCGAGGTTGACCTGTGCGAGCCCGGCCAGGCCCAGCACCGCGTAGGCGTCCAGCAGCAGGCCGATCTCCACGCCGTACCCGGCCGCGAACGGCACCGACTCGAGCAGCGCCCGGGTGCCCGCGTACTCCCCGGCCAGCGGCTGGATCACCCCGGAGAGCTCCGGGCGCAGCGCCGAGAGCAGCGGCCGCGCCATCAGCTCGGTGACTCGCCCGCCGCCGGAGCCCTCGCCGCCGAACGGCCGGCGGTAGAACGCCTTCACCAGCTGCACGTCCGGCTCGGTCAGCAGCGGGCCGAGCAGGGCCGGGACGAAGCCGGGATCCGGGTCGACCAGGTCGGAGTCGATGAACACGAGCAGCTCGCCGGTGGTCGCGGCGAGCGAGCGCCAGAGCACCTCGCCCTTGCCGGGCAACGGTTCCAGGTCGGCGAGCACGTCCGTGCGGCGCACCACCCGGGCCCCGGCCGCGGCCGCGACCTCGATCGTCCGGTCGGTGGAGCCGGAGTCGACCATCACCAGCTCGTCCACCAGCGAGCCGAGCAGCGGGCGCACCGAGGCCACCACCCGGCCGACCGTGGCCTCCTCGTTCAGCGCCGGCAGCACCACGCTGACCGTGCGGGATCCCTTGGCCCGCACCAGTTCCGGCACCGACCAGGCACTGCCCTGCCAGGTCCGCTCGGCGAACCAGGTGTGCGCGTCCGGGTGCATCACGCCTCGCCGTCCAACTCGCGAATGTTGGCCAAGGTCGACTTCATGCCAATGCCCGCAGGCAGCGGGCCGGCGGCCGGGTTCCGGCGATGCTGGCGACCATCTCGACCACCCTCCTGGTCTGGCGCACCTGGTGCGCGCGGAAGACCCGGGCGCCGGCGAACGCGGCCACCGATGTCGCGGCCAGCGTGCCGTCCACCCGGTCGGCGAGCTCCGCACCCAGCGTCTCGCCCACGAAGTCCTTGTTGGACAACGCCATCAGCACCGGCCAGCCGGTGTCCACCAGCTCGTCCAGGCGGCGCAGCAACTCCAGGCCGTGCCAGGTGTTCTTGCCGAAGTCGTGCGTCGGATCGATCAGCACGCCCTCTCGCGGCACACCCAGCGCGACCATCCGCTCGGCCCGCTCCACCAGCTCGGCCGCCACCTCGGCGACCACGTCCAGGTAGCGCACCCGGTGCGGGTCGGTGCGCGGCGCCGCCCCGCCGGTGTGCGAGCAGACGATGCCGGCGCCGAACTCGGCGGCCACCTCGGCCAGCGCCGGGTCGGCGCCCGCCCAGGTGTCGTTGATCAGGTCGGCGCCGTTGCGGCAGGCCGGCCGGGCCACGTCGTGCCGCCAGGTGTCCACGCTGATCACGAGGTCGGGATGGCGCTCCCGCACCGCGGCGACGAACGGCACGACCCGCCGGCTCTCCTCGGCGGCGTCCACCTCCTCGCCGTGTGAGCCGGCCCGGACCCCGCCGACGTCGACGATGTCCGCGCCCTCGGCCACCGCGCGGTCGACCGCCGCCATCGCCGCCCGGTCGTCGAACGTCGCGCCGCGGTCGTAGAAGGAGTCCCTGGTGCGGTTCACGATCGCCATCACCAGGGCACGATCGTCGGCCACCGCACGGGTGCCGAACCGGAGGGCTGCCACGCCCCGATGGTGCCATGCACCCGGCGGCCGGCCCGCCCACGATACGTCGTGGTCACAATATGTGACGCTCAGGAAACGCCGCACGCGTCCAGCGCGCCGGCGACGGTGGTAGTGACGGCCAACGCGTCCAGCGCCCTGGTTGACGCGAAACCCTTGTCGCGCAAGCCTTGCACCCAGCCGATCAGCCCGGTCCAGTGCGTGTCGGGGTCGAGCAGCACCACCGGTTTGTCGTGCATACCGAGGTAGCGGGCGGTCCAGACCTCGAACAGCTCCTCGCAGGTGCCGAGGCCGCCGGGCAGCGCGAGGAACGCGTCCGCGTGTGCCTCCATCAGCGCCTTGCGCTCCCGCATGGTGTCCACCACGAGCAGCTCGTCCGCGTCGTGGTCGGCCCACTCCCGGTCCACCAGCGCCCGCGGGATGACCCCGACCGTCCGGGCGCCACCCCGGCGGGCGGCCCGCGCGACCGCGCCCATCATCGACGCGCGGCCGCCGCCCCACACCAGCGAGGCGCTCCGGGCGGCGATCTCCGCGCCGACCGCGGCGGCCAGCTCCAGATAGGAATCGGGCACCGACGCGTGCGATCCACAGTAGACGGCGACGGCGAGCGCACGCCCGCTCAATGCGTCTCGGTCCAGGCCTGGTAGGCCTCCTCGACCACCCGGATCGCGTCGTCGATGTCGTCGGTGAGGTGCAGCAGGGCGAGGTCCTTCTCGCCGATCTTCCCCTGCGCGTAGACGAAGTCCCGCACCCAGGAATGCAGACCCCCCCAGTAGGACCGTCCGAAGAGGACAACCGGGAACTTGGTGACCTTCTTGGTCTGCACCAGGGTGAGCGCCTCGAACAGCTCGTCCAGAGTGCCGAATCCGCCGGGCAGGCAGATGAACGCCTGGGCGTACTTGATGAACATGGTCTTGCGGGTGAAGAAGTACCGGAAATTCACCCCGAGGTCCACCCACGGGTTGAGGCCCTGCTCGAACGGCAGCTCGATGCCCAGACCGATGGACAGCCCGCCGGCCTCCGAGCAGCCACGGTTGACCGCCTCCATCGAGCCCGGCCCGCCGCCGGTGATCGCGGCGAACCCGGCGTGTGCGAGCGCCGCACCGATCTTCCGGCCCAGCTCGTACTCGGGGTGGTCCCGTTGCGTGCGCGCCGACCCGAACACCGTCACCGCTCGCGGCACCTCGGCAAGCGCCCCGAACCCCTCGACGAACTCGGCCTGAATCCGCAGCACCCGCCAGGGATCGGTGTGCACCCAGTCGGTCGGCCCGCGCGAGTCCAGCAGCCGCTGGTCCGTCGTGGTCGGCTCGGCTCGCCTTCCCCGTCGCAGCACCACCGGTCCCCGCTGCTTCTCCCGCGGATGCTCCTCGTCCTCCGACAGCTCCGCGGGCTCCTGACTTGTCACCCGCGCGAGTCTAGGGGGACATGAGGAAGCGGGTGAGCACGTCGGCGCAGCGGCGGATCTGGGCGACCGGGACGTGCTCCTCGCGGGTGTGCGCGAGGGTGGGGTCGCCGGGGCCGAAGTTGACCGCGGGGAGGCCGGCGGCGGCGAACCGGGCGACGTCGGTCCAGCCGAGCTTGGCCACCGGGTCGCCACCCGAGGCATGCACGAGCTGCCGGGCGGCGGGTGCGGACAGGCCCGGCATGGCGCCGGCGGCGTGATCGACGACGGTCACCGCGTAGCCGGCGAACACCTGGCACAGGTGCTCTTCGGCCTGGTCGGGCGTGCGGTCCGGGGCGAACCGGTAGTTCACCGTGAGCACCGCCTCGTCCGGCACCACGTTTCCTTGCACCCCGCCAGAGATGGCCACCGCCTGAAGCCCTTCCCGGTAGTGGCAACCGTCGATCTCGACCCTGCGCGGCTCGTACTCGTCGAGCCGGCGCAGTGCCCCGCTCATGGCGTGGATGGCGTTCGCCCCCATCCAGGCCCGGGCGGTGTGCGCGCGGCGACCGGTGGTGTGCACCTCGACCCGCATGGTGCCCTGGCAGCCGGCCTCCACCACGGCGTTCGACGGCTCGCCGACGATCGCCAGGTCCCCGGCCAGCCACTCGGGCAGCCACCGCTCGATCCGGCCGAGCCCGTTGCGTGCGGCGTCGACCTCCTCGCAGTCGTAGAACACGAACGTCAGGTCGTGGGTAGGTGCGGTGGCGGTGGCGGCCAGGTGCAGCAGCACCGCGTCGCCACCCTTCATGTCCACCGAGCCGAGGCCGTGCAGGATCTCCTCGTCGCCTTCCCCGGTGCGTTTGCCCGGCAGGTTTCCGTTGACCGGCACGGTGTCCAGGTGCCCGGCGAGCACCACCCGGAACGGCCGGCCGAGCGTGGTGCGGGCCAGCACCGTGTTGCCGGACCGGACGAGCTCGAGGTGCGGCGCCTGCTCACGGAGCGCGGTCTCGACAAGCGCGGCCAGCTCGGCTTCCTGACCAGACACGCTCGGGACGTCTACCAACGCGGCGGCCAGCTCCACAGGATCGCCGGCAAGCTGAAGGGCTGCGGTCACAGTGGGTAGGCTACGAGCGCGACGACTCCACGTGGAAGTCACGTGGAGCACGTGATAGACTGTGGTCATGCCTAAGAGCGTTGGATTGAACAAGGGCACCGGTGGACGGAAGCGGAACCTCACCATCCAACTGGACGAGGAGATCATTCAGCAGGCCAAAGAGTTAGCTGTCCGCAGGAACACGTCGGTCAGCGGCCTGGTGACCCAGAAGCTGGAGGAGATGGTGTCGGCCGAAATCCGATACCGGCAGGCCATGGAGCGCGCCCTCGAGGCAATGGACAATGCCATCGACCGGGGTGGCATTACATCGACCCGTGACGAACTCTACGAGGAAATGTTCGACGAATGAGCAGCAACACCGATCGGTCCTTCATTGACACGAACATTCTCCTGTACGCACATGACCAACGGGATCCCGGCAAACAGGAGATCGCGCAAGCGTTACTCCGAAAGTTGTGGCGAGACCGCACCGGCGTGCTCAGCACGCAAGTGCTGATAGAGTTCTACAATACTGCAACTCAAAAGCTGAAGCCTGCGATGTCCAAAAGCGAAGCACGTGCCATTATGACGGACTACGGCACGTGGTGTTCATCGAATACCAGCCCGCTACAACTTGTTTGGGCAAGTTCGCTTCAGGAAAGGTATTCGACCTCCTGGTGGGATGCGTTGATCATTGAGGCGGCGATGCGGAGCGGAGCGAAGACGTTACTGTCCGAGGACATGCAGCACGGCCAGACGTTCGGATTGCTGACCGTGCGGAATCCGTTCGTGGAGAACTGACTAGCCTTGCGTGACGTGAGCAGCTCTGTGGACTCGACCGGCGCGCACGGCGTCGGGTTGGCGACGGTTGGTGACGACGGGACCGTGCTGGACGCGTGGTTCCCGCGGCCGCGGCTGGGGGCCGGGCGGGCACCGGGCACGCAGCACCTGTCCGAGCAGGACGCGGCCGACGAGCTGGGGCGTGAGGTGTCCGCGCTGCTCGGGCCGGACGCCGACCGGGGCGTCGAGGTCATCCCGGTGCGGACCGGGATCACCCGGCTGTCGGACCCACCGGCCGACGCCTACGACGTGTACCTGCGCCTGCACCTGCTCTCCACCCGGCTGGTGCAGCCCAACGGGCTGAACCTGGACGGGCTCTTCGGCCTACTCACCAACGTGGTCTGGACCAACCGGGGGCCGTGCCGGGTGGAGGGGTTCGAGTCGACCCGGTTGAGGCTGCGGGCCAGCGGCCCGGTCACCGTGCACCTGGTCGACAAACTGCCGCGGATGGTCGACTACGTGGTGCCGTCCGGAGTGCGCATCGCCGACGCCGACCGCGTGCGGTTGGGGGCGCACCTGGCCGCCGGCACCACCGTGATGCACGAGGGGTTCGTCAACTTCAACGCCGGCACGCTCGGCTCGTCCATGATCGAGGGCCGGATCTCGCAGGGCGTCGTGGTGGCGGACGGCTCCGACGTCGGCGGCGGGGCGTCGATCATGGGCACGCTCTCCGGCGGCGGCCGCGAGACGATCACGATCGGCAAGGGCTGCCTGGTCGGCGCGAACGCGGGCATCGGTATCTCGCTCGGCGCCGACTGCGTCGTGGAGGCGGGCCTCTATGTCACCGCCGGCACCAAGGTCACGCTGCCGGACGGGCGCGTGGTCAAGGCCCGTGAACTGTCGGGGCGCACCGGGCTGCTGTTCCGGCGCAACTCCACCACCGGACGGGTCGAGGCGGTGCCGCACACGGCCGGCGGCGTCGAGCTCAACGCTGCCCTGCACGCCAACGACTGACGGCACAAAGCTCACGTTGTGGGCGCCCGCCGTTCACCTACTATTTACCCGTGAGCTCTTCGACAGCTGCGACCACGCGCCGATCCCGTGACACCGAGCCGATCCGCACTGTCGACTTAGGATTGACCAAGACCCCGCTGACCGCGCGGCCCGGTGACCCGCCGGCGGTGCACGTGCGGGCGCGGCTGGACGAGCAGTTGCGGGCGCTGCTGGTGCACGATCCGGTGGCCCGCGAGGGCTCGGATCCCGAAGGCGTACACCAGATGCGGGTGACCGTGCGGCGGCTCCGGGCGGCGCTGAAGGCCGAGGGCGCGAGCCTGGGGCCGGCCGCCGACGAGCTGCAGGCGGAGATGAAGTGGCTGGGCGGGGTGCTCGGCCCGGTCCGGGATCTGGATGTTCAGCTCGACCACCTGCGCGGCCTCGCCGCCGACTTCGAGCCGGCCGAGCGTGACGCGGTGGAGCGGCTGCTGCTCGGGCTGCGCGCGGCCCGGCGGAAGGCACGGCAGCGCCTGCTCGGCGCACTGAAAAGCCCGCGCTACACCGCGCTGCTCGAGGCGCTCGCGGCGGCGGCGCGCAGCGAGGTTCCGGCCGGTGACGAGTTCCCGGCCAGCCGCAAGGCACGCGCCGGCGGGCTGATCGAGTTGATCAAGCGGCCGTACCGGAAGCTGCGCCGGACGGCGAGCGCCCTGGACGAGGACCCGCCCGACGACGATCTGCACGCGCTGCGCATCCAGGGCAAGCGGCTGCGCTACGCCGCCGAGCTCGCCGTGCCCACCGGCGGCAAGCCGGTGCGAAAGTTGATCAAGGCAACCAAGGAGTTCCAGGACCTGCTGGGCGACCATCAGGACGCCGTGGTGGCCGAGCAGGAGGTGCGCCGCCTGCTCACCGAGCTCGAGGACCCGGTGCCGCTCGACGTCGGCGTCGCCGCCGGCCGCCTGGTCGAGCGCGAACGCACCCGCCGCGCCGACTGCCGCGCCCGCTGGCGCGACGCCCTCGCCGCCGTCGACTCCAACGCCACCAAAGTGCTGGCCGGCTGACCCAGCGAGTTTGACACCCACGGACAGCCTCGCCCCTACCAACCGCACCTCAGGGGACACCGACGGCACCCAGCCACCATCAACCCGACAACCGCACCGTTCCCCGGAACGCAACGACAGGAGTCAATTCCGGAGCGGCGGACCAGTCAGGCGCGCCGCTACCTCGGCGACGCGGGTGTCGGATTCGGTGAGGGCGACCCGGATGTGGCGCGAACCGGACGGGCCGTAGAAGGTGCCGGGGGCGGCGAGGATGCCGCGGTCGGCGAGCCAGGCGATGGTGGACCAGGCGTCCTCGCCGCGGGTGGCCCAGAGGTAGAGGCCGGCTTCGGAGTGGTCGATGCGGAACCCGGCATTCTGGAGCGCCTCCTGGAGGAGGGTGCGGCGGGCGGCGAAGCGGGCGCGCTGGGCGGCGACGTGGTCGTCGTCGGAGAGCGCGGCGGTCATCGCGGCCTGGACCGGGCGGGGAACGATCATGCCGGCGTGCCGGCGGATCTCCAGGAGGCGGGCGACGAGGGCCGGGTCGCCGGTGACGAAGCCGGCGCGGTAGCCGGCGAGGCTGGAGCACTTGGACAGGGAGTGCACGGCCAGCAGGCCGTCGAAGCGGCCGGCGCAGACGTCGGGGTGCAGCACGGAGACCGGCTCGGCGTCCCAGCCGAGGGTCAGGTAGCACTCGTCGGACACCACGATGGCGTCGCGCTCGCGGGCCCAGTCGACGACCTTGCGCAGGTGCTCGGCCGGGAGCACACGGCCGGTCGGGTTGGACGGAGAGTTCAGCCACACCACCGCGGGCCGCGCCGGGCCGAGCGCGAGCAGGCTGTCGGAGCGGACCAGGGTGGCCCCGGCGAGGCGGACGCCGACCTCGTAGGTGGGGTAGGCGAGCGACGGGATCACCACGGTGTCGCCGGGGCGCACGCCGAGCAGGATCGGCAGCCAGGCCACCAGCTCCTTCGAGCCGATCGTGGGGAGCACCGCGTCCGGTTTGACGCCGAGCACGCCGTGCCGGCGGCGCAGGGCGTCGACGGCGGCCTTCCGCAGCTCGGGGGTGCCGTGCGTGGTCGGGTAGCCGGGGGCATCGGCGACCGAGGCCAAGGCGTCGCGGATGAACGGGGGGACGGGGTCCACGGGCGTGCCGACCGAAAGGTTGATCACGCCGTCCGGGTGGGCGCGGGCCCGAGCGCCGTGCCCGGCCAGCAGGTCCCAGGGGAACTCCGGGAGCTCAGTGGTCAGCCGCACCGTTGCTCTCGCCCATGGGCGGCAGGTTCATGATCAACGGCGGGTCGGCGGCCACCTTGCCGACCTTCGCCGCGCCGCCGGGGGAACCGAGCTCGATGAAGAAATCGACGTTCGCCTTGGTGTAGTCCTTCCACTGGTCGGGCACGTCGTCCTCGTAGTAGATGGCCTCCACCGGGCAGACCGGCTCGCACGCGCCGCAGTCGACGCACTCGTCGGGGTGGATGTACAGCATCCGCTCGCCCTCGTAGATGCAGTCGACCGGACACTCTTCGATGCAAGCCTTGTCGAGCACGTCGACGCAGGGCTCGGCGATCACATAGGTCACTGCGCTCTCCTGCTCCTATCCTGAACTGGCGTGCAGTCGCGAGGTTACCGGCGCTGCCTAGTATCCCTCTGAACGTCCGCCCACCCGCACTGGGTGCCACCCAACTCACATCATCTCAGCAGGTGGATGGTCAGGTCTGGGCGGCGAGCCAGCGGCGGGCGGACTTGACGGCGCGCTTGAGCGCGGACCGCTCGCCGAAGTAGTCGCCGGCGATGCCGACGACCGGGATCGCGCCCAGCGCGCGGTGGTAGAACCGGCCCTGCGGGCGCTTGTCCAACTCGTCGCCGAGGGCCCACAGAGTGCGGCCGAACCGCCACAGCGTGCGGGCCGCGGCGCGGACGGTGATCCGGCCGTGCTTCTTGGTGGACTCGGTGAGCTCCTCGGTCAGCTCGGCGGTCTCCCGGTCCTCCGCGGCCCGGTCGGCCGGGCGCGCGGCGAGGGCCGGGTCGATGTCGCGCTGGAACAGGACCGACGCGAGCAACCGGACCCGGTCGGCCTCGGCGGTGACCCCGTGCTCGGCCGCGATGGCGCACAGCAGCAGCCCCTGCCCGGCCAGGGCCAGCGTGTCCTGCACCGGCAGCCGGTCGGCGAGCGCGCCGCCGAGCCCCGGGATCGCGGCCAGCAGCACGGTGAACCGGCCGACCCGGTTGACCCACCAGTCGTCCCGCTCCTCGACGCTCATCCGGCCCCACGCCGCGGTGCCGGGCACCCGCACACTTTCCAGCCCGTCGGCGAGGCGTTCCCGCAGCCCGCGCTCCACGCCGCCGAGCGTCCGGGCATCCTCGCCCGCCAGGCCATCCGGCGCCGCCCCACCGTCCATCGCGCGGGCCGTCGGGAGCACCCGGCGCACCAGGCCCAGCGGGTCGGATTCGCGCAACGCGGCCAGCATCGGCGTGGTGGCCCGGACGAACGGCCGGAGCACGGCGACCACGTGCTTGTCCTGGATCAGCTCAGCCACGCCGGGCTCCGAGGGCCATCGCGGCCGGGAGCGAGCCGCCGGCCAGGAGCAGGAGCGCGCGCCAGTCCTGGACGAGGACGATGTCGCCGCCGGGGCCGGCGAGGCCGAACACGCCGATGCAGAGCAGCCAGACCAGCAGCGGCGCGGCGGCGACGGAGAGCCGGGTGGAGAGGGTGCCGGCCACGGACACCAGCCAGGGCATGGTCAGCGCGGCCACGACGGCGGTGAGCGGGAGCGGGAACCCGTCGAGGTCGGGGAGCAGGAAGCCGTCGAACCGCAGCGGCAGGTAGAGCAGCTCGAGCGCGGCCAGCAGCACGCTGTCGGCGATCAGCACAGCCAACACGAGGCGCTGCCGGAGAGTCATCCCAACCCGCCGAACAGGTCCGTGCCGGCCCGGTCGGCGGAACCGCGGGCCAGCACGTAGAACTCGTCGGTGACGATGGGTTGGGCGATGGCGTTGGAGAGTGCGTAGCAGCGCTCGCCGTCGGCGCCCTGCCAGACGGTGACCTGGGTGGCGTGCGCGCGCATGGCGGCGAGCTTGGCCGGCAGCACCTCGGACACCGGGACCACCGTGGTGATCTCCGCGTCCTCGGTCACCGGGAGCTCGCCGGGCCGGGGCAGGCGGAACGGCAGTCCGTCCATTGTGGACAGTGCGGCAACGCCTTCCTCGGTGGCCCGGCGGGAGGTCACGGCGTAGAACACGCGGTCCACAGTGGACACCGAGGCGCCGGCGGCCATGGTGATGTCGTGGGCGCGGACGTGGTCCGGGTGGCCGTACCCGCCGTCCGGGCCGTAGCTGACCACCACCTGCGGCGCGACCTCGGCCAGGATCTCGGCCAGCGCGCCGGCCTGCTCGGAAAGGTCGCCGGCGGCGAAGGCGCGCGGGTGGGAGTTGGCCGGGGTGCCGGCCATGCCCGAGTCCCGCCACCGCCCGATGCCGCCCAGGTAGCGGTGGTCGGACACGCCCAGCGCGGCGCAGGCGGTGCGCAGCTCGCCGACCCGGTACCCGCCGAGCTGGTCCGCCTCGCCGGCCGCCAGCCGGCGCAGGGACTCCGGGATGACCTCGCCCTCCTCCCCCAGCGTGCAGGTGACCAGCGTGACCTGCACCCCGGCCGCGGCGTACCGGGCGATCGTGCCGCCGGTCCACAGGCTCTCGTCGTCCGGATGCGCGTGCACCAGCAGCAGCCGGGGTGGAGCGGTCAGGGTCACCCGGAAAAGCGTAGTGCCCCGCGCCCACGCTCCCGCCCGTTGGCTCGTCGTGCGAAGTCCCGGCCCAGCCAACGAAACCTCAGGGGACCGTGACGCAACCCAGCCACAATCCACCCCGCAACCGCCGCGTTCCCCGAAACGCCACCACCGTCAACAATTCCGGAGAGGCGGGCTGGGAGGCGGGCTAGACGCGGATCCGGGGGTCGAGGTAGGCGGCAAACACGTCGACAACAGCGCTCAGGGTCACGAACGTGATCAGCGACAGGACCGCGATGGCCAGCAGGATCGGGATGTTCGGGCCGCCCAGAGCACCGACGAACAGGAGTCCGAGGCCGGGGTAGCTGAACACGAACTCCACGATGATCGCGCCGCCCATCAGCAGGCCGAAAAGGATCCCGATGTGGGTGACCACCGGCAGCAACGCGTTGCGCGCGGCGTGCCTGAAGATGATCGTCCGTTCCGGCAAACCCTTACCCCGGGCGGTGTTCAGGTAGGGCTGGCCCAGCACCTCGATCATCGAGGCGCGCATGAGCCGCGCCATGAACGCGATGTCCATCAACGCCAGGCTGATCGCCGGCAGGAGGACCTTCCGGTACCACGGCACCTCGACCCCGAACGGTGGCGGCAGCTGCGGGAAGACCTCGATGCCGAGGACGTGCACGCCGGTCAGCGTGGTGCGCAGGACGAAGGCGATCACGAACAGCGGCACGCACAGGATCAGGATCGTGCTGACCGACACGAGTGCGTCGAGGAACGTGTCCTTCCAGACCGCCGCGGCGATGCCGGCGAGCACCCCGATCAGCACGTCGATGATGATCGCCAGCGTGGTCAGCCGCAGCGTGTTCGGCGCCGCCGCCGCGAGCAGGTCCGCGACCGGCTTGCGGGTGGTGAAGTCGACTCCGAAGTCGAGCGTGACGATGTTCTTCAGGTAGATCAGGTACTGCTCGAACATCGGCTTGTCCAGGCCGAAGTGGGCCTTCAGCATCACCTGCGTGTCCGGTGGCAGCAGCTTCTCCCCCCGCCACTTGAACGGGTCGCCGAGCCGGAAAACGGCGAGGTACATCAGGAACGTGGACCCGAGGAGCGCGAGCACGGCCTGGCCGAACCGGCGTGCGACGAAAACCAGCATGGCTCAGCTCACCCGGATCCGGGGATCGAGGTAGGCGCTGAGCACGTCCACGACCGCGCTCAACGTGACGAACGTGATCACGGCGAGCACCGCGATGGCGAGCATGACCGGGTTGTTCACGTTGGCCACGGACCGGATGAACAGGTAACCGAGGCCCGGGTAGCTGAAGATCGTCTCGGTGATCACCGCGCCGCCGAGCAGGGCGCCGAACGCGATGCCGACGTGGGTTACCACCGGCAGCAGGGCGTTGCGCGCGGCGTGCTTGAAGATCACGATGCGCTCCGGTAGGCCCTTGGCCCGGGCCGTGTGCAGGTAGGTCTCGTGCATGACCTCCAGCATCGAGGCGCGCACCAGCCGGGACACGAACGCGATCTCAAGCGCGCCGAGGGTGAACGCGGGCAGCAGCACAGCCTTGAACCACGGCGGTTCCACCCCGAACGGATGCGGGAGCTGGGGGAACAGCTCGCTGCCGAACACGTGCAGACCGGACAGCTTCGCCCGGAGGATCAAGCCGAGCACGAAGCTCGGGACGCACAGCAGCATGACCGTGCTGACCGTGACCAGCGCGTCGATGAACGTGTCCTTCCAGACCGCCGCGGCGATCCCGGCCAGCACCCCGAACAGCACGTTGAGCGCGATGGCCAGCACGGCCAGCCGGACCGTGTTCGGCGCCGCGGCTCCCAGCAGCTCCGAGACCTGCCGGCGCTGGTCGAAGTCGATCCCGAAGTCGAGCGTGAAGATGTTCTTCAGGTAGATCAGGTACTGCAGGTAGAACGGCTTGTCCAGGCCGAAGTGGGCGTGCAGCAGGGCCCGCGCCTCCGGCGAGACCACCTTCTCCGACCCGGGCTTGGTCAGGAACGGGTCGCCGAGCTGGAACACCGCGATGTACATCAGGAACGTGGAACCGATGAGCACCAGCACGGCCTGCGCGAACCGGCGAACGGTGAAGATCAGCACGGGCAGGCCCCCCTCCAGGCTTGATCAGGCGCGGACCACCTCACGCACCGCGGCGTAGTGGCAGGCGGACCGGTGCGTCGTCGCCCCGGGCACCAGGTTCAGCGGCGGCGGCTCCTCGATGCACACCTGCCGCTCGGACTCGGACAGCTGCTCGAACTTCCAGCAGCGGGTGCGGAACCGGCAGCCGGACGGCGGGTTCGCCGGGTTCGGCACGTCGCCGCGCAGCACGATGGTCTCGCGCAGCCGCTCCACCTTCGGGTCCGGGATCGGCACCGCGGAGATCAGCGCCTGGGTGTACGGGTGGTACGGCCGGTCGAACAGGTCGTCCCGGCTGGCGATCTCCACGATCTGGCCGAGGTACATCACGGCCACGATGTCGGAGATGTGCCGCACCACCGACAGGTCGTGCGCGATGAACAGGTAGGTGAGGCCGAGCTCGTCCTGCAGGTCCTCGAGCAGGTTGACGATCTGCGCCTGGATGGACACGTCCAGCGCGGACACCGGCTCGTCCAGCACCACGAACTTCGGGTTGAGCGCGATGGCCCGGGCGATGCCGATGCGCTGCCGCTGGCCGCCGGAGAACTCGTGCGGGTAGCGGTCGGCGTACTCGTCGGCCAGGCCCACGGTGTCCAGCAGGTCGCTGATCGTGGACTTGGTGACCTCGCTGCCGAGCAGCTGGTACTTCTCGGACAGGATCTGCCGGATCGTCATCCGCGGGTTCAGCGACGCGTACGGGTCCTGGAAGATGATCTGCATGTCGCGCCGGGCCCGGCGGAGCTTCTCCTTGCCCAGCTTGGTGACCTCGAGGCCGTCCAGGTTCACCGTGCCGCTGGTGGGCTCCACGAGCCGCAGGATCGCCCGCGCCGTGGTGGACTTGCCGCAGCCGGACTCGCCGACCAGGGCCACCGTCTGTCCCTTGTGGATGGTGAGGGAGATGTCGTCGACGGCCTTGACGTGCCCGATGACCCGCTTGATGAAGATGCCGCTGCGGATCGGGAAGTGCTTGACGAGGTTGCGCACCTCAAGCATCGGCGTGCCGTTGCCCGACAAGGTGCCCACCGCGCCCGGCGAGACTGCCCCCTGCTCGGTCATGGCGTGACCACCCTCTCCTCGTAGGCGATCGCGACCCGGTCGCTGTGCACACAGGCGGCGACATGCCCGTCGCCGCCCACCGGCTCGAGGACGGGTATCGCCGCCGTGCACTTCTCGGTGGTGAACGCGCAGCGCGGATGGAACGCACAGCCCTTCGGCACGTTGGCCAGGCTCGGCGGCTGACCCTTGATCGGCAGCAGCCGCTCCTGCCGGCTGAAGTCCATCCGGGCCAGGCTGGACAGCAGGCCGAACGTGTAGGCGTGCCGGGGCTGGTAGAAGATCTCGTCGGTGGTGCCGGACTCGACGATCCGGCCGGCGTACATCACGTTGATCCGGTCCGCGTGGCTGGCCACCACCCCGAGGTCATGCGTGATCAGCACGATCGCGGTGTTGCGGTCCTCCTGCAGCTTCGTCAGCAGCGCCATGATCTGCGCCTGCACGGTCACGTCCAGCGCGGTGGTCGGCTCGTCGGCCAGCAGCACCTGCGGGTCGTTGGCCAGCGCCATGGCGATCATCGCGCGCTGCCGCATGCCGCCGGAGAACTCGTGCGGGTACTGGTTGAGCCGCACCGCCGGGTTCGGGATGCCGACCTCGCCGAGCAGGTCGAGCGCCCGCCGCTTGGCCACGGTCTTGCTGACGTCCTGGTGGTTGCGCACCATCTCGGCGATCTGGTCGCCGACCTTGAAGACCGGGTTCAGCGCGGTCAGCGGGTCCTGGAAGATCATGGCGATCTCCTTGCCCCGCAACCGGCGCTGCTGCTTCTCCGGCATCCTCATCAGCGACCGGCCGCGCAGGAAGATGTCCCCGGTCGGGAACGTCGCCGGCGGGCTCTGGATCAGGCCGAGGATCGTCATCGCGGAGACCGACTTGCCGGAGCCGGACTCCCCGACGATCGCCATCGTCTCGCCCTCGCTGATCGACCACGAGACGCCGTCGACCGCCTTGACCGTGCCGCGGTCGGTCTTGAAGTGCACCCGCAGGTCGCGGACCTCGAGCAGCGGGGCCGAGGCGTCAAGGCCGATGTCTTCCACCACCACGCGCGGGTTCTCCTATCGCAGCTTCGGGTCGAGGGAGTCGCGCAGCCCGTCTGCCACGAACGCGAACGCGAGGACGGTGATCACGATCGCGATGCTCGGGAAGACCCACAGGTAGCTCGATCCGGGAACCTGGAAGAACTTGAATCCGGCCGCGATCATCCGCCCCCACTCGGGCTCGTCCGTCGGCACCCCGATACCGAGAAAGGACAGTCCGGCCATGGACACGATGGCCACACCGATCCCGGTGAACGCGTACACCAGCACGGGTGCGATCGAGTTCGGCAGGATGTGCCGCAGCACGATGCGCGGTCCGGGGGCGCCGATCGACCGGGCCGCCTCGACGTACTCGGCCTCGCGGGCGGCCAGCACCTGGCCGCGCATCAGCCGGCCGGTGGTCGGCCAGGCCAGCACCACGAGCACGATCACCACCGGATAGACGTGCTGGCGGCCGGGGTCGAAGGCGCGAATCAGGATGATCGCCGCGATCAGGTACGGGAACGCCAGGAACACGTCGGTGATGCGCATCAGCAGGCTGTCCATAGCGCCGCCGAGATAGCCGGCGATCGCCCCGAGGGTGACCCCGATCAGCAGCGAGCCGACCATGACCGAGAGGCCCACGATGAACGCCAGCCGCAGCCCGTACAGCAGGCCCGAGAACAGGTCCCGGCCGAGCTCGTCGGTGCCGAACCAGTGGTCGGCGCTCGGCCCCTCCAAGGTGTTGATCAGGTTCTGCTCGAACGGGTCGTACGGCGCGAGGAACTGCCCGACGACGGCGAGCACGAACAGCACGCCGATGACGCCCAAGCCGACCATGGCGAGCTTGTTGCGCTTGTACCGGCGCCAGACGTCGGCCCACTGGCTGTTGGACCGCCGCTTGACCGGAACGTCCTCGCCGACCGGGATGACCTCCTCGACGGCCGGTTCGGTCAGCAGGGCCTCGGCGGGGAACCGGAGGTCGGCGGGATCGGGTGTGGTGGTCACCGGTAAGTCACCTCGCTCAACTCAACCTGATCCGCGGATCGAGGTAGGCGTAGAGGATATCGACGATCAGGCTGAGCCCGACGAACACGATCACAGCGAACGCGGCGACCGCCATGATCACCGGGTTGTTGTTGTTCTGGATCGACTTGAACAGGAGCAGGCCGACCCCCGGATACAGGAAGATCGTCTCGGTGATGATCGCGCCGCCGAGCAGGGTGCCGAACCCGATACCCATGTAGGTCACCACCGGGATGACCGAGTTGCGCAGCGCGTGCCGGCCGATGACCGTGCGCTCGGACAGACCCTTGGCCCTGGCCGTGCGGATGTAGTCGGCGCGCATCACCTCGAGCATGGACCCGCGCATCAGCCGGGCGACGAACGCTGCGTCGGTGACCGCCAGGGCGAGCGCCGGAAGTATCACCTCGGCCAGCCAGAACGGTTCCTCCCCGAACGCGCTTCTGGGTACCGCCGGGAAGAAGAAGTGGCCGGTGACGTTCGCCCGCAGGCTCAGGCCCAGCACGAACACCGGGACGCCGAGGGCGAGCGTGGTCAGGATCGTGACCAGCACGTCCCAGAACGTGTAGCGGAACACCGCGGCGATGATGCCGGCGATCACCCCGATCAGGATGTCGAGGACGATCGCCACCAGGGCCAGCCGGACGGTGTGCGGCAACGCCTCACCGAGCATGCTCGAGACCTGCCGGCGCTGGTCGTAGTCGATGCCCAGGTCGCCGGTGAACATGTTCTTCAGATAGATCACGAACTGCAGCGGCAGCGGCTTGTCCAGACCGAACTTCGAACGCAGCAGCGCCTGGGTGTCCGGCGGGACCACCTTGTCCCCGCTGGACGAGAACGGGTCGCCGATCGCGAACAACGCCAGGAAGATCGCGGCCATCGCCGCGATGATCACCAGGACGCCCTGGGCCATCCTGCGGATGATGAACTTGCCCACTGCGAGCTCCGGCCTCGAGACGGTTTGATTATGGCTGATGGCCGGCGAACCCCGGGATACGGGATCCGCCGGCCACCACGTTAGTTCACTTGATGCTGATTACCGAGATGTCAGCGTTCTCGTTGAAGTCCATCCGGCAGTTGATGAACTTCGCGGTGTTGCACAGGCGGTTCTGCGTGCGGACGAAGGTCGGGATCAGGGCGAGGTCGTCGCCGATGGCGATCTTCTCGGCCTGCTGGTACAGCTTGGTCCGCTCGTCCTCGCTCTTGCTGGCCTTGGCCTTGTTGAGCAGGTCGTCGAACTGCTTGTTGCAGTACCGGGCCCGGTTGTCGCCGACGACCGGCTTGCTCAGGTCGCTCGGGTCGTCGAGGCCGGTGGCCTTGCAGCTCAGCAGCGGGGCCAGGAAGTTGCCCGGGGTCGCGTAGTCCGCGCCCCACGCAGCCCGGTACAGGCCGGTCGCGTGCGGAGCCTGCTCGTTGTTGAGCAGGTCCTTGAACTGCACCGCGGTCAGGTTGACCTTCAGGCCGAGGTTCTTCTCCAGCTGCTGCTTGTAGGCCGCCATGTACTCCTCGTGGCCGCCACCGGAGTTGAACTGCATGTTCAGCTCGGTGCCCGGGGTGAGGCCGGCCTCCTGGGCCAGCTTCTTGGCCTGCTCGAGGTCGAACTTGCAGAAGCCGCAGACACCCGCCTGGTAGGCCTTCTTGAACACGCCGGGCACGAACGAGGTCGCCGGGATCTGCGAACCCTTGAACACGCCTTCGGCGACGGCACCGCGGTCGAGGGCCAGCGAGATGGCCTGCCGGGCCTTCACGTTGTCCAGCGGCTTCTCGTGCAGCATCGGCAGCAGGTAGTTGATGCCGTTGGTGTTCTTGCGGATCCACTGGCTCTTGGGCTCGTTGTCGGAACGGGCCTTGGTCAGCGCCGGCACCGGGATCCGGGCCCAGTCGAACGTGCCGTTGTTGAAGCCGTCGTACTCGTCGTTGTTGCCGTTGGGCACGATGGTGAACTCGACGGCGTCCAGGTAGGCCTTCTGGCCGTAGGCGTAGTCGTCGTTGCGCACCAGCTTGATGCCCTTGTCGTGCTGCCACGGGCCGGCCATCTTGAACGGGCCGTTACCGAGCGGCATGTCGTTGAACGCCTTGTTGTCGCCGGCACCGGCCACCTTGGGCAGCGGGGCGAAGACGGTGTGGTACGTGCGCAGGTAGAACTCGCAGTCCGGGTCGGTCAGGGTGACCTTCAGCTTGCCCGGGTCGGACGCGTCCACACCGGAGAACGTGGTCGCGGTGCCGTCCTGCAGCTCCTTGAAGCCCTTGATCGGCTCCATGTGGTAGGCCACCTCGGAGGCCGACGCCTTGGCCGCCTCGCGCTCCCAGGCGAACTTGAAGGACTGGGACGTGACCTCTTCACCGTTGGTGAACTTGGCGCCGGCCTTCAGCGTGAAGGTCCACTCGGAGCAGTCGTTGTTCGGCTCCCACTTGGTGGCCGCGCCCTCCTTCGTGGCACCGTCCGGGTCGACCTTGATCAGGCCGGTGAAGATGTACTGGGCGATGTTGATGCCCTCGGACTCCTGGGCGTTGACCGGGTCGATGGCGGTCGGCTCGGTCAGGCCCTGGCGGAACGTGCCGCCCGGCTTGCCCGGCTGGATCTTGACCTCGGCGGTCTCCGGCCAGCCGGCAGTCGGCTGGGCATTGTTGCCGCCCTGGTTGCCGCCGCTCGTGCCGGTGTTCTCCTTCTTCGCACAGCCGGCGAGCGCAAGCCCGGCGACCGTCAGGCCCACCGCGGCACGCAGCCACACTGATTTCGTACTCAAGTCAATCCTCCATGAGCGAGCACGCACGGGGGCGGGCGTGCGCCCGGTTTTGTCGTTGCACATCGTGCACGGAACCCGTGGATGCCGCGCGACGGGGGCTCTCGGGGGAAGCGTCCGTCGCATCGCGATCGATCATGACGTGCACGCCGTAACGAACCTCTGTCTGCATCCTCGGATCTTGTGACGCGTTCGCACCGTTTGGCGGGCGCGCCGTTGCAGGACGTTAGGAACAGGAAAGGCCGCGGTCACCTGTCGGAGTACGATCGTGACCAAAGGGTGACACGTTGACGGCAACGCGCGACCCTTCCGTTACTACGGGACACCGGGCCTAGGTTAGCGCGCTGGCCCCACCCGCTTGTCAACCCGCCGAACGGCGCAGCGCATTACCGGCGAAAACAGAATTGCGCAACTGGCACAGCGAGGGTTATTCGCAACGCCGGCCCAGCGAGGGTGGGCCGCCGGGCGGTGTTCGCCACCGGACGCGAGGGCCGGCCGCTTGAGGGCACTGCGGCGCGGAGCGCCACGATGAGCGGGTGAGGCGGGGCAGAGGATGGTCAGCCCGAGCGGTCGGACCCGTGACCAGCGCTGCCATGATGACGACAGACCGCGAACACCGCACGGCACGCTGGCCCGCCGAGTGGCCGGCCCACCACCAGCCAAGCCTGGCCAAGCTCTGCCAGGTCCGTGATCGTTGTGAATGTTCCTCGTTTCGGAAATAGGACGCAGTTGGATGCAAACGGGATTCCACTATCCGGCATCCGGGCGATCAGCCGGTACGCGCCGGCGCAACTCCTCGATGGCCGCCGCGATTCGCCGGACTACGGGTTCACGCCCTTGCTCGGCCGCGCGTATCCGAGCCCGTTCCAGTAGCGCCAGGCCGCGCACCGGATCGGTCTCGCCGGTGATCATGCCGAGCTGGCGGAGGTCGCTCAGCTCACCGGACCGGTCGCCGAGCTCGCGGTGCGTGGCCAGCGCCTTGACGCACAGCGCCGCCGCCTCGTCCAGCGCCCCCTGCTGGCGCAGCAGCTCCGCCTTCTCCCGCAGGCAGGACGCTGCCCCGGCGCGGTCGGAGAGGCCGGCGAACCCCCGCTCGGCCCGGTCGTGCCAGTGCTGCGCCGACGTGATGTGCCCGCGCAGCTGGTTCGCGATCCCGAGCCAGTAGCAGGTCCAAGCCACGTCCCGGGAGTCGTTACCGGCCTCGAACCCGTCCAGCGCGGTGCGCAGCAGGTCCTCCGCCGGCGCCAACCGGCCCTCGTAGATCCGCTGGATGCCCAGCTGGTAGCGGATCTGCGCGCGGCCGAGCTCGTCGTCGAGCTCGGCGAACCGCGCGGCCGCGAGGTTGTAGTAGCGGACCGCGGCGCGCGCGTGCCCGCTCTTCCGGTGCGCCACCCCGAGCAGGACGTACACGTAGGCCACGGACAGCGGATCGGCGCCGGTGTCCAGCAGCCGGCGGGCCCGGTCCAGCGTGTCCAGTGCCTCCGGCAGCCGGTCCAGGTAGACGTACAGCTCGCCCAGGCCGCGCAGGGCGTACGGGTCGGTGCCGCCGGACGCGTCGAGCACCGCCTGGTGCGTGATCCGCCAGCCGGCCCAGTCGCTGTGCGCGGCGAAGAAGCTGCTCAGCGCCACGGCGAGCTCGGTGGCCAGGCCGATCCGGCCGGTGTCGCAGGCGATGCGTACCGCGGTGATCAGCAGCCGGCGCCGGGCGACGAACCAGGCCATCGGATCCGCGGGCGGGTCCTCGGCGTCCGCGGGCCGCCACCGCGGCGCGAGCGCGGGCGGCGGCGGGTAGAAGCGGTGGTTGAGCGCGGCCTCGGCCCGCTCGACGCGGTCCAGGCAGGCGCCGAGGAGCCGGCCGGTGGCGGCGCCGGCTTCGGGGTCACCGCTGGCCCTTTCCTTGGCGTGGTCGCGAACCAGGTCGTGCATGACCAGTGTCCGCTCGCCGGTGCCGTCGGTTCCGGCGTCGGTGAGCAGGTTCGCCGCGAGCAGGTCGTCGATGATCCGCTCGGCCGCGGCGAGGTCCACTCCGGCCAGGGCGGCGACCAGCCACGGCGCCGAGCGGGTCAGGTCCAGCATGGCCAGCCGGCTGAGCACGGCCTGGTGCACGGCGGTGAGGCCGCGGTAGCTGAGCTCCAGGCTGGAGCGGACCGCGACGTCGCCGACGGCCAGCTCGCCCAGGCGCCACCGCTCGTCGGTCAGCCGGGCCGCGAGATCGTCCAACCCGCTGCGCAGCCCGGAGGCCAGGCGGGCGCCGGCGATCCGGATGGCCAGCGGCAGGTTGCCGCAGGAGGAGGCGACGCGCTCGGCCACCGCCCGGTCGGCATCCACCCGGTGCGCGCCGACCAGGGCGCGCAGCAGCTCCAGCGCCTCGTCCGGGCGGAACGGCTCGAGCTGGTGCAGCCGCGCGCCGGCCAGTGCGGCCAGCCGGGACCGGCTGGTGATGATCAGCGCGGCCGCGGACGTGCCCGGGATGAGCGGGCGGACCGCCTCGGCCGACGGCGCGTCGTCGGCCAGGATCAGCACCCGGCGGGTGGCCAGCTTCGACCGGTAGAGCGCGGCGCGTTCCTCGGTGGCGTCCGGGATCGCGCCGCCGTCCACGCCCAGCGAGCGCAGCAGCTGGCCGAGCGCCTCCCGGGGTCGCACCGGGCGTTCCGACATGCCGGCCAGGTGCAGGTAGAGCGCGCCGTCCGGGAAGTAGCCGCGGACCCGGTGCGCCACGTGCACGGCCAACGCGGTCTTCCCGGTGCCGGCCATGCCGCAGATCACGGCCACCGCGGGGGCCGGCGAGTCGAGGGCGGTGAGCTGGGCTTCGAGGGCGGCGCGGTAGGCCCGCCGGCCGGTGAAGTCGGGCAGCTCGGCCGGCAGCTCCATCGGCGCGGGGTAGGCGCTGGGCTGGCCGGACCGGTCCCGGACGGTCGACCAGGCGCGCTCCCAGGCGGCGATCATCGCGTCGGTGTCCCCGCCGCAGCTGTCGCTGATCGCCTCCACCACCCGGCGCGGCGGGAACACCTTGCCGTTGATGTAGCGCTCCAGTGACGACTTGCTGTACCAGGTGCGCGTGGCGAGCTGGGCCAGGCTCAGCCCGGCCCGGTCCTTCATCCGGCGGAGCTCCTCCGCCAGATCGGCACCGTCCGAAGGCGGCATGCCGTCATCACCCCCAGGCACATACGGCGAACCGGACCGTCCCAGATCGTCCCATCTTCGCCGGTCCACGTGGACATCGCGCGCTCAGACCGGTCAGCCTGGACCCCTGCCCGCTCCACTGGGGGTGCCGCCGAGCCCGCGCATGCCCCCCTCCGTGCCTGGGCTCGGCGGCACTGTTTCGGCCTGATTCAGTTCGGGGTGCGGCGCCATTCGGGGGCTCCGGGGAAGGGGCCGGCGAGGGGCGGGCCGGGGGTGACGCCGGACATCTCCGCGCGCACCGCGAGCGTGTCGGCTTCCTGGTACAGCGGAACGGAAACCGCCTGGCGCCAGAGCGCCGGTTCCACTGTGGACAGTGCGTCGGCGAGGGAGACAGCGCCGGTGAGGGCGGCGTCGATGGTGGGCTGGATGGCGGGGTCGCAGCTGCCGGTCGGGCTCAGCGGCGCGGGGGCGGAGCCGTCGGACCGGTTCACACAGCCGAAGTTGGTGGCCATCGCGGTGGCCGGGTCGCCGCCCGCGGGTTGCGGGGCAAGCACCAGGTTGATCGTCTCCTCGGTGCTGGGCGCGGCGGTGAGCTGGCTGGTGATCAGCACGTCGGCCGGAGCGGTGATCACCTTGCTGGCCACGCCTTCCACGGCGAGCTGGCGCTGCACCTCGTAGGCCATGGCGACGTACGGCTGGCGTTCGGCGGGTGCGGCGATCACCAGGGTCAGGGCCCGGCCGGCGCGCGTCCAGGCGCCGCTGACCTTGGCATAGCCGGACTCGGTGAGCAGCTGGGCGGCAAGGTCGCGGTTGGGCTTGACCGGCGGGCCGGCGGGCACTGTCGGGGTGTACCCGGGCACCGCCGGGGCCAGCACCTCGGCGTCCGCGCGCAGCCGCGACGCCGGCCCGTTGCCGGTGCCGATGGCGATCAGCGGCTCGCGGTCGAGCAGCGCCACCAGGGCGCGGCGCACGCCCTCGGCGGCCAGGTCCGGCCCGAGCGGGCGGAGGATCAGCGCGGCCACGGTGGAGCGGGCCACGGCGTGCACGCTCACCCCGGTGCCGAGCGCGGTCAGCATGGTCGCCCCGGCCGCGTCCGCCTGCAGCAGCGCGAGCTGCTCGTGCCCGGCCCGCAGGGCGTCGGCCACGGCGGCCGGGTCGCCGCGGCGCAGGATGATCCGGTCCAGCGCGGCCGGCCGCTCCCAGTACCGGTCGTTGCGTTCCAGCACGATCTCGCCGCGGTCCCGGTCCAGCGTCTTGACCGCGAACGGCCCGCCGCTGGTCGGGTAGCCGTCCTTCAGCGCGTTCGCCCAGCCGCCGGGCACGTCCTTGAGCAGATGCGCCGGCACGAGCCCGGTGAACAGCGACCGCCAGCCCGGGTACGGCTTGGCGAACGTCACCTCGACGATCTTCCCGGCCTCCCGGGCGGCGATGTTCGAGATGAGCTGGTAGCCGGCGGCCCCGATGGCGCCCGGCGCGCTGCGCAACTGGTCGCGCAGGTAGACGAAGTCCTCCGCGGCGATCGGCGCGTTGTCCGCCCAGGACGCCTCGGGCCGGATCTGGTAGGTCACCGTGTAGGGGTCGGCGCTGGTCACCTCGGCGGAGACCATCAGCGTGGTGTCCAGCCGGGCGGTGCCGTCCGGGGCGGGCCGGAACACCGACGGCAGCAGCAGAGTCGCCAGCGCCGTGGTGACCGCGGACTGGTCGGAGACCTTGTGCGGGTTGAGCCCCCCGGTCACGCTGTCCACCCCGACGACGACCTCGCCCGGGTTCACCCGCCGGCTCGGCGTCGTGCTCGCCACCGGCGTGGTCACCAGCGGCGGAGGCGGCGCGTTGGTGCAGCCGGCGAGCGCGACGAGACCGAGCAGCGCCGGCAACAACCGGGCGGTTCGACCCACGTCCACCTCCCCAGGCCTGTAACGGGTCGCGGCACCAGACTTCCAGAGTGCCCCAAACCCTTTTCCTCCGGGAGCGGTACCGCCGGTGGGGCGACGGGGCGGCGAGGGCAATGCCGGTTGCCCTCATGGGCACACCCGCGGCGCTGGTTCATGGGGCGGCGAACGGTTTCACTGCGGGGGTGGATCTGGATCGCGTCGCTCGGATCCCGGACGGCCGTCGCCGGGGCCCGCCGGTGGTCGTACCGGCGGCGATACCGCGACGTGGACCGAAGGACATGCGCGCGATCCTTGCCCTGCAGCGACTCGCCGGCAACGCCGCGGTCGTTTCAGCCGTGACGCCGAAGATCGTTCAGCGCTGTGGCGGCGAGGTGCATCCGGGCTGCTCGTGCGCCGAGGAGAAGCCGCAGGAGTTCAGGCATGCTCAGCGGCTCGTGGTGCAGCGCGCCGACATCGACTTCCGGCCGTTGACCTGGGCGGACTTCAAGGGAAGTCCGTCCAGCGGCTTTCCGGCCACCACCAGGTCGGACATTCGTAAGCTACCGAACCTCAAGCAGGCCAAGGAGATCGTCGACACCGGCACGGACTGCACGCCACCGAAGGCCAAGCAGCGCAAGACCGAGTTCACCGTGAAGATCTCCGTGGATCCGGCCATGTTCGACAACGTGAAGGCGTTCTTCTCGCAGGAGCAGTCCGGTGCGGAGCCGGACCTCAAGAAGGGTCTTGTAGCGGCCACCGCCCGGCAGGTCACCAAGTGCCAGCGGGAATTCGACCGGCAGCTCGCGGAGTTCAAGACGCAGGCGGCGGCGGACTGCAAGACCCTGGCCGGCCAATGCAAGCAGGCATTCAAGTCGGGCAGTACGTCGTTCACCATGACCGTCGGGGCCACGGCCGTAACCGCGACCTCCGCCAAGGACTGCGCCAAATCGTTCGTCACCGACTGCAAAGCGGCCGAGCTCGCGGGCTTCACCCCCGGCTCGTTCACCTTCACCCACACGGCGGGCGGCAGTGCCACGGCAGCGACCAGAGCCGATTGTGTGACGAGCTTCAAGGCGTCGGTCGACACGATCGACAAGGCTGAATCGGCCCGCCTGCTGAATCACGAGCAGGTCCATTTCAATGTCACCAACAGCATCGCGACGAAACTCCAGGCAGATCTGCGCGCGGCCGCGGCGACGATGTCCGTGGAAATGACGGAGTGCGGCAAGGCGAAAGCCCTGGCGAGCGCGGCGACGGCGTTCGCCGCGCTCAACCCCGCTACCAGGCTCACGGAACTCTTCAACGACGCGAGGAAGGATCTGAAGACGAAACAGAAGGACTACGACGACAGCACCAACCACGGGCTGATCCAGAAGGAACAGGACAAGTGGAACAAGAATTTCCCGTGAACGCCGCGTCAGGCTTTCACGAGGCGTACCGACGGATCGGCGTCACCGTGCAGCAGTCGACCGAGACGACCGCGCAGACCTACGCGCTGGCCGAGTTGCTGATCGCCAAGGGTGTCATCGGCATGGACGAGTTGGACCGGGCCAGGCGCGGCGTGGAGAACCGGCTCACCAAGTCGGCCGAGGACGCCGGCATGGGCGTCCAGCTTGCCGATGAGCCGGACAAGTACGCGCTGTCCGAGGCGGAGGAGGTGCGGATCGACTGTGCGGCCCGGTACGAGCTGTGCCACGGCGCATGCTGCAAGCTTCGCTTCGCGCTCAGCGAGCAGGACATCCACGAGGGAATGGTGCGATGGGACCTGTCCGCGCCATACCTGAACCTGCAGCGCGCTGACGGGCTGTGCGTGCACTCCAATGCCCAGACCCACCATTGCGACATCTACGCCCAGCGCCCCGGCGTCTGCCGGCGGTACGACTGCCGGCAGGACAGGCGCATCTGGCTCGACTTCGACAACCGCCAGATCAACCCCGAACTGAATGCCTGAGCATCAGGCGCGGTCGCGGGTTTTGGCGCGGGAGCGTTCGCGGGCGCGGGTGGTGCCGTCCAGGATCACCTTGCGGATCCGCACCACGTTCGGTGCCACCTCGACGCATTCGTCGGCGTGGCAGAACTCCATCGCCTCTTCCAGGCCGAGGTTGCGGGGGCGGGCCAGGCGCTCCAGTTCGTCACCGGTGGAGCTGCGCATGTTGGTGAGCTTCTTCTCCCGGGTGACGTTCACGTCGAGGTCCTCGGCGCGCGGGTTCTCGCCGACCACCATGCCCTCGTAGACCGCCGCACCCGGCTCGACGAAGAACGTGCCGCGGTCGGCGAGCTGGAGCATGGCGTAGGCGGTGACCGCGCCGGACCGGTCGGCCACGAGGGAGCCGCTGTACCGGCTGCGGATCTCCCCGGCCCACGGGTGGTAGCCCTCGAAGATCGCGTTGGCGATGCCGGTGCCGCGGGTCTCGGTGAGGAACTCGGTGCGAAACCCGATCAGCCCGCGGGACGGCACCACGAAGTCCAGCTTCACCCGGCCGGTGCCGTGCCCGCCCATGTGCTCGAGCCGTCCCTTGCGGGTGGCCAGAAGCTGGGTCACCGCACCGAGATGCTCCTCTGGGACGTCCACGGTGAGCCGCTCGAACGGCTCGCACAGGGTGCCGTCGACGGTGCGGGTGACCACCTCGGGCTTGCCCACGGTGAGCTCGAAACCCTCCCGGCGCATGGTCTCCACCAGGATCGCCAGCGCCAGCTCGCCGCGGCCCTGCACCTCCCAGGTGTCCGGCCGCTCGGTGGGCAGCACCCGCACGCTGACGTTGCCGACCAGCTCGGTGTCCAGGCGCGCCTTCACCAGCCGCGCGGTGAGCTTGGTGCCGCCGCCGCGCCCAGCCAGCGGTCCGGTGTTGACGCCGATGGTCACCGAGATCGCCGGCTCGTCCACGGTGATCCGCGGCAACGGGCGCGGATCGTCCACATCGGCCAGCGTGTCGCCGATCGTGATCTCCGGAATGCCCGCGATGGCCACGATGTCGCCCGCGCTGGCCTCGGTGCCCGGCACCCGCGCGAGTGCCTCGGTGATCAGCAGCTCGCTGATCCGGACGTTGGCCACCGAGCCGTCCGCCCGGCACCAGGCCACGGTCTGGCCCTTGCGCAGCCGCCCGGCATGGATGCGGCAGAGCGCGATCCGGCCGAGGAAGCTGGACGCGTCCAGGTTGGTGACCAGCGCGCGGAGCGGGGCGCCCGGGTCGCCGGTGGGCGCGGGCACGTGCTCGAGCAGCGTGTCGAACAGCGGGTCCAGGTTCTCGCTGTCCGGCATGCCACCGTCCGCGGGCGCGGTGAGGCTGGCCCGGCCGGCGCGGGCGGAGGCGTAGACCACCGGCAGGTCGAGCACCGACTCGTCCACGTGGTCAAGCTCCTCGGCCAGCTCCAGCAGCAGGTCATGGGTCTCGTCGACGACCTCGGCGATCCGCGCGTCCGGCCGGTCCACCTTGTTCACCACCAGGATCACCGGCAGGTGCGCGGCGAGCGCCTTGCGCAGCACGAACCGGGTCTGCGGCAGCGGGCCCTCGCTGGCGTCCACGAGCAGCAGCACACCGTCCACCATGGACAGTCCACGTTCGACCTCGCCACCGAAGTCGGCGTGGCCCGGGGTGTCCACCACGTTGATGGTCACCGTTTTTCCGCCGCCGTGCGGGTCTGCCCGCCGCACGGCGGTGTTCTTGGCGAGGATCGTGATGCCCTTCTCCCGCTCCAGCTCGCCGGAGTCCATGACCCGGTCGACGCCTTCGGAGCGGTGGGACAGCGCGCCGGACTGGCGCAGCATCGCGTCGACCAGCGTGGTCTTGCCGTGGTCGACGTGGGCGACGATCGCCACGTTGCGCAGGTCGGTACGGATGAGTACGGCCGTCCCGGTATCGGCGGCAGGCACAAGTGCTCCTGTTTCTTTCGTGGGGGAACGGCCGCTTCCCAGGATAGCCGGGCCCTTGGTGTGAGCCGGACCATGCGGCACACTGAGCAAGGTAAACCTAACCTAATCGGAGTGTGCGTGAGCGAGCTTGCGAGCGAACCATCGAATACTGCCCTGTCGCCGAGCTTGCGAGGCGACAGGGCAGCCATCACCGAGCGTGCGAGGTGAATGGCGTGGCGAAGACACCGGCGGACCGGGTCCGTAAGTTGATCAAGGCTGGCAAGCTCAAGAAGAAGTGCTGCCGGTCCTGCCCGCGGTGCAAGCGGTGCCCGGTGCTGGCGCTCAAGAAGGCGAAATCGGAGTTCAGGAAGGCGGCCTGACCCCGCTACCATGGTGCGCATGACGCACAACACCGGACTGTGGTGGGCCGCCGACCGGCGGCCGTGACGGTGTTGACCAATGCCAGGCCGCCCGGACGGGCGGCCTTCGTCGTGCACGGGGCACTCCGCACGGGTGGCGCGAACCTGAAGGAGTGCGAGCCATGGCCCGACTGTCCGCGATCACCCCGTCCGGGCACGCCCACGTCGGCAACTACCTCGGCGCGGTGCGGCGCTGGGCCCGCGAGGGCAGCCCCGGCGACCTCTACCTGGTCAGCGACCTGCACGCGATGACCACCCCGTACCACCCGCAGAAGCTGCGCGCCCGGGCCCGGGAGATGCTCGCCGTGCTCGTCGCCAGCGGGATCTCCCCGGACCAGGTGTTCGTCCAGTCCGACCTGGTCCGCGAGTTGGGGGCGCTGACCTGGTTGCTGGAGTGCACCTGCGCGTACGGCGAGGCGGCCCGCATGACCCAGTTCAAGGAGAAAACCCAGGGCGACGGCAAGGCCGCGGTCCGGGTGGGCCTGTTCACCTACCCGGTCCTGATGGCCGCCGACATCCTGCTGCAGGGCGCCTCCGAGGTCCCGGTCGGCGATGACCAGGCCCAGCACGTCGAGCTGGCCCGCGCCCTCGCCCGCCGGTTCAACGGCACCTACGGCGAGGTCTTCACGGTGCCGACGGCCGTCACCCCACCGGTCGCCGCCCGCATCCGCGACCTCGTCGACCCGAACGCGAAGATGGCCAAGTCCGCCGGCGACGCACCCGGCGTGGTGTTCGTCCTCGACGAGCCCGACCTGGTGCGCCGCAAGGTGAAACGGGCCATCACCGACAGCCTCGACCGCCTCGAGTACCGCCCGGACGACCAGCCCGGCCTGGCCAACCTGCTGGAGATCCAGGCCGCCTGCACCGGAAAGGCCCCGCGCGAGGTGGCCGCCGCGTACTCCTCCTACGGCACCCTGAAGGAGGCCGTCGCCGAAGCGTTGATCGAGGAGCTCCGCCCGGTGCGCGCCCGGACCCTGGAGCTGCTCGCGGATCCCGTTGAGCTGGACCAGATCCGGGCCTCGGGTGCGGTGATGGCCCGGGAGCGGGGGGCGCACCGGCTGGAGTCCGCGCTACGCCTGGCCGGAGTCGGCTGAGAATTTTCGACGGCGATGTCGAGAACCGGTGACCGGCTCCGTCCCCCGGTATGAGCGCGACCACAATGGGTCGCGCCAGCACCCCAGGAGAACCACGATGGCCAAGTACCTGCTGCTCAAGCACTACCGCGGCGCTCCGGCTGCGGTCAACGATGTGCCCATGGACCGGTGGACGCCGGCGGAGATCTCGGCGCACGTGCAGTACATGCACGACTTCGCGGCCCGGCTGGAGGAGACCGGCGAGTTCGTTGACGGTCAGGCGCTGGCCCCGGAGGGGACGTGGGTCCGGTACGACGGGGAGGGGCGCCCGCCGGTGGTCGACGGTCCGTTCGTCGAGACCAAGGACCTCATCGCCGGCTGGATGGTGATCGACGTCGACGGTTACGAGCGCGCCGTCGAGCTGGCCGGGGAGCTGTCGGCCGCGCCTGGGGCGGGTGGGAAGCCGATCCACGAGTGGCTCGAGTTGCGCCCGTTCTACGGCTCGTCGCCCACGATCACGGAGTGACGCACGGTGGATGAGGTCCTGCTGCGCAGCCTCACGCCGAGCGTGCTCGGGATCCTCGTCCGCCGCGGAGCCGACTTCGCGGCGGCCGAGGACGCCGTGCAGGACGCGCTGGTCGAGGCGGTCCGTGTCTGGCCGGCCGAGCCGCCGCGGGACCCGAAGGGCTGGCTGGTCACCGTGGCCTGGCGCCGGTTCCTCGACGCGACCCGCGCGGATGGCGCCCGCCGCCGGCGTGAGGACGTCCTTGACGAACAGCCGGCGCCCGGGCCCGCGCCCACGGTGGACGACACGCTCCAGCTCTATTTCCTGTGCGCCCACCCGTTGCTGACACCGTCGTCGGCGGTCGCGCTCACGCTGCGCGCCGTCGGCGGTTTGACCACCCGCCAGATCGCGGCGGCCTACCTGGTGCCCGAGGCGACCATGGCGCAGCGCATCAGCCGGGCCAAGCGCACGGTCTCCGGCGTGCGGTTCGACCGGCCTGGCGATGTCGCCACCATGCTGCGCGTCCTCTACCTGGTCTTCAACGAGGGCTACTCCGGCGATGTCGACCTCGCCGTCGAGGCCATCCGGCTCACCCGGCAACTCGCGGCCGCGATCGACCACCCCGAGGTGGCCGGGCTGCTCGCCCTCATGCTGCTCCACCACGCCCGGCGCACCGCCCGAACCACGCCCGACGGCAGCCTGGTGCCGCTCGCCGAGCAGGACCGCGGCCGGTGGGACACCGAGTCGATCGCCGAGGGCGTCGAGATCCTGCAGGCGGCCCTCGCCCGCGACCGGCTGGGCGAGTTCCAGGCCCAGGCCGCCATCGCGGCACTGCACGCCGACGCCCGGACGGCCGAGGAGACCGACTGGGTGCAGATCCTCGAGTGGTACGACGAGCTCGCCCGGCTGACCGACAGCCCGGTCGTCCGGCTCAACCGCGCAGTGGCCCTCGGCGAGGCCGACGGACCACGCGCCGGCCTGGCCGCACTCGCGGCCCTGGACGACGCACTACCCCGGCACACCGCAGTCGCGGCCTACCTCCACGAACGCGACGGCGACCTGGCCACCGCGGCCCGGCTCTACGCCGAGGCCGCCCACAAAGCACCCAACCTCGCCGAACGCGACCACCTCACCCGCCAAGCCGCCCGACTCAACGCCCGCCAGCGTCGCTAGTCCGCATCAGCGCGCTCCGCAGATACGGAACCAGGACCAGGTCTGCCGGCAGCCACCCGACCTCGTCCAGTTCGTCCGCGGTAACCCAGCGCAGGGCGTGGTGGTCGTGCGGGTGCGGGGTGGCATCGAACGGGTCGAGGTCCGCGCGGTACACCCTGAGCACGAGGCCGTCGTGGAGCGGCACATCGGGTCCGATCTGATCGCCGGCCCGCACCCGCACACCGAGTTCCTCGACGCACTCGCGGAGCACGGCGGCGCGGTCAGTCTCCCCCGGTTCGACCCGGCCGCCGGGCAGTTCCCATTGCCCCGCAACGGATTCCGGGTACGCACGTTGCTGGGCGAGCAGCGTGCCGTGCCGCACGATGGCGGCTCCGACGACGATGCCGCTCAGCCTCGCACCGCCGAGCAGAAGGCTTTCCACGCGGCGGCACCGAGAACAAGGGTGCCACCGGCGGGGTTCTTGGAATCACGTACCGCGGTGATGTTGGGCGGAAAGGCGATCTCGACGCATGCGCCGCTGGCGTTGCCACGACTGCTCTTGCGCCTGGTGCGTTCGGCGACGCTGCTTGACATGACCACTCCTGTGCTCACCCGCGATCCGCTCGATCAAAGCGTCGAGTGGTCAAAGTCTAGTGCTGTCGCGGAGAGTCGCTTCCACGCCAGTTCATATGGCCGCACATCGTTGTCGTCTTCGAGGTACAGCCCGCCGGTCAAGGTGTCCACGTACACGAAGGTCGCCCTGTCGAGCAGATTGATGATGACGTGTGGCACGCCAAGCACCACGTGGCCGCTGATTTTCGTCGGCAAGACCTGGAGCGTGAGCTTGGGGTGTTCGGCCATCGCCACCAGTTGATCAAGTCGCTCGGCCATGATCTCTGAGTTTCCGATTCGGCCGCCGCAGAGCCGATTCGTCCACAATGGACCACAGCTCGAAGTTCCTCTTGTGCCACAGTTGTCGTCGCTCGACTCTCACTTCAACGCGAGTGGTAACGGTTTCGTCGTCGGCGTTGGGGTAGCCATGCCGAATCACCGCCTCGGCGTGGCGATCGGTCTGCAACAGGCCGGGTACACGTCGACCTGGAACTCACTGATCGAGCCGGCGTCGGTCTCCAGCTCGACGTAGTCGACGAACTTGCCGAGCACGTCATCGGGGTAGATGTGCCACCAGCCGCGTTTTCGGCTGTGGCGGGCAAGTTCGGCCAGAGCGTGGGTGGTGTCCTTGTCGACGCCATAGGTCTCGCAGAGGGTGCGGGTGTCGTCGCCGCTGATGCCGACTTCGAGTGCCTCGACGCGGCTGAGCGTGGGACTGGGAGAAGCCGGTCTTCTCGCTGACCTGGATCATGGTGAGCCCGGCTTCCTCCCGCAGCCGCTTGAGTGCGGCCACCACACGCCTGCGTCGCAGGGAAACCTCGGCCCGCGCCCGCACCGCCCACGAGCGTTTCCGCAACGCGGTCGACCAGTCCAACGCGATCGTTTCCGCCCTCAGCGACGCGCAGGACGCCCTCGCCACCGGCTGCGCCGACCACAACTGATTCCGTGGGGTGTTCCATCGCCAGGACCGGAGGTGGAACTCGGTGGAACGCCAAGCAGCGGGAGTCAATTTCCAACGCTAGGAGGAGTGCGTGCGGAGAATCATGCCTTTCGCGGCTGCGGCCCTGATGGCATCCACCGTGATCACCACGTTCACCGGTTCGGCGGTCGCCGCGCCGGTGATTCAGGGTGATGGCGGGGGTGGGGGCGGGGGAGACGCGCCGGTGGTGGTCAATCTCAGGGACGTGGCCGGCATGGCGGACGTCCAGCCGGCGCGGCCGGCGGTCGTCAAGCACAACGAGTTGGCCCGGCCCGCCTTACCGTCCAGACCCACGACCGGCAGCCGCCCCGCGCTGCCGGCGAAGTCCCGTGACATCGAGGGCGGCACCGTCGACGGCACACCGACGCCGACGTTCGGCGTCATGGAGAACTTCGAGGGCATCGCCGAGGGCGCGAGCTGCTTCTGTGAGCCCCCGGACGTCAACGCCGCGAAGGGCCCCACCGAGATCGCGGAGATCGTGAACACGTTCCTTCAGGTCACCGACAAGAACGGCTCGATCCTGTGCAATGGGGGTGTCACGCTCAACAGGTTCCTCAGGACCTCGGACAACCTGTCCGATCCCCGGATTCAGTACGACCATCTCTTCGACCGTTTCACGATTTCCGTGACGGTCATACCCCCGTCGTCCTCGGCCACGCCGGCGATGTGGGTGGCGGCGAGCGACACCGGCGACGTCTGCGGCACGTGGCGCGGCTTCCGGCTCACCTTCCAGGGCAGCTCGTTCCCGTCCGGCACGCTGATCGACTACCCGATACTCGGCCAGGACACCGACTCGGTGCTGATCAGCTCGGCCAACGTCAAGCCCGGCGGCAGCGTGACGTTCACCGTGTTCAGCCTGCCGAAGAGCAAACTCTACATCGGCGCGCACGTCGATTTCGTCGCCTTTCCCACGGATGGTCTTTCCGCACCGGTGTCCAACGCCGACACCTCGACGGTCTTCACGTTCCCGTCCAGCTATTTCGTGGTCGCCGTGCCCGGCACCGGCTACCGGCTCTACCGGATGACCAACAGCGGCACGCTGAGCGCCAGCCTGACCCTGCAGGCCACGATCAGCTCGCCGTTCACCGCGCCGACCCGGCGGATCAACCAGCCGGGCACCAGCGTCACCCTCGACCCGCTCGACGGGCGAATCCAGTGGTCGCCGGTCACCGACGGCGTCTCGATCTACTTCGCCCACGACGTGTCCCTCGCCGGGTTCCCGACCGTGCGCTACGGCGCGATCAACATCACCAGCAACACGGTCACCACCGCCTTCGCGTTCCACAGCGGCACCAGCGATGACTTCAACCCCAGCATCGGGATCGGCATCGCCCCGGGCGGCGGCAACTACATTTTTCTCAACTGGGCCTTCACCGACACCAACTTCGGCGCCACCGACAACGTCGACTGGGTCCTCCCGTTCGGCGGCATCCCGAACCTGATCGCCTCCGGGCAGGTCCACTTCATCGGCAACTCCACCACCCAGACCCGCTTCGGCGACTACTCATCCGTCGTCACGGACCCGTCAGTCCCCGGTGGCAGCTGCGCGGTGATCGCCCAGCAGTACTTCAACCTCTCCCTCTGGCACACCCGCATCGCCCGCGTCGGCAGCTGCTGACCAGGGCTCAGGACCGGGGCCCGGCAACGGCCCTGGAAGCGCGGCACCGTCCGGGACC
>NZ_DASYTH010000217.1:0-94934 GCF_036002505.1 Actinophytocola sp. | reverse complement strand
GGCGGCGGCGGCATCCGCCTCAAGTACGCCAACCCGCTCGCGCTCGACGACGTTGCCGCGGACTTCCCGGACCTCAAGATCATCATCGCGCACCCGTCATTTCCTTGGCAGGACGAGGCTCTGGCCATCGCCACGCACAAGCCGCTGGTCCACATCGACCTGTCCGGCTGGTCTCCCAAGTACTTCCCGCCGCAGCTCGTCCGCTACGCCAACACGCTGCTCAAGGACAAGGTCCTCTTCGGCTCCGACTACCCGGTCATCACCCCGGACCGCTGGCTCACCGACTTCGCCGCGCTCGACATCAAACCCGACGTCCGCCCCCGCATCCTCAAGCACAACGCCGCCCGCCTCCTCGGCCTCGGCGGATAGCGGCCTCGTCCTCAGTGGACTTGGTTACGGCTCGGCCTGCCTCAGGGCTGCGGCTCGGTAGCGGCCGGGCGCTTGACCGTGGATGCGCTTGAACGTGCGGGCGAAGGCGTACTCGGAGTGGTATCCGACCTGTTGCGCGATGTCCCGCAAGGGTGCCTTCCGCTCGCGCAGCAGCCGGGCGGCCACCGTCATCCGCCACATGGTCACGTAGGTCATGGGCGCCTGGCCGGTCAGCGCCGTGAACCGGCGGCCGAAGGTGGCACGCGGTACACCCACGCTGCGGGCGAGCGAGGGCACCGTCCATGGTCGGGCCGGGTCGCTGTGGATGAGCGCCAGGGCGCCGCCGACGGGGGGATCGTGGAGCGCCCGCAGCCAGCCGCCCTCGGCCGGGTCCTGCCGGGCGAACCATGCCCGCAGGATGTAGGCGTGGAGCAGTTTGAGCAGCGACTCCACCACAGCCCGCCCGCTCGGATAGGCCCGGTCGGTCTCCACCGCCAGCAACTCGACCGTCGCGGCCATAGCGGGACCGCCGGCAGCCGCGGCCGGAATGTGCACGACCGGGGGCAGCAACGCCGTGAGCGGGTGCCGGGGTCCGGGCACGGGCAGGAAGCCGCCGCACAGCATCCCCGTCACCGGTCCCGGCCCGTCGATCACCAGCTCGCGCGGCGTCCCGTGTCCCAGGGGGCCGCCGAGCAGCTCCTCCGCGGGCCTGGGCGAGCGGCCCGGCGTGTCGATGAGCGCGTGCTGGTGCCCGAACGGCACGAGGACCACGTCGTTCTGCGCGAGGTGGATCGGCTCGCCGCCGTCGACCACGAGCCAGCATGTCCCGGTCGTGATCACATGGATGCTGGCGACCTCTCCCGACGAGACCTCCAACCCCCAAGGGCTGTGCAGGCGGTTGCGGCTGTGCACGACGGTGCTGCCGTAGGTGGCGGCGACGACGTCGGTCACGAGGTCGGCGACGACGTCACTGGTACTGGCGGGGACACGCGATCGGAAGAGTTCGGGCGTGGCCGTCATGGCGCGAGACTACATCCGCTGAGCTGATCGGATATCTCAGAGACGAAAACCGTCATGGTTCGACCCACCGGACGCGGATATGGTCGGGGCTACGGGGAAGCATCGATCATCGGAGGCGCACGTGAGGTCGACCGTCCTGGTAACAGGTCCGACCGGCAAGGTCGGGCGGCGTCTGATCCCGCTGCTCACCCGCCGGGACGTGACCGTCCGCGCCGCCAACCGGTCGCCCGGCGCGCCGCGCCCGGGCGTCGAGCCGGTCCCCTTCGACTGGACCGACAGCGGCACCTACGAGGCCGCGCGGAAGGGCGTGGCGGCGATCTACGTCGTCACCGGCGGCATCCCGCAGGCGGAGCACGCCGGCTGGGTTCACGCTCTGCTCGACGGCGCGGCCGGGGCCGGCGTCCGGCGAGTCGTGCTGATGTCCACGTACGGCGTGGACCAGGCGCCGGCGGACGACCCGCTGCGCGGCATCGAGCTGGCCGTCGAGTCCTCCGGCGTGCCGTACACGATCCTGCGGCCGGGCGCCTTCATGCAGAACTTCTCGGAATTTCACTACATCGGTGCGGCTGAGAGCATCCGCGAGCGGGACGAGATCGCCATGCCGGGCGGCGACGGGCTGGTGAGCTTCGTGTCGACCGAGGACATCGGCGCCGTGGCGGCCGTCGCGCTGACCGAGGACGGGCACGGAGGCAGGGCATACGCCCCGATGGGCCCCGAGGCGCTGACGCTGACGCAGGTCGCCGAGCACATTTCGGCGGCCACGGGACGGTCCATCGGATATGTCGAGACGGACCACACCCGGCTGCGCGACGAGCTCATCGCCGCGGGCGCGCCACCCGGGACCGCCGAGCACAACAGCCGGCTCTTCGCCTACGCCATGAGCAGCGGCGCGCTCGGGGTGCACAACGACGACGTCCTCGAGGTGACCGGGCGGCCGCCGGTGACCTTCGCCGAGTACGCCGTGGGCGCCGTGGCGGCGTGGCGCCGGTAGGCCGGGTCGGCACACCGAGTTCGACTCGACAACAAAGGGGGAAGGGCATGTTCTCACCGGCCATTCTGGTCATCGGAGCCAGCGGAGCTGTCGGCTCGGCGCTCATCGACGAACTGGTTCCCGATCACCGGGTGGGGCTGCTTCGGGTGGTCGGTGCCACCCGCCAACAAGAGGTGGCTCGCTCGCTGCGGGAACGCGGGATCGAGGTGCGTCATCTCGATCTGGACGACGCGGAGATGGGCGGGCGCAGCGCTGTCCAGCCGATTTTCGAGGGCATCGACAGGGCTTTTCTGCTCACCGGTTATCACGTACGGATGCTCGCCCAATCCAAGGTCGCCGTCGATGCGGCGAATGCGGCGGGAGTGTCCCACCTGGTCCATCTCGGCGCCTCCGCCGCCGACGACAGCACCATCGAATACAACACCTGGCATCAGCTTGTCGAGGCGTACGTCGAGCGCTCCGGGCTCGGGTTCACGAATTTGCGGCCAAGCAGTTTCATGCAGAATCTGCGGCTCAGCGTCGCGGCATCCGGCGTACTCACCCACTTCATCGGTGACGGGTGGACGAACTGGGTGGATATCGGCGACATCGCCGCTGTTGCGGCCACGGTGCTGCGTGACCCGAAGCCACACCACGGACGGGTCTACCACCTCGCCGCCGAGGCCGCGTCGGCCACCGAGATCGCCAAGCTGCTCGGCGAGACAACCGGACAGCCCTGGCGGTACGAGCCGGCGAAACCGGAGGTCTTTTACAAGCAATTGGTCGCGGCCGGCTACGATCCCATCTACCTGCGCAGTGTCCGCAATTATCTCGAGCGCGTAGCCAACGGCTCGCTGACCGATCCGACCGGTATCTACGACAACATCGAGACGGTGACCGGACGACCGGCCACGTCACTGCGCCAGTTCCTGGAACGGAACCGTGACACGTTCCTACGGTGAGCGGCGGACCGGGAGGATGATCGTCGAGGGGTGCTCGGGGTCGTGGAACACCTGCTGGTCCGCGGCGCGCAGGGTGACCGCGGTGGCCCGGGGGTCGCCGGTGCCGGGATTGCGGTTGTAGCGCGGGAAGGCGCCGCTGGAGACCTGGATCCGGATCCGGTGGCCGGGCTGGAAAAGGTGCGCCGCCGGCCACAGCCGCACGGTCGCCCGGGAGGTCTCCCCGGCGCCGGTCAGGCTGACCAGGCCGTCGCACACGTTGGTGGAGCGGCCGCGTGGGTCCACGTCGCAGAGCCGGACGAACACGTCGGCGTAGGGCAGGCTGGAGCGGAACCAGATCTCGGCGGTGATCTCGCCGACCACCTCGACGCCGGCGTCGAGCACCGCGGTGGTGTAGGTCAGCACGTCCGGCCGGGCCTCGAGCGTGGTGTTGTCGACGGGGCCGGCCTTGACGCCCAGAGCCATCCGGACCCCGCCGGCCGCCGGGGTGGGGTCGGCCGGGTCGTAGCGGTAGCGGTCCGGGTCCGACCCGCCGGGCGGATCGGCGTCCAGGATGCCGCCGGGGTGGAGGTGGAAGCGCTGTGGCGAGTACCCGGGCGGCGGCCAGGACGGGAAGTCGCGCCACCGCTCGTCGCCCGTCACGAACAGGCGCACCGGGGCGCGGTCGGGCGATTGCTCGCCGCGGGCGTGGGCCAGCCCGAACTCGAGCATCTCGTGCGCCGCGACCGGCCAGCTTCCCGGGGAGGTGTGCGACCACGGGCCGACCGTGAGCCGGGCGGGCCGGCCGGCGTCCTGCAGTGCCCGGAAATCCCGGAGCTGGCCGGGCAGGAAGACGTCGTACCAGCCGGCGATCGAGCTGACCGGCACGGTGCCGCCGGCGACCCGGTGGCTGTGGTCGATCCCCGCCCACCGCGGAGTGCCGGCGTCGTGCGCGAGAATGTCCTGTGTGTAGCCGAAGTGGCGGCCGAGGGCGGCGACATCGGCCTGGCTGAGCGGAAGCGTGTGCAGGGCGCGGCGCACCTTCCGGGCCGTCAGCACCTGGCGCGGCATCGCCCACCGGCGCTCCTGGCCGGCGACCATCACGCCCCAGCCGAACGGCGTCTCCAGGGAGAACCCGTCCGCGCGGAGGAACTCCAGCGTCAGGGCCGACTCGGTGACCTGCGGGACCATCGCCCTGACCGCCGGCGGCAGCTGGTCGGCCACCGCCCACTGGACGTAGCCGAGGTAGCTGGCCCCGTACAGCACGATCGCCTCGCCGAACCACGGCTGCTCGACCACCCAGTCCAGCGTGGCCAGGCCGTCCTCGCGCTCGCCGCGCAGCGGGTCGAAGGCGCCGCCGGAGCCGAACCCGCCGCGGGTGCTCTGGATCAGCACCTGGAACCCGCGCTCGGCCAGCGGCCGGGCCAGCTGCGCGGCGAAGAGGCCCCGCCGGCCGTACGGCGTGCGGATGAGCGCGGTCGGCAGGCCGGCGGGCCCGACTCGCGGTGCCCAGTGGTCGGCGAGCAGCTCGACCCCGTCGCGCATCGGTACCCGCAGGTCGCGCCGGACAGCAAGATCCCGGGTCAGCGGCGGCGGCAGGCGCAGCATGCGCTGCACGAGGTGGCTGGTGAGGTTCATGTGGTGCTCCAGGTGACCGGGAGTTCGTAGACACCGTAGACGGAACCGTCGTGTTTGAACGGAATCCTGGCCCGGTCCACGGCCAGCCGCAGGGTGGGGATGCGGCGGTAGAGGGTGCCGTAGACGACCTGCAGCTCCAGCCGGGCCAGCGGCTGGCCCAGGCACTGGTGCACGCCGTAGCCGAACGCGATGTGCCGGCGGGAGTCGCGGCGCAGGTCCAGGCGGTCCGGGTCGCCGGCGAAGGCGCCGGGGTCCCGGTTGGCGACGTCGTTGGGGAAGATCACGCCCTCGCCGGCGCGGATGATCTGCCCGGCATACTCGATGTCGGTCAGCGCCGTGCGCCGCCGGCCGGTGTGCGTGATGTTGAGGTAGCGCAGCAGCTCCTCGACCGCGCCGGCGACCACCACCGGGTCGGCGGCGGCCCGCAGCAGGGCCAGCTGGTCGGGATTCTCCAGCAGCGCCAAGGTACCCAGGGCGATCATGTTCGCGGTCGTCTCGTGCCCGGCGATCAGCAGCAGCATCCCCATCTGCGCGGCTTCCGGCCGGGTCAGCTCGCCGGCCCGGACCCGCTCGGCCAACCCGGACAGCAGGTCGTCGGACGGGCTGGCGAGCTTGTCGCCCACCAGACCGTCCAGGTAGCCGACCAGAGCGCCCATGGCCTCGCCGCGCTGCTCCGGCGTCGTGTCCCGGTTGATGATGGTCTGGCTCTGCCGCTGGAAGAAGTCGTGGTCGGCGTACGGGACGCCGAGCAGCATGCAGATCACCAGGGAGGGCACCGGCAGGGCGAACGCCGGCACCAGGTCCACCGGGGTGGGGCCGGCCAGCAAGGCGTCGGTCAGGTCGTCGACGATCCGCTGCACGGCCGGCCGCATGGTCTCCACCCGGCGCACGGTGAACGGCGCCATCACCATCCGCCGCAGCCGGGCGTGCTCGGGGTCGTCCATCAGGATGAAGCTGATCGTCGAGGCTCGCCGGTCGACCGCGAGCGGGCTCGGGTAGCCGGGCTGGCCCGGGTCGGAGCTCATCCTGGGGTCGGCCAGCAGCGCGCGCTGATCGGCGTAGCGGGTGACCAGCCACGGCGTGCTGCCGTCCCACAGGCGGACCCGGGTGATCGGGTCGGCGCGCAGCAGGGCGTGCAGGGCCGGGGGCGGGTCGTACGGGCACCCCGCGGCCCTGGGCATCGGGAACTCCGGAAACTCGGTGGTGGTCATGACATTCCCTCCCGTGAGTGATGAGTGACCGGTGCCCGCCACAACCCGACGATCGCGTCGATCAACCCGGTGCCCGTGTCCCGCCAGCTGGACCGGGGCGTGGGGGTGCCCTCGGCGATGGCGCGCTCCCGCTCCGCGCACATGTGCACGATCAGGTGGCGGGACATGTCGAACCGCTCGGCTCGCACCTCGGCCGGCAGCGCGGGCAGGCAGCGGTTCAGGCCGTCGAGAATCCCTTGCAGCGCGGGGGAGTTGAGCGCCTCGGCGATGACGATCTCGCGGAGCGCGGGCTCGGTCATCACCTGGGCGCTGAACCGGGCGAACCACGTCGGACCGTCGACTTCGGACAGTGGGGTGGTGACCGGGCGGACCAGGCAGGCCACCCAGTACCGCAGTTCCGTGGAGTCGCCGATCTCGGCCAGCATCCGCTCCCGGATCCGCTCGATCGGCTCGGCCTGCCGGCGGATGATCGCCCGGATCAGGTCGGTCTTGGTGCCGAAGTGGTACCCGACCGCGGCGTTGTTGCCCTGCCCCGCGGCCTCGCTGACCTGGCGGTTGGACACCGCGAACACGCCGTGCTCGGCGAAGAGCCGCTCGGCCGAGGTGAGGATCCGCTCGCGGGTCGTGTCGGCCCGCGGTGTTCTGGTGCTGTGACTCATCGCACGCTCCTTCGCCCTACCCAAACCAGATAACCGCGGCCGATACTTTAAGTCAAGCGACTGACTTAAATTGTCCACACGATTCGGAGGCCGTGCCGTGCCCGAAGCCCAGACCCAGCCCGCCGGGGTGGCCGGCACGCCGCGAACCGGCGCCGTCGTCCCGGTGCTGGCGTTCGCCGGGATCGTCGTCGCGCTGATGCAGACGCTGGTCATCCCGCTGATCCCGGAGCTGCCGAAACTGCTGCACGCCTCCGCGTCGGACGCGACCTGGGCGATCACCGCGACGCTGCTCGCCGGCGCCGTGGCCACGCCGGTGATGGGGCGGCTGGGCGACATGTACGGCAAGCGGCGGATGCTGCTGGTCAGCCTGGGTCTGCTGGTCGCCGGGTCGGTGGTGTGCGGGCTGTCCGACGCGCTGGTCCCGATGGTGATCGGGCGGACGCTGCAGGGGCTCTCGTCCGGGGTGATCGCGCTCGGGATCAGCATCATGCGCGACGAGCTGCCGGCCGAGCGGCTCGGCGGCGCCACCGCGCTGATGAGCGCCTCGCTCGGGGTGGGTGGCGCGCTGGGCCTGCCGGCGGCGGCGCTGCTGGCCGAGTACGCCGACTGGCACGTGCTGTTCTGGACCTCGGCCGGGATGGGCGTGCTCGCCACGGTGCTCGTGGTGACGTTCGTGCCGGAGTCGTCGGTGCGTACCGGCGGGCGGTTCGACGTGGTGGGGGCGGCCGGGCTGTCCGCCGGGTTGGTGGCCCTGCTGCTGGCGATCTCCAAGGGCGGCGACTGGGGCTGGGACAGCGGGCGGGTCGAGGGCCTGTTCGGGATGGCCACCGCCGTGCTGCTGGCCTGGGGCTGGTGGGAGCTGCGGCACGCCGCGCCGCTGGTGGATCTGCGGGTCACCGCCGGCCGACAGGTGCTGCTGACCAACCTGGCCTCAGCGGTGTTCGGGTTCGCGATGTTCGCCATGTCCCTGGTGCTGCCGCAACTGCTGCAGCTGCCGGAGGCCACCGGCTACGGCCTCGGCCAGAGCATGCTCGCCGTGGGCCTGGTGCTCGGACCGTCCGGGCTGGTGATGATGGCCTTCGCCCCGCTGTCCGCGCGCATCTCGAAAACCCGCGGCCCCAAGGTGACCCTCATGCTCGGCGCCGTCGTGGTCGCCGCCGGCTACGCGCTCGGCGTCGTGCTGATGTCCGCCGTCTGGCAGCTCGTGCTGGTCTCCTCGGTCATCGGCGCCGGCATCGGCCTCGCCTACGGCGCCATGCCGACCCTGATCATGGCCGCCGTGCCGGTCTCCGAGACCGCGGCCGCGAACAGCCTCAACACGCTCATGCGGGCCATCGGCACCTCGATCTCCAGCGCCATGGCCGGGGTCATCCTCGCTCAGCTCACCACCGGGTTCGGGCCGCTCACTTTGCCGTCACAGAACGGTTTCCGGGTGGTCCTGGGCATCGGCGCCGCCGCGGCGCTGGTCGCCCTCGCGGTTGCGGCGTTCCTCCCCGGCCGGCGCCCGGCACCGGTTACCCCGCCGGCCCGCCCGCTCGCCGCCGCACGGAGTGGATCATGAACCCGTGTCCGGGTTGGTTGGCGGGGTGGTCGGGTCTCAAGAAGGCAAGGACGAGGGGGACGGGGCGGGGTGGTGGGCTGCGGTGTCCGGGCGGCGGGGGCGAGGACCAAGACCGCGGCCGCTTCGCGGCCTGGGTGGGGCTGGTGGGGCAGCTGGGGTACGGGTGGGTGACTGTGGAGTTCTTGCCGGCAAGACCGGCGATCATGGCCTACCCCGACCCCACACCCGAAAGATCAACAGGACTCAACGGCTCCCCAGCCCCCACCCACCTCCCAAGCCTTCCTTAAACCCAGCCACAGCCCAAACTGCCACTCGCCAACGCGACCGCACTGCCCCGCCGTCTCCCGCGCTCCCAGAACCAAACCCAGCCACCACTTCCGAGACGCGCCTTATCCGGGCCAGTCCCGGGCCAGGAGACCGAAAAGCAGGTCGTCGGTCCACTCGCCCTTGATCCAGGTGTGCTCGATGCGGAGCCCCTCGCGGCGGAACCCGAGGCGCTCGAGCAGTCGGGCCGACGCGGTGTTGCGGGCGTCGCACTCGGCGGAGACCCGGCGGATTCCGTTGCCGAACAAGCGGTTCAGGACAGCCGGGCGCCCGCTCGCCGAGGCGCCGACCAGCTCCACCGGCCGTGCCGACCAACAGAACCTCAGGGGACCGTGACGGCACTCAGCCACAATCAACCCGTGAACCGCACCATTCGCTGGGACGCAACCACAGCAGATAATTCCGGAGGGGCGGGCTACCGGCCGCTGGCCCTGGTCACCGGGGCGTCCCGGGGTATCGGCGCGGCGATCGCCCGGCGCCTGGGCGGCAGCCACGAACTGTTGCTCGGCGGGCGGGACGCCGAGGCGTTGCGGGCCGCCGCCGAGACCCTGCCGTGGGCGCGGCCGTGGCCGGTGGAGCTGACCGATTTCGCGGCGCTCGCCGAGGCGGCCTCCGGGATCGACCGGCTGGACGTGCTGGTGCACTCGGCCGGGGTGGCCCGGCTCGGCCCGCTGGCCGAGACGCCGCCGGACTGGTGGCAGGAGTCGTTCACGGTCAACGTGATCGCGGTGGCGGAGCTGACCAGGTTGCTGCTGCCGGCGCTGCGAGCGGCCCGCGGTCATGTGGTCCTGATCAACTCCGGCGCCGGGCTGCGGGCCAACCCGGGCTGGGGCGCCTACGCGGCCAGCAAGTTCGCCCTGACCGCCTACGCCGACGTGCTGCGCGGCGAGGAGGAACCGCACGGGCTCCGGGTCACCTCTGTCCATCCTGGACGGACGGCCACGGACATGCAGCGGTCGGTGCGCGAGTACGAAGGCGGTGCGTACGAGCCGGATCAGTACCTCCGGCCGGAGTCCATCGCCGAGGTCGTGCACACCGCCGTGGCGGCCACGCCGGACGCGCACGTGCACGAGATCATCGTGCGGCAGCGCGCCTCCGGTTCCTGGACACGCTGAGCGCCCTCCACCATACTGCTCGTTAGTTTCCAACATGTCGAACGATGTTCGGGATTTCAAACGCCCGTGGAACGGGGATGACGGCGATGACGGGGCAGGGGGTTACGCGGCGTCAGGCCATGCAGCTCGGCGCGGCGGCTGCGGGTGTGCTGGGGCTCGGCATCGACCCGGCAGTCGCCGGCGCCGATCCGGAAGCGCTCCCAGAGGGCGGGCCGGCCCGGGAACGGTTGTTCGACGACGGCTGGCGCTTCCTCCGCGGTGACGCCGCCGGCGCGGAGGCGCCCGCGTTCGACGACAGCGGGTGGCGCGCGCTCGATCTTCCGCACGACTGGAGCATCGAGGACCTCCCGTACGCCCCACCCGCCGACGGCAGCCTGACCGCCGACCCCTCGCTGCTCACCACCCAGGTGCCGCCGACCGAGCCGGTGCCGCCGCCGGTGATCGGCCCGTTCGACCCGCAGAACAGCGCCAACGGCGGTTCGATCGGCTACACGGTCGGCGGGATCGGTTGGTACCGCAAGGAGTTCCGCCTCCCCGAGCTCGCCGGCGGCGAGCGCCGGGTGGAGCTGCGGTTCGACGGCGTCTACCAGAACGCGGACTTCTGGCTCAACGGCACGCATCTGGGCTTCCACCCCTACGGCTACACGTCGTTCGCGTTCGACCTGACCCCGCACCTGAACCGCACCGGGACCAACGTGCTCGCGGTCAAAGTGGACAACAGCGGCCGGAACAGCCGCTGGTACTCGGGTTCCGGGATCCACCGGCACACCTGGCTGACGGTCACCGGCCCGGTGCGCATCCCGCTGTGGGGAGTCTCCGTCACCACGCCCACGGTGGACCCGCGCCGGTCGGTGGCCCACGTCGAGGTGTCCGTCGCCAACCTCGGCACCAGCGCCACGAACGGCGAGGTCCGGGTGACCGTGCGCGACCCGCGCGGGCACGTGGTCGCCACCCGGCAGGCTCCCGCCCAGGATCTCGCGCCGGGCGCCACGGCCGTGTCCTCGCTTGACCTGCCGATCGAGCACGCGGCGCTCTGGTCGATGGACTCGCCGAACCTCTACACGGCGCGCGCGGACATCCTCGTGCGCGGCCGGACCGTCGACACGGTCACGACCACGTTCGGCATCCGCTCGATCGTGTGGAACGGCGAGGTCGGCTTCCAGCTCAACGGCCAGTCGGTCGAGATCATCGGCGGGAACGTCCACCATGATCACGGCCCGATGGGCGCGGTGGCACTGGGGCGCTCGGAGGAGCGCCGGGTCGAGATCCTCAAGGCGGCCGGCTTCAACTCGATCCGCTGCGCGCACAACCCGCCCAGCCCGGAGTTCCTCGACGCCTGTGACCGGCTGGGCATGCTGGTGATGGACGAGTTCTTCGACGTGTGGGACACCGGCAAGAACCCGGACGACTACTCGAAGTTCTTCGCGGAGTGGTGGGAGCGGGACCTGACCGGCACCACACTCCGCGACCGCAACCACCCGAGCATCGTGATCTGGTCGCTGGGCAACGAGATCACCGACCGGACCAACGGGCAGCGCGGCGCCGAGCTGGCGGCGCTGCTCCGCACCCTCGACCCGACCCGCCCGGTCACCCTCGGCGGCGGCTCGACGTTCACCGCGGACGACCCGTCCTGGCAGTACGTCGACGTCGGCGACGTGCACTACAACGCCAACGGCAAGACCTACGGCCAGATGCACGCCGCCCATCCCGAGAAGGCGATGACGCACAACGAGACCTTCCCGGCGACGGTCTACCAGGACACGAAGTTCGCCGCGGACAACGCCTGGGCCGTCGGGTGCTGGGTCTGGGCCGCCTGGGACTACCTCGGCGAGGCCGGTATCGGCAAGACCCTGATGCCGCCCGAGGGAACCATGGCGGGCATCGGCGACCAGAGCGTCATGCCCGGTTGGTCGACCTCCCGGTTGCTGCACCACGGCTGGGGTGGGTTCGGTTACCCGTACCCGTACTTCCAGGCCAACTGCGGCGACTTCGACCTGATCGGGCAGCGCAAGCCGCAGAACTACTGGCGGGCCGCGGTGTCCGGGTTCAGCCCGGTGGAGCTGCTGGTGGAGCGCCCGGTCCCGGCCGGCGTCGAGCAGGCGGCGGTCTGGTGGGGCTACTACGACGAGCTGCTGAGCTGGACCTGGGACGTCGAGCCCGACCACCCGATGAAGGTGCGCGTCTACACCGGCGGCGACAGCGTGCGGATTCTGCTCAACGGCACCGAGATCGCCAGCCGCGCGGTGACGGCGGCGGACTGGGCCGCGGTCACATTCACCGTGCCGTACCGGGCCGGCGAGCTGAACGCGGTCGCCAGCCGCGACGGCCGGGAGATCGGCCGGCGGACGCTCCGGACGGTGGGCGCACCAGTCGCGTTGCGCCTCACCCCGGACATCCGCGACCTCACCACCGGCCGCGACGACCTCGCCTACGTTCTCGTCGAGGTGGTCGACCGCCGCGGCCGGGTCGTTCCCGACGCGGTGTTCCCGGTGTCGTTCGACCTCCGCGGCGCCGGCAGCCTCGCCGCCGTCGGCAACGGCAACCCGCACAACGTCGACAGCTTCAAGCAGCCCCGCCGGCACACCTGGCACGGCCAGGCGCTGGCGATCCTGCGCCCCGCCAAGCACCCCGGCGATCTCACCCTCACCGCCACGGCCCCCGGCCTGCGTCCGGACACGCTGCGGCTCCGGGTCGACCGCTGAGGGGTCAGAGGCGGTCGGAGGTGATGATCGCCGCCAGCTGGTCGGTGGTCAGCGGAGGTTGCGCGGCGAGCTTCTGGCTGGCGCCCTTGGGCGAGCGCTGGTTGCTGACGTACAGGATCAGGTCGACGCCGTCGGCGCGCAGCAGCTCGGCCATATAGCTGACGCTGCCCGGCGCGCCTTCTAGGGGCTCGCGGCCGATGATCAGCGAGGAGCCGTCGGGGAGGCGGCGCATCGTGCAGTGGGCCGGGTCCAGGACGTCGCACCGTTCCGCGGTGATCAGGGGGTAGCTCGACAGGTCGAAGCCGCCGGTGACGCCGGATGCGGTCAGCGTGCCGGTGATGGATGCCCCCACGTTCGTCCGCTGCACCGGCCCGGCGGGTGCCCGCCCGCGGGGCCCGGAGCCGGGGGAGGGGGCAGGGTGACCACCGCCGCGCCGGCCCCGCTGTCGGTCACGGTGAACGTCGCGGTGCCGCCGAGCGCGGCCCGGAACCGGTCGGCCAGCTCCTCGGGAGTGCGCGGGATCGCGGGCGGCTTCGCCGAGGTGGTCGGGGGTTGCGTGATCGTCGAGGTGCCCGGCGGTGCGGAACCGGACTGCGGGCCGGAATTGTCGCCCGGGGCGAGCAGCGCCACCCCGGCGGCCAGGCCGGCCACCGCGACGACCGTGGCGGCGACCGGGACCAGCCGGGAACGTGGCCGCTCCGTGCGGCGCGGCGCGAGCGGGAACGGCGTCCCGGCGGTGACGGCGTCGGCCCGCCGTTCCAGCTCGGTGAAGGCGTCGGTCAGGGTGTGCAGGTCGGTCATGTCGTCTCCTGGTAGCTGCGGGGGTTGGCGGCCAGATCGACCCGGAGGGTGGCGAGTGCCCGGGAGATCTGGCTGCGCACGGTCGTCTCCCGGCAGCCCAGCTCCGCGGCGATCTCGGCGTCCGGCAGCCCGGCGTAGTACCGCAGCACCACGGCCGCGCGCTGGCGCCGGGGCAGGCCGGCCAGGCGGCGGATCATCGCGTCCCGCCGGTGCCAGGACAGATACCAGTTGTCTACGGCTCGGCCATCCCGGAGATCCGGTCCCACCGCTCGAACGCCCGGCACAGCACGTCACTCACCAGGTCCTCGGCCAGCCAGGCCCGGCAGGTCAGCGCCGTGGCGAAGCGCATCAGCGCCGGCCGCCGCCGAACCACGTACTCACCGAACTCCATGGGCCACTCCCGATCTGTGGTTGCACACCTCAACGGCGCAACCGGCCCGGCTGTTGCACGCCCTCTTGTGTTTCCAAGTTGGAAACTCTACAGTTGCCGATATGGAAACACAGGGACCGGTGAGCCCGGGTGAGGCGTCGGTGGCGCTGGCATCGGTGAAGCGGAGCCGGGCGCGATTGGCGTGGGCCGGGTATCCCAGGTGGTACTGGCTGAGTGGGGCCGCGGCGTGGGCCGTGCTGCCGCTGGCGATGCTGCTGCCGGTCTGGGCGGGCCTCGCGTGCGTCGGCGTGGTGGCCTTGGTCGTCCTCCGGCTCACCGTCGCGGCGGGCCGGGCGCGCGGGGTGTGCGAAGGTTGGACGCGGAGCGCGATGCGGTGGCCGGAGGTGACGGTGCTGTACGGGCCGGCGACCGCGGTGATGCTGGCGAGTGCGTTCCTGGGGTGGTTGGCGATCGTGGGCGCGGTGCTGGTGTTCGTGCTGTTCGCGGGTAGCGCGTTCGCCCTGAGCGCCCGGGCCGCGCGCCGGTGAGCCGACTGCCGGAGACCGAGCGGCCCGCCGGACAGGCGGCCGGAGACGGGTTCAACGAGGTGATCCACGCTCCGGTGCGGCTGCGGATCTGCGCGACGCTGGACCCCGTGCGCGAGGTCGAGTTCGGCACCCTGCTGACCGTGCTCGGGGTCAGCAAGTCCGCGCTCAGCAAGCACATCTCGGTGCTCGCCGACGCCGGCTACGTCGCCCAGCGCCGGGCCGTGCGGGACACCCGGCAGCGGGTCTGGCTCAGCCTCACCAAGTCCGGGCGATCCGCGTACCGGAGCCATGTCGCCGCCCTGCACCGGATCCTCGGCGAGGCTTGATGGTGCGATGAAAGCGTCTTTCCTCACGCCCAGTGCGAGGAACGACGCTTTCATCACATGGCCACGCACGGGATTCTCCATCCACTGTGCGGGATTGTGCATGCCGGCCCAGGTAGCGTCGGTGGCTGGGATCGCCTTTTGTCCACAAGGGAGTGAACAATGCGCAGGCGCACCGTTCTTGTTGCTCCGCTCGCCGCCGCGTTGGGGACCGTGGCCGGCCGGGCTCCCGCGCTGGCCGCCACCGGGCCGCGCATCCGGGGCGCGGACCTTTCCTTCACGGTGCAGGAAGAGGCCGTGGGGAAGTCCTATCGGGACGGTGGGGTCACGCAGCCGGTCGAGCGGATCCTCGCCGCCCGGGGCGCCAACTTCGTCCGGCTCCGGGTCTGGAACGCACCGCCGGCCGGGTACAGCACGCTGAGCTCGGCGTTGACGCTGGGCCGGCGCGCAAAGCAGGCCGGCATGAAGGTGCTGCTGGATCTGCATTACTCGGACTTCTGGGCCGATCCGAGCAAGCAGCCGATCCCGCGCGCGTGGGCCGGGCAGAGCCTGTCGACGCTGGCCGGCACCGTCCGGGCGTACACCCGGGACGCCATCGCGGCTTTCGCCCGGCAGGGCACGCCGGTGGACATGATCCAGGTCGGCAACGAGATCACCAACGGGATGCTGTTCCCGCTCGGTCAGGTCTACCGGTCCGACGGCCAGCACTGGGCGGAGTTCGCCACGCTGCTCAAGGCCGGCATCACCGGGGCCCGCGAAGGCAACCCGGCCGGCAACCCGCTGGCCATCATGGTCCACATCGACCGGGGCGGGGCCAACGGCGACTCCCGGTACTTCTACGACCACATCCTCGCCCAGGGCGTCGCGTTCGACGTGATCGGCCTGTCCTACTACCCGTTCTGGCACGGTTCCCTCGCCGCGCTCCGGTCCAACCTCAACGACCTCGCGACCCGCTACGGCAAGGATCTGGTCCTGGCCGAGACCTCCTACCCGTGGACCCTCGGCAACGGCGACCAACTCGGCAACCTGATCGGTTCCCCCAGCCAACTCCCCGATGGCGGCTCCTTCCCCGCCACCCCCACCGGCCAGGCCGCCTACTTCGAACAGCTCCGCGCGGTCCTCGCCGCTGTCCCCTCCGGCCGCGGCGCCGGCTTCTTCGACTGGGAACCCGGCTGGCTCCCCGGCGTCGGCTGGTCGCCCGGGCAGGGCAACCCCAACGACAACCTCACCATGTTCGACTGGTCCGGAAACGCGCTGCCGTCATTGAACGCGTTCCGCCCCGGCTCCTGACGGAGCGGGTGCTCGTCGTCGCCCGGATCACCCAGGCCCGGCTCAACGCGGTCAGTGGGCCAGCCGTTTCTCCCGGGCCCGTTCCTGTTCGGTCACCTCGAGGTGGCGCATCGCGAGGTGCAGGCAGGGTGCGGCCATCACGGAGGTGACGACCGCGACCAGCACGATGATCGTGTACATGTCGGTGCTGAGCACGCCCAGGCGCAGGCCGGTCGCCGCCACGATCACCTGGATGACGCCGCGGGTGTTCAGGCCGCTGCCCAGGGCGAAGGCCTCCCACCTGTTGAGTTTGCCCAGGCGTGCCCCGGCATAGGCGCCGATGAACTTGCCGGCCACGGCGACGACGACCGTTGCGCAGGCGATGGCCAGCACGACCGGGTCGACCAGCCGGGTCAGGTCCATTCGCAGGCCGGCGGTGGCGAAGAACAGCGGGGCGAACACCCACATCACGGCAGTGCGCAGTGGCCGCAGACCCCTTGAGACGTCAGGTTTTCCGGAGCCGATGGCGATGCCGCAGACGAACGCACCGAACACCGCCTCCAGTCCCAGCGACTGGGTGCCGGCGGCCGCGATCAGGATCAGCATGACCACGACCGCCGTCACCTTTCCTTCGCCGTTCACCGAGTCCAGCCGGGGCAGCCGGCGGGACAGCGGCCGGACCAGGACGGCGGCGACCGCGATGACGATGCCGACGGCGAGCAGCGAGTACCCGAGGTCGAGGGTGCGAGCGCCGACCGTGGCCATCGCCGACACCAGGGACAGCAGCACCCAGCCGATCACGTCGTCGACCATCGCCGCGCTGAGGATGAGCTGGCCGATGTCCCGGTGCAGCATCCGGAGCTCGGTCAGGATCTTGGCGATGACCGGGATCGCGCTCACGCACATCGCGACGCCCAGGAACAGGGCGAACACCGCGGGGTTCGCCCTGGGGCCGGCCAGGTCCGCGGGCAGCAGGAACCCCAGACCGACCCCGGCACCCAGCGGGATCACCAGGCCGCCGAGGCTGACCGCGGCGGACACGGCGCTGCGCCGGCGCACCATCGCCAGGTCGATGGCGATCCCGGTCAGACCGACCAGCAGCAGCACGCCCAACTGCCCGACGGCGTCGAGCAGGTGAATCTGGTTCGGGTCGGCCGGAAACAGCCAGCGCTCCACCGGTGGCGCCACGTGCGCCAGCACGGACGGGCCGAGCAGCACACCGGCGCACAGCTCGCCGGCGACCGCCGGCAGCCGGACCCGGACGGCCAACCGGCCCAGCATCACGGCCAGGCCGAGCAGCACTCCGCACTGGGTGAGCAGCACCAGCAGGGAGTGCGCGGGCAGCGGCGGAGCCGGCGCCGCGGCGAGCACCATCAGACATCCACCGGGCGCTTGCGGCGGACCAGGAAGAACGACACCGCCAGGAGCACCACGAAGGGTCCGCCGAACGTCCAGGCCACGGTGAACGGCGGGACGAACGCCATGGTGCCGAGCACCACGAGGACGTAGACGATGCCGAGCACCGCGGTCACCGGTGCCCCGGGCAGGCGCACGGCGGGCAGGTCCGTGCCGCGGCGCCGGCGGAACGCCACGTGGCTGGCGAAGATGATCAGCCAGGTGAGCATCCCGGTGAACAGCGCGATGCCCAGCAGGGCGGGGAACGCGACGTCCGAGGACGTCACGGACACGACGGCGGCGATGAGCAGGCCGGCGGCCGAGGCGAGCACGGCGGTGGACGGGACGCCGTTGCGGCCCACGCGGCGTAGCAGGGCGGGCGCGTAGCCGTCGGTGGACAGCGAGTAGGCCATCCGGGTCGCCACGTACAGGCTGGTGTTGGCGGCGGAGATGGCCGCGGTCAGCACGACGAAGTTCATGATGCCGGCCGCCGCGGGCAGGCCGACCACGCCGAAGATGCGCACGAACGGGCTCTGCGCGATCGTGCCGCCGGCCGCCAGCTCCTGCCACGGCACGACGATCACCACGATCGCCGTGGCCAGGACATAGAACAGCACCAGGCGCAGCACCAGGGTCCGGGCGGCCCGGGGCACGTCCCGGCCGGGATCCCGGGACTCCGCGGCGGTCATGGCCACGGCTTCCACCCCGCCGTAGCTCAGGGTCACCACGCCCAGGGCGAGAAGCATGCCGACCATGCCGTTGGGCGCCAGCGTGCCACCAGCGGCATGGCCCTGCGGCAGCCCGAAAATCAGGTAGAGGCCGCCCACGACGATGAACACCGCGATGGTCACGACCTTGATCATCGCGAACCAGTACTCGAACTCGCCGAAGAACTTCACCGCCGTCAGGTTCACCACGACGATGAACACGGAGAACACCACGACCGGCAACCACAGCGGGACCTGCGGCCACCAGTACCGGACGTACAGGCCGCCGGCGACGACCTCGCTGCCGATCACCACGACCATGGTCAGCCAGTAGCTCCACCGCTGCACGTAGCCGGCGAGCGGGCCGAGGTAGCGGTGTGCCACCGCGCCGAAACCGCCCGGCTCGGGGTGGGCGACGGCAAGCTCGGCCACCGCGTAGGCCACCGCGAGCGCCGCGACCGCGGCGACGAGGAACACCAGCACGACCGACGGTCCCGCGTACGCGATCGCCAGGCTGGAGCCGAGAAACAGGCCGGTGCCGATCGTCCCGCCCAACGCGATCATCCTGATCTGCCGCGTGCTCAGGTCGCGGCGTAATCCGGACATGGCTCCCTCCTATTCCTCGGCCGCCTGCCGGCGGCGGATGCTCGGCCCCAGAACCCATTGCCCCACCGCGACGGCAAGGCACACCACGAAACAGGTCGTCCACAGCACTCGCGCGCCGGCGTGCGCCAGCAGCAGCGTCCCGGCGCCCGGGGCAACGACCGCCGCCAGGGCGTAGGCCGCGCCGAACAGCCCGTTGTAGCGGCCGCGCAGGTGGGCGGGTGCGAGGTCGGCGACGATGGTCTGCACGACGGCCGCGATGACGATCTCGCCGGCCGTCCACACCACGACCGTCAGCGCGTAGCTGAGCAGCGTCGAGGCGAGCACCGTCGCGCCGAAACCGGTGCCCATCAGCAGGATGCCCACGGACAGCACCTTGCTGCGGTCGTACCGGCTCAGCCGGTTGACCAGCAGCGGCTGGACGATCACCACCAGGACGCCGTTGACCGCTATCGCCAGGCCGAAGTCCGTGGGGGACAAACCGGAAAGGCCCATCGCCAGCGGCAGCGTGGACGACATCTGGAACTGGACGGACGCGTGCAGCAGTAACAGCAGCACGTAGGCGACCATCACGCCGTCCCGCAGCACCTCCCGGTAGCTGCCGGCCGACGGTGCGGGCGGGGTCGTGTCCCGCGGCATGAGCCGCCAGATCACCAGCCCGAACACCAGGCAGGTGAGACTGTCCACCCAGAACAGCCACAGGAAGCCTTGCCGGGCCAGCAGTCCACCGAGCACGGAGGCCACCGAGAAGCCCACGTTGACCGCCCAGTACATCAGGCCGTAGGCCCGCGGCCGGTGCGCCGGCGGGACGACGTCGGCGATCACGGCGGCGGACGCGGGCTGGTAGAGCTGCAGCGCCAGGCCGGACAGGAACGCCGCCAGCAGGATCATCGGCAGCGACTCGACATAACCGAGCAGCAGCAGGAAACCCGCGGCGGCGAACGGGCCCACCACGAACGTCGTGCGCCGGCCCCACAGGTCGGCCAGCGCGCCGCCGACCAGCTGGGAGCAGGTCGCGCCCGCCCCGACCACGGTCACCACCAGGCCCGCCGTGGTGATGCTCATCCCTTTCGCGGTAAGGAAAAGCGCGAGGAACGGCAGCACCATCGTGCCCATCCGGCTGACCAGCACGCCGGACCAGACGATCCAGAACGTGGCCGGTAGGCCGCCGAAATGGGTGCGGAACGCCCGTGCCACGGCGCTCTCCGCGCCCAGTAACGCGGTCATCCGCGGTGCTCGCTGCGCAACTCGGCGTGCGACAGGACCACCGAGCCGGCGGCGATGGCGTCCATGAACGCCGTGCAGCGCGGGTCGTCCGCGATGCGCGCGGCCGCCGCCCGGGCGGCCGCCAGGTCCGACCACACCACCAGGTCGATCCAGTGCGTGGGGTCCCGGTAGAGCTGCCGGGACTGGAAACCGGGTGCCTCGGCAAGGAAGGCGTCGACCCCGCGGCTCGCCTCGAGGAGCTCCTCGTCGGTCACGCCGTCGCGGAGCTTGAACCGCACGAACTCCAGCGTCATGCGCCCACCGCCCGGTCGAGGAACGCGTCGGCGGCGGCGTGGTCGGGCGCGGCGAACACGACGTGGCCGGCCCGCCGGTTCACGATGCGGATGCCGGTGAGGGCACTGGGTTCCTTGCGGGCGCCGCCCCGGTGCACGGTCACGGTGTAGTCGAACGTCGCCGCCGGCAACACGATCCCGTTCTCCAGTTCGGGTTCGTGCAGGAACCGGATGCCGGCGACCGTGCGCGCGGGTGCGGGCTCCGGTGCCTTGCCGTGCAGCAGGGCGTCGTAGAAGAGGCCGAACAGCTTCGTCCCGAAGGCGTGCTCGACCAGCAGGGGGATGAGGTCGCCGGCGAACCGGGTGTGCACCTCGATCAGCTCGACGCGGTCGCCGGACACCTTGACCTCGGCGTGGATCGGCGCGGTGCCGATGTCCAGCGCCGCCACCACGTCCCGGGTGTACGCGCCGAGCCGGTCGGCGAGCGCGGTGTCGCGGGCCGGCAGCAGGTGGCCGGTCTCGTAGAAGGCGGGGAATCCGCTGGTCCGCTTCTCGGTGGTGGCGACATGGTGGAACTCCCCGTTCAGGCACAGGCCTTCCACGCTGTACTCGACCCCGCCGATGAACTCCTCGACGAGCAGTTCCCGTTGCTCGTCGACGGCCACGAACAGCTCGCGGTAGCGCTCGACGTCGCTGTGCGCCAGCATCGCGGCCACCCCGATGCTGCCGGTCAGGTCGACCGGCTTCACCACGAACGGCGGCGTGAAGGCGGCCGCGGTGGCGGGCAGGTCGGCGAGCGTGGTCACCGCGAAGGCGACCGACGAGAGCCCGCGGTCGCGCAGCCGGGCCCGGGTCGCGGCCTTGTTCCGAACCCGGTGCTCCACTGTGGACGGAACGCCGGGCAGCCCGAGCGCTTCCCGGACCTCGGCCGCCAGCACCAGGTACAGCTCGGAGAACGAGACCACCGGTTGCGGCGCCAGCGGTCTGAGGGCGTCGGCGACCGCGCCGGCCCGCATGTCCGGCACCGCGAGCGTCGCGGCGGGCAGTGACCGAGGCACGCCCGCCAGCACGTCCGGCTGATCCACCAGCACCACGTCCAGGCCCCGGATCCGGGCCTGCACCACGGATTCCTCCAGGACGTGGGCGGTGCGCGGCATCCCGACGACGGCCAGGGAGCTCATGCTGTGCTCTCCAGCTCGTGAGAGTTGGCCATGGTCGTGGGTCGCCTTGGGTGGTGGGCCAACTCCCTCGCCTGGCATTCCGCAAGCTTCATGCCGCCTCCTCCAGCTCGACGACCAGCAGCTCGCGGATCCGGCGCGCCGAGTGCTCCACGTCGGCCCGCCGGGCGCCGGTCAGCAGGAACCGCGCGACGTGGTAGTCGGTCCCCTCGGGCAGCGGCACCACGAGGTCGCCCGGCTGCTTCACCACCTCCAGCAGCTCCACGCCGGGCACCAGCTTGGCGTCGTCCGCGCCGGAGATGGCCTTGATCCGGCCCGCCTGCTCCACGTTCGCCGCACCGTACAGGCAGGCCACGCCGGACGGAGAGTGCCGCACGGACGGCAGCCGGCCGTGGCCGTGCAGCGCGGTCAGGGCGGACACCGGATCGACCCCGGTGACCAACCGCAACGCTTGGGGGGTAAGGAAACCGCCGAGCCGCAAGGCCGCCTCGACGACGACCGGCCCGGCCACGGTCATGCGCAGCTCGACGTGCGCCGCGCCCCGGGTCGCGCCGAGCGCACGGACCGCCGCGACGGACACCGCGATCGCCGCGTCGGCATCGGCGGTGGACAGCGAGTGCGGGTAGACGCTGTGCACCTCGCCGAACGTCGGCCCGGGCATGGGGAACTTCTCGAAGATCCCCAGCACCGCGTGGTCCGTCTCGTGGTACAGCAGGTCGATGTTGACCTCCACGCCGTGCAGGTAGTCCTGCGCCACGAAGGACGGCGTGCCGGTGCCGTAGAGCCGGGAGAGCCGGTTGGTCCGCGCGTAGAGCGTGCGGATGCCGCCGACCGCGGTCGCCAGCTCCGCGCGCGACCGCACGAGGGTGACCGACTGGCTGTTGCTCGACCGGGGCATCTTGACGATGAACGGGTACCGGAACTCGCGCTCCACGAAGGAAAGCTCGGTGTCGACGGGGTAGGAACGGGTGCGCGGGTGCGGCACGCGCGCCCGGTGCAGCAGGTCCGCGGCCACCGCCTTGTCCCGGGCCGCCCGGGTCGCCGTGGGCGGATTTCCAGGCAGCCCCAACGCTTCCGCGAGCACCGCGCCGGTCTCGACCGCGCCCTCCCAGATCGGGATCACCGCGTCCGGACGCACGGCGGCGGCGATCGCCAGCGCGTCGTCGGCGCCGTCGTAGCGCAGGAACGTCACCCGGTCGTCATCAGGCGTGCCCGGGCCGCCCTGCGCCGGGCTCAGCACCACGACCCGGTCGGCCTGGGCCAGCGCGGATTCCGCGACCTCCCGGTCGGGCGCGGCGAGCAGCACCAGCGCGATCATGCGGCCACCACCCGCGCCCCGCCGAACAGCGCGCCCCGGGCGACGTTCGCCGTCCCTGCCGAGCCGACCGGGACCTGGCGGAACAGCAGCCCGCCCGGCTCGCCAGCCACGAAGATGCACCCCAGGCCGATCTCGTGCGCGACCGGCCCGTCCGAAGTGGACATCGTCACCGGGTGCGGCGGCACGTACGACTGGAGCACCCACCGGTGGTCGTCGTCGCGGACACCGTCCAGCGCGGCATCCCACACCGCGGGCCGGGACTTCGCGCCGATGACGACACCCCGGCCGCCGTACCCGACCGCGGGCTTGAGCACGTACCGCTCCGGGTGGCGGGCGGCCTCGGCCAGCATCGCTCCCTGCGCGACCCAGGTCCGCGCCACCAGCTCGTCGTCGATCCCGGCCAGCAGGGTCTTGTTGCCCGGCAAGGTGAACGCCGGCGGCGCGACGTACACCGGGTAGGTCGCCATGGCCCGCTCGACGAAGTCGCGGTACGGCGGACCGGCCACCTGGTCGTAGGTGAAGCAGCCGTAGACCAGGTCCGCCTGCCCGCGCCAGGCGGTGCGCTCGACCCTGGCCTCGATCCCTTCGGCGGCAAGGAAATGCGCGGTCTCGTAGGGATGCGGCACGCCGGTCTCCTCGTCCGCCGCGACGAACACCACGTCCGGACGCTCCCGGCCGGCGAGCGCACGCAGGGCACGCGCCCACACCCGCACCGGCCGGGGCAGGTCGTCGTGGCCGAGGACCTCCGCGTACCGGTCGAGGATGCCCATCCCGCCGATGGTGGGTCCGACGTTGACCTCGACCAGGCGCGGGCCGTCCGGTCCGAGCACGAAGTCGGCGCGGGCGAACGTCGTGCACAGCCGCAGCGTGTCCGGGTCGGCCATGCCGCGCAGCCACTCGGCCTCGCCGGCCGGGTAGCAGCCGAGCGCGTCGAGCGCGCGGACCCGCAACAGCTCCACCGTGTTCCGCGTCGTGTCCCACATCGCGCCGGCCACGTCGGCGGACACCTCGACCGGTTCCGGCGCCGGCCGCACCTTGGCGTAACCGGGATGTGCCGCGGCGAACCGGGCCGCGAGGTCGGTGGCCGCGGCGGTCATGGCGCCGCCAGGAAGGTGATGTCGGCGAGCACCTCGGCGTAGTCGGCGGAGGCGAACAGCGCGTGGCCGGCCCGCCAGTACATCAGCCGCACCCCCTCGTACTCCCGGAGCTTCGGCGGCGTGCGGCGGTCGAAGTCGATGCGCATCACGGCTTCCGGGTGCGGGAAGGCGAACGAGCCGGCGGGCGGCGCCTGGTCCATGGGCACGGTGAAGAAGGCGACGCCCCAGGTCGTGTTCGCCCGGCTGACCCGCGGCGCGGAGCCGCCGAGCATCGCCGCGAAGTAGGCCTCGAACGGCCGCAGCGCGAACGTCTCCTCCAGCAGCGCGACGATGTTGTCGCCGCCGAACCGGGTGTGCAGCTCGATCAGCTCCACCTGGTCGCCCACCAGTTTCACCTCCGCGTGCACCGGCGAGGTGCGCACTCCCAGCGCCGTCACGCAGCGCTGGAGGTAGCCGTGCACGCGGGGCTGCCACCCGGCACTGAACCGGCTGGGCATCAGGTGACCCAGCTCGACGAAGTACGGCGCCTGCGTGTTCACCTTGTCGGTCAACGTGAACAGGGTCAGCTCGCCGTCGACGACCAGGCCCTCCGCGCTGATCTCGACCCCGCCCACGTAGGTCTCCACCAGCAGCCGGTCCCGGCCGAACCGGGCCGACCTCGCCGCGTCGTACTGCCGGGCCAGCAGTTCCGCGTCCGCGACCGAGGCGATCATGCGCACGCCCGCGCTGCCGGTCAGCGACCGGGGCTTGGCGACCACCGGCAGCGGCAGCGTCCGGGCCAGCGCGGGCAGCTCGGCGGTCGTCGTGCTCCAGAACCGGACCTGGGTGAGGCCGTTGTCCCGCAACACTTCCCGGGTGGCCGGCTTGTCCGACACGGCGCGCTCGGCCGCCGCGGGGGTGCCGTCGTGGCCCAGCTCCTCGCGCACCCGCGCGGCGAGCTCCATGGTCAGCTCGGTGATCGACACCACGCAGTCCGGCCGCACCGCCCGCGCGGCCGCGAGGACGGACGCGAGGTCCAGCGCCGCGACCGGAACCCGCTCGCAGTCCAGCCCCGGGTGGAGCGCGGCCAGCGTCTCCTCGGTGTCCACCAGGTGTAGGCGGGCACCGAGGGTCGCCGCGTCACGGATCGCCGGTGTCAGCTCGTGCGTGCTCCACGGCACACCGACCAGCAGGATCGTCTTTGCCACGAGGCCCTTCCGGGTGTGCTACAAGGTCACGCGGTTCGAGTAGTGCGAGTCGAGCTCGCCGATCCAGTCCTGGTTGATCGCTTCCTGCTCGTCTTCGAAGAAGTCGATCGTGATGTTGGGGATCCAGTCCTTGCCCTCTTCGGTCAGCGCCAGTTCGCCGTCGCCGACGACCGCGAGGCCCGCCTCGACCAGGTTGTCGATCAGCAGCCGGGTGCGCGCGTCGTCGGGCACCCGGGACAGCGGCATCCGGAAGAACTTCGGGAAGAACACCATGCCGCGGTTGCGCGGGTCCTTCAGCAGGCCGGACACCTTGAACACCGGCAGCTCGCCGCTCTCCATCACGTCGACGTACGGGTCGGGCGCGAGCGTGTTGGCGTAGCTGTAGCCGTTGAGGTAGCCGCGCGCGGACGCGCCGATCGCCAGCGTCTCGGCGTTGTGCTCGCCGAACCCGCCGCCCCACAGCAGGCGGTAGTACTCCGAGCCGGTGGGGCTCTTGGCGAACACGTGGTCGGTGACGTTGTGGTAGCCCATCTCCGCCATCCGCTGCCGGACGAGCTTGTGCATCTCGCCCCGCATCTCGGTGGGCGGCTTCTTGGGGTAGGTGCCCTTTTCCATACCCAGGAACGTGCTCTTGGGCATGGCGTAATAGGACATGTAGTAGTAGTCGAGGCTGTCGAACTGGCAGTTGTCCAGCTCGACGAGGTCCCGCTCGACGGCCTCGAGGTCCTGGCCCGGCATGTAGAACATCATGTCCACGTTGACGTCGGAGAACCCGAGTGCCTTGGCGCGGTCGTTGGTGTTCAACGCGTCCTGCACCGTGGCCGCGATGTTCATGATGGTGCGCAGCTCTTCGTCGAAGGTCTGGACGCCGTAGCTGAGCCGCTGGGTGCCTTGGGAGGCCAGATACTCCAGCAGCTCCGGGTTGGACAGTCCGGTCGGCTCGCCCTCGAACGTCCACTCCGCACCCGGCTCGATCGCGAACGACCGGCGCAGCGCGTCGTAGAGCCGGGCGATCTGGGGCACGGTGAGCAGGGACGGCGAGCCACCGCCGAAGTAGACCGCCTTGAACGTCATGTCCTTGACGTAGGGCAGCTCCGACAGCATCGCGATCTCGCGCTCCACCGCCTGCGTGTACCGCTCGTAGACGATCGGGTCCCGCTTGACCCGCACGTGGAACGGGCAGAAGGTGCACCGCTTCTCGCAGTACGGGATATGCAGGTAGATCATGTTGTCGGAAGCCGCGGGCTTCGGCCCGCGCAGCAGGTCGTGGAAGCCGGCGAACGCCTCGTCGGCCGGATCGGTGTACTTCTGTAACGGGTAGAAATGGTGCGTTACCGGAGCTAGCGTCTCGTACACGTGACCCTCACTTGCCGTGGAGTTGGCGCAGGTATTCGTAGTTGGTGGGCAGCTGCTCGACCAGCACCCGCTGCCGCTTCTCGATGTCGGCGAACAGATCCCGGGCCTGCTCGACGGATCGCGGCTTGTAGGTCAGCGGTGGGAACGCGTGGTCGGGCAGGAAACCGAGCCCGGCGAAGATGCAGTAGTAGCTGCCGTTGGTCCAGAAGTTCCGGAACTCCGCGCCGGGATCGCCGTAGTACGTCTCCGCCGACGTGTGCGGCTGGTTGATCGGGATGCCGGCCCGGTACATCGCGATCTTCTCGCGGATGTTGTCGGTCAGCTCGAGCTCCTTGTTGGCGCGCCAGAACTCGGTGTCCGTCCGTGGTGAGAAGTAGAAATGCGCCTGGATGAAGTCCCGGGTGTCGTCGAACATGATCTCGATCTCGCGGTTGAAACCGTCGATCAGCGCCTGGTCGAAACGCTTGTCCGGGAAATGCTTCACCAACTGGTAGATCGCACCGTAGATGAAGTGGATGCCGGTGGATTCCAGCGGCTCCAGGAAGCACGACGCCAGGCCGACGCTCACGCAGTTGCGCACCCAGGTCCGGCGGTTGCGCCCGACCCGGAAACGGATGTGGTTCAGCGGGGTCTCCGCCGGGTCCAGCCCCCACATCGCGCAGAAGTCCGCGGCCGCCTCGTCCCGGTCGGCGTGCCGGCTGGAGAAGACGTACCCGGTGCCGAACCGGCCGAGCATCGGGATCTTCCAGGTCCACCCGGCCTTCATGGCGATGGCCGAGGTGAACGGCTCCACGCCGTTCGCGGCGTCGTCGTGGGGGATCTGCGTGGCGACCGCGCTGTCGTTGATCAGGTGGTTGCTCATGTCCAGGAACGGCTCCCGCATCGCCTGGTTGATCAGCAGGCCGCGGAAGCCCGAGCAGTCGACGAACAGGTCGCCTTCGAGTACCTGGCCGCCCTTCGTGCGCAGCCCGGTCAGGAACCCGCGCTCGTCCTGCAGCACCTCCACCATCTCGTCGGCGACGTGCACCACGCCCTGCCGCTGGGTGGCGAACCGGCGCAGGTAGTCGGCGACCAGCGCGGCGTCGAAATGCCAGGCGTAACGGGTCGCGTGGGTGCCGTCGGAATAGCGGGGCGCCTTCAGCGCGTCAATCATCGGCGGCTCGACGAAGCAGGCGTAGTCATACGGTTTGGTGGTGCGGCCCTGCTCCCGGTCGAGCACCCAGTACTGCGCCAGGGAGACCTGGTCGTGGTTCGGCAGCAGTCCGAACGGGTGGTAGAAATGGTCGGAACCGCCGCCGGCCAGTGCTCGCGCGTGCGGCTCACCATTACCCGGCGTTCGCCAGTTGATGAACTTCACCGCGGTCTTGAAGCTCGCATTGCATTCCCGCATCCAGTCGTCCTCGTCCACGCCGAGGTAGTTGAAGAATGCGTTCTGTAGCAACGGGATGGTTGCCTCGCCGACTCCGATTCTGGAGATTGCCGGCGCCTCCAGCACCGTCACCCGCACGGTTCCCTGCAACGCCTTGCCGAGATAGGCGGCAGTCATCCAGCCCGCCGTGCCCCCGCCGAGGATGACGACGTCCTTGATGCGGTGATCGACCACGTTCGCTCCATTCGACCGATCGCAGACTGTCTCGGACGAAGGTACGACCTGGTCAGAGCACCTACAAGCGGGTACGGAGCAGTGCGCACTTTCGAAGAAGAGTCCAGCGTGGACATACTCGCGCGCCGCATTTTCGAAGAAGATTTCATGATGCAACTGTGGCTAAATCATAGTTAGTCCTATGAAGAAACCTAAAGTTCGCATGGAGGTGCGGGAGTGACCGGAGAGCCCAGTCCGATCCACCAACGCCGGTTCCTGGTGTTATCCGGCGAGTCGGCCGGCGACGCGGTGGTGGAAGCGTGCGTGCGCTGGCAGCACGAGTACGTCGGCGCCGTCTACGTCTCCGGTGGGGAAGCGGTCGTGCGGCGGTTCGTCGCGGCCGGCTGCTCACCACAACTGGTTACGTTCTACGACCCGGCCCGGGTGCCCGGACTGCGTGAGCTGTCCGTGCTGTTGGGACGGTTCAGCGAGCGTCCGGGGCTCGCGCTGGCCGAGCTGATCGCGATCGCACCGACGGATGTGGTCGGTGCGCCGGCGGACGTGCTGGAGTCCGCGCGCTCGGTTGCGGCGACCGTCAACCGGACGCTGGGCAGCGCGGAGCTTCCCGTGCCGGAGCGGGTTGCGTCGCTCGACCCGGATTACGGCGAGGAGCCGGCCCTGGCGTCCGCGCTCGCCTGGGGCAGCGGATACGTGGAGCTGGAATGCGAGCAGCAGACGGACCTGCTGTACGAGGCGCTGCTGCACGAGGCGTTGCCCGCGGGGGTGGCCTGAGATGCGCGCAGGAGCGGTTGTCGACGCCATCCTCGGCTTCGACGTGGCCCAGTACGTTGCCGCGGCGCGGCACGACGGCCGGCACAAGCTGGACCCGGTACTGCGTGGCGAGATGGCGACGCTGTACGAGGACCTGCGTGACGTGCGGGCCCGGATCGACGTGCCCGCCGAGGTACGCCCCCAGCTGAGGCTGGCGGAACTGCTGCTGGAGAGCGAATGGAAGCTCGCCGGTGACGAGGAGCCCGGCGGCACCCGCGGCCGGCGTTACCAGGCGTACGCCAACAACCGGCTGCTCAGCCACGTCCTGGGCACCCGCCGGCACTCCAGCGACGCCGCGATCGAACGCCGGTCCCGCTGGGCGCTGCACACCCTGGTGGACTCCTGGCTGCGCTTTGAGCGGTCGGGCACCGAGTGGAGCCACGACATGCTGCCCACGGACGCCGAACTGGCCGAGCGGGTGGACCGCCTCACCCACATGCACGCGGCCACCGCGCCGCACTCCCCGGTGCCCCGGATCGCGCCCGAGCCTCCCTCGCGCTGGCAGGACTATCTCGGCGACGGCCAGGGCAACGTGCTGGAATACCTGATCAACCTGCCGCAGACCACGCAACACGACGAGAACGCGTTCCTCCGGGTGATCCACCTGACCGAGACCGCGACCTGGGGCATGATCGCGCGAGTGGTGGCCGCCGTGGAATGGCTGAAGAAAAACCACTGGGACAACGCCGCGCACTGCCTCGACCGGGCCGCCGCACTGGCCCAGGTCCAACTCGACGCCATGCTGGTACTGCGCCGGACCATGTCGGTCGAGCGCTTCATGGGCTTCCGTGCCGACACCGGCTCGGCCAGCGCCGTGCAGATGCTTTCCGGCCAGCTCCTGCAGATCCACCTGCTGGGCATCCACCCCCACAAAATCGAGGCGCTCTCCAGGGTCTACGAAAACGCCTTCCTCCTGCTCCACCTCAACCCCGAATTCGAACCCCTCCGCACCGCTCTCCGCCGCCTCCCCGCCGACCACGACACGGCGGCCAAAGTTCTCACCGCCGCCGAAACCCTGGACGACACCCTGTTCCGCTGGCGCCGCGTCCACCTCGGCATGGCCCACCGCCACCTCCCCAAGGAATCCGGCTCCGGCGGCACCGCCGGCGCCCCATACCTCCAAAGCTTCTACGACGACCGCCTCTTCAACGACGGCATCCTCGCCCCCCAACCCCAGCCCCCCACCCGCCCACCCCTCCCCAACTCCGTCTACGCCCGGCCAATCTTCTCCCCCTTGAACTGACGGGAGCCGGCCCGTTGGCGGGTGCGCTAACGGAGCGGGTGCTCGTCGGCGAGGTGCTCGGGGGCGGACAGCCGCCACGCCTCGTAGACCAGCTCCTTGAGCTCGTCGGCGTCGATCTTCGTCAGGTAGACGACGACCCAGCCGAAACCACCGGCGGTGAACTGGATCTCGAACACGTCCGGGCGCTCGGCGACCAGGGCGAGCTGCTCGGAAAGCGTCTGCTTGAGACCGACCGTCCTGGTCCGCGGCCAGTAGTAGCCGAACCGCTTGCCGCACACGCTGAAGGACGTGTAATCACGCGCCTGGGCGCGGTCGACCTCGGCGAGCTTGTCCACCATGCGGAGAAACTGCTTGTCCGGCACGCCCACGCCGTCATTAAACCGGGCTGTCGCGCCGCCGGCCGGGTGGGCCATCTCATGATGTGCGGTGCTGACCGGCTTCGGCTTGTCCCTGGCGGAAGAACGCGAGGACGGCGCCGGCGTCGGGGAGTTGGCTCAGCAGGCGGGCGGCGCCGAACGGGGCGTTCCAGAACTCGCCCTGCGGAACCGGCCAGGGGCCGACGTAGGCGTAGGGCTCGGCCAGGTAGCTGTCGCCGGGGGAGATGCCGTAGTTGATCTCGTTGAGGGCGCTGGCGACGTCGAAGTGCTCCGGCCAGAGGATCCGGTCGGCTTCGGGGTCCAGGCGGTGCAGCGCCTCGTCGCCGAGGGCGAAGCAGTGGATCAGGTGGCGTGCCGCGTCGGGGTCGAGCTCGATGAGGTCGTCGAGGTGGATGTCCGGGCCGTCGGCGTAGACGTCGTGCTGCAGGAGGCTGGCCTCGACCCCGGCGGCGCGGGCGAGCGTGGCGTAGGTGTGCCCGGCCAGGGGGATGCGGGCGGTGCCGGCGACCAGCGTGCCGCCGTCGACGCGCAGGTCGGGGGTGCGGGTGGTGCCGAAACCGCCGGGCGTGACCCGCAGCCGGACGTCCTGGTGCGCCCGGAACTGCGGTCCGGCCAGCACCGCCTCGGCCACGCCGTGCAGCGACCTCCGGGTGCGGGCCAGGGTCGGGAGCTCCATGCAAACCTCCGTGTAACGCATCGGGCCTTCGGCGGACTGATCTGCCAGGACAGTGTCCGCGAGGCAGGGAGGCGTTACATGCACGGGTGGCACCGGGTCGATCCGTCCGATGTGCCCGGTGAGGGCCGGGTGCGCAGTGTGGTGGTGGACGGGCGAACCGTCGCATTGTCCCGCTGCGGCGCCAGGTTGGGCGCGCTGGAGAACCGCTGCCCGCACCAGGGCGGGCCGCTGGGCGAGGGCTCGATCGAGAAGGGCTGGCTGCGCTGCCCGTGGCACGGCTACGACTACGACCCGGTGACCGGCCGGCCGCCGGAGGGCTTCACCGACGGGGTGACGACCTATCCGGTGGAGGAGCGCGCCGACGGGGTGTACGTGGCGCTGCCGGAGCTGCCCGCCGCCGTGCGCACGGTGTCCGACGTGCTGGTGGAAACGTTGGTGGCGTGGGGAGTGCGGCACGTGTTCGGCATGGTCGGGCACTCCAACCTGGGGTTCGCCGACGCGCTGCGGCGGGCCGAGGAGCGGGGCGAGCTGACCTACGTCGGGATCCGGCACGAGGGCGCGGCGGCGTTCGCGGCCAGCGCCTACGGCAAGCTCACCGGCCGGCCGGCGGCCTGCCTCGCGATCGCCGGGCCGGGCTCGACCAACCTGCTCACCGGGCTCTACGACGCCAAGCTCGACGGCGCGCCGGTGCTGGCCATCTCCGGCCAGGTGCCGTCGCAGGTGCTGGGCCGCGGGGCGTTCCAGGACCTCGACCTGTCCGCGGTGTTCCGCGACGTCGCGGTGTCCACCACGACCGTCCACAGTGGAAGCGACCATGGCGAGCTGGCCGCGCTCGCGGTCAAGCACGCGCTCGACCGGCGCGGCGTGGCGCACCTGGTGCTGCCGGACGAAGTCCAGGTGCGGCCCAGCGACGCCGAACCGTCCACACCGGACGGGCGGGTGCCGGATCGCCGGGTCCGGCCGGCCGCGGCGGCCCTCGACGCCGCGGCCGCCCTGATCCGGGACGCGCGGCGCCCGGTCCTCGTCGCCGGGCACGGCGCACGCGGCGCGGAGACGCAGATCCGCGCGCTCGCCGAACGGCTGGGCGCACCGGTGCTGACCACGTTCAAAGCCAAGGGACTGGTGCCGGACACCCATCCGCTCGGCGCCGGCGTGCTCGGCCGCAGCGGTACCCCGGTGGCCAGCTGGCTGATGAACGAGTCCGACCTGCTGGTCGTCGTCGGCGCCTCGTTCGCCAACCACACCGGAATCGCGCCGTACCTCCCGATCGTGCAGATCGACGACGAGCCCGGCGCGATCGGCCGGTTCAACGCGGTCACCGTCGGGGTGCTCGGCGATGCGGCGCTCACCCTGGACGCGATCACCGGCTCGCTCGGCACGGTCAAGGCCGAGGATCAGAGGCCCGACGTGGCCGCGCGGTGGGCGATCTGGCGTGCCGAGAAGGCCCGCCGGGTGGCCGACGACCGCGGCCGGGGCGTGTCGGCCGCGGCGGTGTTCGCCGCGCTGTCGGCGCACCTGCCCGAGGACGCCGTGGTGACCGTGGACGTCGGCAACCACGCCTACTCGCTCGGCCGCTACCTGGAGTCGAAGGGCCAGCCGGTGCTGATGTCGGGCTACCTCGGCTCGATCGGCTTCGGCTACCCGGCCGCCCTCGGCGCCTGGGCGGCCGCCCCGGACCGGCCGATCGTGGCGGTCACCGGGGACGGCGGCTTCGGCCAGTACGCCACCGAGCTCACCACCGCGGTGAAGTACGGCATCCCGATCAAGCACGTGCTGCTGGACAACCACGCCCTCGGCAAGATCAGCAAGGAGCAGCTCGCCGAGGACTTCCCGGTCTGGCACACCTCGCTGCACAACCCCGACTGGGCCGGCTACGCCGAGCTGTGCGGCGCCACCGGAATCCGGGTCGACCGCCGGGACCAGCTCGACGACGCCATGGCCCGGCTGTTCGCCGCCGGCGGCCCCGCCCTGCTCTGCGTCCAGCAGGACGCCGAGCTGCTGTAAGAACCGAACAAGGAGAGTCACCATGCCAACGATCACCACCAGCGCCGTCCTCGACGCGCCCGCCGAGGAGGTCTGGGCGCTGCTGCGGGACTTCGGCGCCATCGGCTCCTGGCATCCGTACCTGCCACCGCCGGCCATCGAGAACGGCCCGGCCGACCGGGTCGGCGCCGTGCGCGTGTTCGGCGACCACCGGGAACGCCTCGTCGCGCTGGACGACGTGGAGCGCAGCACCAGGTTCGCCTTCGAGGACGGCGGCGGGCTGCCGGTACGGGACTACGTCTCCGGCCTCCGGGTCAGCCCCGCGGCCGAGGCGTCGCTGGTGGAATGGAGCGCCACCTTCGACTGCGACGAGGCCGATGAGCCGAAGGTCGTCGCCCAGGTGCGCGACGGCGTGTTCCTGCCCGGGCTGGCCGCGCTGAAGGCGAGGTTCGCGCGATGACCGAGCCGCGGTACGACGACCTGCGCGCGTTGTTCATCAACTGCACGCTGAAGCGCTCACCGGAGCGCAGCAACACCGAGGGCCTGATCGACGTGAGCCGGCGGATCCTGGAGAAGATCGGGGTTCAGGTCGAGGTGCTCCGGTCGATCGATCAGGACATCGCCACCGGGGTGTGGCCGGACATGACCGGGCACGGCTGGGCGAGCGACGAGTGGCCGGCGATCTACCAGCGCGTTCTGGACGCTCAGATCCTGGTGCTGGCCGGTCCGATCTGGTTGGGGGACAACAGCTCCGAGATGAAGAAGGTGATCGAGCGGCTGTACGCGTGCTCGCACCTGCTCAACGACGCGGGGCAGTACGCCTACTACGGCCGGGTGGGCGGCTGCCTGATCACCGGCAACGAGGACGGGGTGAAGCACTGCGCGATGAACGTGCTGTACAGCCTGCAGCACCTGGGTTACGTGATCCCGCCACAGGCCGACGCCGGCTGGATCGGCGAGGCAGGCCCCGGACCGTCCTACCTGGACCCCGGGTCCGGCGGGCCGGAGAACGACTTCACCAACCGGAACACGACGTTCATGACCTGGAACCTGATGCACCTGGCCCGCCTGCTCACCGACGCCGGCGGCATCCCGGCGCACGGAAACCAGCGGTCCGAGTGGGACGCCGGGTGCCGGTTCGACTTCGAGAACCCGGAGTACCGCTGACTCCTCGGGTACATTCTCGGCGTGCCCCAGGAGGTCGCGGCGGTTCCGCCGGACGAGGTGCTCGTGGCCGGCCTGCGGGCCGGCGACGAGGCCACGTTCGCCCGGCTGCTGGACTCCTGGTCCGGCTCCATGCTGCGGCTGGCCCGCTCGTTCGTGTCCACCCGTGACTCGGCGGAGGAGGTCGTGCAGGACACCTGGCTCGCGGTGCTCGAGGGCGTCCACCGGTTCGAGGCCCGGTCCTCGCTGAAGACCTGGGTGTACCGGATCCTGGTCAACCAGGCCCGGCGGCGCGGGGTACGGGAGAAGCGGACCGTCCCGTGGTCCGACCTCGCGCCGGCCGCCGAGGACCGCGGGCCCACCGTCGAGCCCGGCCGCTTCCAGGACGCCGCCGGCGAGTTCCCCGGACACTGGCGCGAGTTCCCGTCGCCCTGGCCCACCCCGGAGGGTGAGCTGCTGACCGGCGAGGTCCGGCGGGTGATCGACGACGCGCTGGCGACCCTGCCCGCCCGGCAGCGCACCGTGCTGAGCCTGCGCGACGTGGACGGCCACAGCTCGGCCGAGGTGTGCGCCATGCTGGACGTCTCCGCGGAGAACCAGCGGGTCCTGCTGCACCGGGCCCGAGCCGCCGTCCGGGCGCGGCTGGAAACCTACTTCGTGGGCCGGCCGGCGCCCGCCGGGGAGCGTGACGGCTCGTGAACTGCGACGAACTGGTCGAACTGGTCACCGCCTTCCTCGACGGCACCCTCGACCCGACGACGGAACGCCGCTTCGTCGAGCACCTCGCCGAGTGCCCCGGCTGCGAGCTCTACCTCGACCAGTTCCGCCGGACCATCGACGCCCTGGGCGAATTACCCCCCGCCACCCTCTCCGGCGAGGCCCGCGACCGCCTCCTCGCCGCCTTCCGCGACTGGCCCCGCCCCACCCCGCCGGGTGCCTAGGAGTGCGGTGAATGCGTCCTTTCTCGCACTGGGCGTGAGGAAAGACGCATTCACCGCACCTCCCGAGCGGTTCGGGCTGGAGAGCATCCTCGGCGCTCTGCTCGCCAGCCCGGCCGACCTGATCAGGGTGCCGCTGTTCCTGCTCGCTCTGCTCGTGGTCCGCGGCCTGCTGCTGTACGCGCGGCTGTTCGGCCGCGGCGCCGTCACCGCCACCGCCCTGGTCTGCGCGGGCCTGCTCTCGGTCCTGCTGTTCCCGCTGACCGCCCTCACCCTCCTCCGCCGCACGGTGCCGGCCGGCGGAAACCGGTCGTCCTAGCCCGTTTCCGCGACCTACGATGCCGCCCATGCCCTCCGCCGAGCTTCTGCGCGAGCTCAACCGCGACATCTGGGAGCCGTTCCGCGCCGCCTACGCCCGGATGGACGCCGACGCCTACCTCGCCCTGCACTCGGCCGACCTGCTCCGGGTCGAAGCCGACGAGAAGTGGCTCGGCAGTCTCGACGACTACGCCGCCCGGGTCCGCCCGGCCTTCACCCGACTCGCCGCCACCAGCACGCTCATGGACATCGACTTCCGCTTCACCGAGCGCATCGCCGCCGGCGACAACGCCAGCGAACGCGGCATCTACCGCCTCACCGTCACCCCGCCCGGCGCCGAACCCCACCGACACTTCGCGGAATTCCACACCGTCGCCCGCAAACAGGACGGCACCTGGCGGATCATCCTCGACCACGACCACAGCGACAGCGGTTCCGCCGGCAACTACGCCGCCGCCCACGCCCTGGACGACCTCGCCCACTTCGCCTGACCCCGCATAATCCTGGTGTGTCGCATCCGGTGGTGAGTCGTCGTCGTGAGGTGGGCGGGGGCAGCGCGCGGTCGCTGCTGATGACCGTGCTGGGGGAGTTCGTGCTGCCGATGGACGGGCCGGTGTGGACCGGGGCGCTGGTCGACGCGCTGGGGCTGTTCGGGGTGGAGGTGAAGTCGGCGCGGCAGGTGCTGGCCCGGACCGGCGCGGAGGGATGGCTGGAGTCCGAGCGGGTGGGCCGGCGGGTGCGGTGGCGGCTGACCAAGCCGGGCCGGCGGTTGCTGGTGGAGGGTGCGGAGCGGATCTACGGTTTCGGCAGCGGTGATCCGGCGTGGGAGGGCCAGTGGCTGGTGCTGCTGGTGTCGATCCCGGAGTCGATGCGGGAGCTGCGGCACCGGCTGCGCACCCGGCTGGCCTGGGCGGGGTTCGGGTCGCCGACGCCGGGGGTGTGGATCACGCCGCGGCCGGAGGCGGAGGCCGAGGCCAAGCTGATCCTGGACGAGCTGGCGCTCCCGGGCCCGGTGATGTCCTTCGTGGCCAGTTACGGCGGGCTGGGCCGGGAGGCGGAGATGGTCGCCGCCGCGTGGAGCATCGACGACCTGGCGCGCCGGTACGCGGAGTTCATCGCCGAGTTCAGCCGGCTGGCGCCGAAGTCGGCCGACGACGTGTTCCGCGCGCAGGCCACCCTGGTGCACGAGTGGCGCCGGTTCCCTTTCCTGGACCCGCAATTGCCGGCCAGCCTGCTGCCGGCACGCTGGATCGGAGCGCGGGCGACGAAACTGTTCAACGACCGGCACGCCCGCTGGCGCGAAGCCGCCCAGCGCCGGTGGGCCGAACTGGCCGGCTGAAACCGTGTGTTGGCCTCTCACGTCGTTGTCTTGGCCTCCTGCGTTGGTGTGTTGGCGTGTCACGTCGTTGTGTTTGTAGGCTACGGCGGCCCGCGGAATGGGAGATCGGGAACGACCCGGAGAATCCGGCAATGGTCGTGGAGGCCCACCACGACGCCGTCGGCCAACATGACAACGCCAGAGGCCAACATGACAACGCCAGAGGCCAACACAGCGACGTATGAGGCCAACATGCGTGGGGGGCGGGCAGCGCCGGTGGGCTGAGCTGGCTGGTTAGACACCGAGCAGGCGGTGGGCGGTGTCCTGGTCGCGGCGGAACTCCGCGGTGCTGGCACGGTGCGCGATGGTTCCCTTGTCCAGCACGGCGATCCGCTCGCACGCCTGGAAGGCGAGGTGCAGGTCCTGCTCGACCAGGAGGACGGCGACGCCGCCGGCGGTCAGGATGGCCAGGGTGTCCGCCATGGTGTCCACAAGGGAGGGTGCGAGGCCTTCGGAGGGTTCGTCCAGCAGCACCAGGGCCGGGTTGGTGAGCAGGGCCCGGGCGATGGCGAGCATCTGCTGCTCGCCGCCGGAGAGGCGGCCGGCGGGTTGGCGCCACCGGGCTTTCAGCACCGGGAAGATGTCGAACATGTTGTCCACCGTCCATAGTGGACCGGGACGGCGGGCGGCCAGGGTCAGGTGCTCGGCGACGGTGAGGGTTGGCCAGATCCGGCGGCCCTGCGGCACGAGGGCGACGCCGGCCCGGGCGATCTGGTCGGGCCGGCGGCCGGCCAGCGGCACGCCGTTGAGGGAGATGGTTCCGGCGGTGGGCGGGACCAGGCCCATCAGGGTCATGATCAGCGTGGTCTTGCCGGCGCCGTTGCGGCCGAGCAGGCCGAGGGTCGCGCCGCGGTCCAGGGTGAAGCTGACGTCACGGATCACGGTGCTGCCGGCGTAGCCGGAGGTGAGGCCGTCAACTCGCAGGAACATCGGCTTCTCCGAGGAACAGTGGCTCGTCGCGGGCGGTGCCGAGGTAGGCGGTACGCACCTCGGGGCTGGACCGGACCTCGGCGGGGGTGCCGGTGAGCAGCACCCTTCCGAGGCTCAGCACGGTGACCTCGGTGGCCAGGTCGAAGACCAGGTCGAGATCGTGCTCGACGAACAGGATCGTGACCGACTCGGGCAGGGCGCGCACCAGGCCGGCCAGCCGGGCGCGGTCGGCGGCGGACATGCCCGCGGCCGGCTCGTCCATCAGCAGCACCCGCGGCCGGCCGGCGAGCGCCAGTGCCAGCTCGAGCTGCTTGCGCTCGCCGTGGGAAAGCGCGGCGGCGGCGACCCGGCCCCGCCCGGCGAGCCCCACGCCGGTGAGCAACTCGTCCACCCGTGCCCACACCGCCCGCTCCCGTACCGGCACCGGCGGGACGTGCCGGCGTACGGCCAGCGCGACGTTCTCCGCGGCGGTCATCGAGCCGAACAGGCTGGCGTGCTGGAGGGTCTGCCCGATGCCGAGCCGGGCGCGGCGCACCTCGGAGAGCCGGGTGATGTCCCGCCCGCCCAACGAGACCTGTCCGCCGGAGACCCGTAGCAGCCCGGTGATCAACCGGAACAGCGTGGTCTTGCCCGCCCCGTTGGGCCCGATCAGGGCGTGCCGGGCACCCGGCCGGATCTCCAGATCCACGCCGTCGACCGCCCGCAGCGCACCAAAGGTCCGGCTCACCGACTGGCACGACAGCGCCGCGGTCACGATCGCCTCGCCTCCTCCAACGCGCGGGCTGGGGGAGCTGTGGGCCGGTTTCGGGTGGGCCACTGGAGACCGGCCGCGCCCCGGGGGAGCAAGTACACCACGAGGATGAACACCAGGCCGAGCAGCAGCGGGCCGTGCCCGTCGATGTCCGGGCCGACCACGTCCCGTACGACGATCACCACGGCGGCGCCCAGGCACGGACCCCACAGGCTGCCGGACCCGCCGATGATCACCGCGAGCAGCGCCAGCGCGGCCGTGGTGAAACCCAGATCCGACGGTGTGACAAGGCGTTGCTGCGCGGCGAGCAGCCCGCCGGCCAGCCCGGCGATCGCACCGGACAGGACGAAGGCCAGATATTTGTAGCGCCGGGTGGCGTAGCCCAGCGCACGCATTCTCGGTTCGTTGTCCCGGATTCCGCGCAGCGCCGCGCCGAAGGGGGAGCGGGACACCAGCCACAGCACCAGAAATCCGACGACGAACGCGGCCAGCACGTACCAGTAGACACCGGCGACGGCCAGCGGGGTGTCGCCGATCCGGGTGGCCGGGACGCCGTAGAGGCCGTTGGAGCCGCCGGTCACCGGCTCCCAGGTTTCCGCCGCCTGCGCGACGATCTCGCCGATGGCCAGGGTGAGCATCAGGAAGAACACCCCGTGCGTGCGCACCGCCACCCAGCCGGTGGCCGCAGCGGCCACCGCGCCCGCGCCCAGGGCGATCACCAGCGGGACCGGGCCGGCGCTGCCGACGTTCTTGGCGAACCAGGCCGCGGCGTAGGCCCCGACCCCGACGTAGGCGGCGTGCCCGAGCGCGGGCAGGCCGGCGAACCCGACCAGCAGGTCCAAACTCGCCGCCAGCAGCGCGAACACCAGCATCCGGGTGAGCGTGGTGGTCGCGTACGGGGCGAGAAAATACGGCGCGGCGGCAAGCACCAGCACGGCCGCCCCGCCGGCGTATCCCAGTCGGGCCCGCATCAGCTCGCTCCCGACCGGGTGAAGAGGCCTTGTGGGCGTGCGATGAGCACGATCGCCAGGGCGCCGAACAGGACGAACGAGGCCGCGTCGGCCAGCAGCGCCCGGCCCAGCGACTCGATCTGACCGATCAGCAGCGCGGCGACCAGCGCGCCGCGCACCGAGCCCAGCCCGCCGATCACGACCACGACCAGCGCCAGGATCAGCACGGTCGCGTCGAGGCCGGGCCGGGCGCCGTAGATGGGCGCGCCGAGCACCCCGGCGACCGCGGCCATCAGTGAGCCGAGGCCCAGCACGGCGAGCCGGACCTTCCGGTTGTCCACCCCGATCGCGGACACCATGTCCCGGTCCGCCACGGTGGCCCGGACCAGGGAGCCGACCGTGGTCCGCTCCACCACCAGGTGCACCACCACGGCCAGCACCGCCCCGGCCCCGATCAGCGCGAGCCGGTACACCGGGTACGCCTCGCCGAGCACCGTGACCGTGCGGTCCAGCCCGGGCGGCGGGTTCACCGCCCGGACGTCCCGGCCGAAGAACACCGCCAGCAGTTCGGACACCACCAGGGCCACGCCCAGCGTGAGCAGGGCCTGGTCGAGGTGACCGCGCCGGCGCAGCGGCTCGACCATGACCGCGAGCGCCCCACCGCAGGCGAGCCCCACCAGCCCGGCGACCACGAGCGCGAGCGCAAAAGCGCCCCAGCCCGGATCGGCACCGGCCAGCATCCAGGCCAGGTAGGCGCCGAGCAGGAACAGCGCCCCGTGCGCCAAATTCAGCACGTCCATCATGCCGAAGATCAGCGACAGCCCGATGGCCAGGATGAACAGCAGGAAGCCGATGGCGACCCCGTTGAGGATGCTGACCAGGTTCGCATCCAGCCAGGTAAGCACTGGGCCATCACCTCGCAAGCTCGGTGATGGCATACCTGTCGCCTCGCAGGTTCGGCGGCAGGGCTGCGTTCAATGGCTCGCTCGCAAGCTCGCTCACTCACACATCCTGCGACAGGTCACCGAGCTCGGCCACCACCGTGTTGACGTAGCCGCTGCCGCTCTTGTCCACCTTGCGCAGGTAGAACTTCTGCTTGGGCGTCTGCCCGGCGAAGCTCCACGGGCCGCGCGGGCTGTCCTCGATCGTGCCGACCGAGCCCAGCGCCTTCGACACACTGTCGCCGTCCACCCCGCCGGCCGACTTCAACGCCCGGTTGAGCACCGCGGCCGCGTCCCAGGTCTGTGCCGAGTAGACGGTCGGCGGTTCGTTGTACTTGGCCTTGTAGGCGGCGACGAAATCCTTGTTCGCCGGGTTGTCCAGCTCGCTGGTGTAGTGCAGCGCGGTCTGCACGCCCAGCGCGGCCTCGCCCTGGGCCTTGAGCACCCCGCCCTCGGTGAGGAACCCCGAGCCGTACAACGGAATCGTGCCGGCCAGCCCGAACTGGGCGTACTGCTTGACGAACGCGACGGCCTCGGCACCGGCGAAGAAGCAGAACGTGGCCTTGGCGCCGGACGACCGGATGGTGGACAGGAATGGTTGGTAGTCCTGGGTTTTGCCGAATGGCGGCTTGGCCGAGCCGGCGATCGCGCCGCCACCGGCCTGGAACGCCTTGGTGAAGCCCGCGATCGCCTCGGCGCCGGCGGCGTAGTCCGGAGCGATGGCGTACACCGCGTCCTTGAAACGCTGGCCGGCCAGGTGCTTGCCCATGGCCGCGGCCACTTGGGCGTTGGTGAACGAGGTGCGCCACACGTACGGCGATGCCGCCTTCGCGGTCAGGTCCCCGGCGCCGGCGTTGCTGATCAGGAGCAGCTTCTTCGCCTCGATCACCATGTCCCGCACGCCCAACGCGGTGGACGAGTTCACGATGCCCACCAGCACGTCGCACTGGTCGCTCTGCAGCAGCTTCTGCACCGCCGGCACCCCGGTCTGCGGTGTCTCCCCCTCGTCACCGACCACAGTGGACACCGTGTAGTTGCCGAACTTCCCGTTGTTCTTCTCCAGCCACAGGTCCCAGGCCCGCTTCATGTCCGTGCCCAGCGGGGCGTACACACCCGCCTGCGGGATCACCAACCCCACCTTGACCGAACCGCCCCCACCACCACCGCTGCCGCCCCCGCCGCCCGACCCACCTCCGACGCTGCTGCCGCACCCGGACAGCGCCAGCCCCGACAGCGCCGTCCCGCCCAGCAGGCCCAGCGCACCCCGTCGAGATAACCGCCGCTCGTTCATCGCACCCGCTCCCGCCTTCGCTGGCAGTCGACAATTCGGCTGATGTGCGCAAGTAGTCTGTTGAACGACAGAGCCCGTGTCAACGCACGAATAACACAGGATCCGGCAGTAACCTCAGGGGACCGTGACGGCACCCAGCCACAATCAACCCGGTATCTGCACTGTTCGCCGGAACGCAACCACCGCATTCAAATCCCGGAGAGGCGGGCTAGCTGCAGTCGAAGCTCGCGGCGGAGTTCGGGTCGCCCCTGCCGTCGTAGCGGGCGGCGCCCGGGTAGGCACAGAGCGGGCGGGTCCGCACCACCTGACCATTCTCCACTGTGGACGCGATGATGCGGTCCGGAGCCGACCGGTGCTCCACCCAGTTCACCAGCGTGCCGAACATGTCGAAGGTGTTCGGGCCGGACCCGCCGCCGCAGTGTCCGACACCGGGCGCCAGGAACAGCCGGGCGAAATCACCAACCCGGTGCGTGCGATCCAGCACCCGCTGGTAGTAGTCGATGCTGCCCTGGGGGAAGATGAGCGGGTCGGCCCAGCCGTGCCAGATGAGCAGCCGCCCGCCGGAGGCGCGGAACCGGGACAGGTCGGGGTCGTCGGTGCCGATGACGTCGTTGAACAGCCGCTGCGAGGCGCGAAAGTCCCGCTCGAAGCCGGCGTAGTCGAGCGTCTTCCAATCGAACTGCGGATTCTGCTCGACCCAGAACCGGATGTGGTTCTCCGCGATGGGAAAGGGCACCGGTCCGGCAAGAGCGTTCAATGGTGTGCCTGGCGTCAGCCCATACCACAGGGACCGGCCGCCGGTGGTCCGCGGCCCGTCCCAGATCGCCTGGATCACCCCGGCGTCGGCGGCGGTGAACGCGCCGCACGGCGTCGCCTGGCCGATCAGGGACCGGGGGTCGAAGTCACACCGGCGTGGATCATCGAGCACGCCGTCGACCACGCCGTCGTTCCGGTCGCATCGGGCCACCGCGGCCTCGGTGGCCGCGGTGAGCTTGCACGCCGCGATCGGGGCGCCCAACTCCTGCCGCATGACCACCTGCGGCCACAACTCGGCCGGAATGAACCGGTCCCAGTTGATCGCCGGGGCACCGGAAAGAATGCCGTCGTAGGCGCCGGGCAGCCGCTGCGCCAGCATCAGGCCCTGCCGGCCCCCGGTCGAGCAGCCGTTCCAGTACGAGAACTCGGCCGGCCGGCCGTAGAACGCCCGGATCAGCGTCTTGGCCGTCAGCGTGAGCTCGATCAGCGAGCGGGACGCGAAATCGGTGATCAGCTGCTGGTTGAGCCGGCCGTCCGGCCCCAGCGCGAACGACCCGTCCCGCACCTGGTGCCCGGTGTCGGTCGACGCCGTCGCGTACCCGGACCGCAGGGCGTTGGCCAGCGCCGGATAGCTGATGGCTCCGGCATATCCGCCGCCGCCCACCGCTTCGAACCGCCGGTTGTACGTACCGGTCGGCAACCACACCTCGATGCCGATCTGCGGCACCACGGTCAGCACGACCCGGCAGAACTCCGGCAGGCCGGTCATCCCGGCCGCCTCCCCGTCCGTGTCGAGCTCCGCCGAGGCGCTCGACACCTCCGGCAGGCGGACCTGCGCAAGGTCGGCGCACGCCACCCGCCGGGACGCCGACGCCGCCCCCGGAGTTGCGACCCACACCGTGGTCATCGCCACCACGAGCGCCAGAAACCCAACCAGCCAGCGACGAACGCGAGTGCGGGACATGGTGCCCTCCAAGCTCGCCCCTTCGGGAGCACCCGACATGGTAGAACCGCGCCGCCGAAACTGTCTACAACCTGTTTGCGTGCCGTGGGCATCCTGACGAATGTCACGGCCGCCCGACTGTCTATAGAGGACTCGATTTCCCAGGCTGGTCACAGGCGGCGCACAGGTCGGGCGGGGAGCATGGGGCAGGTGGTGGCGCGACGGCTGACCAGGCGGCAGGTGCTGCGGGCCGCCGGTGGCGCGCTGCTGCCCGTGTCGCTGCTGGGCGGCAGCCTCGGTGGCGAGGCGGTGCTGGTGCCGCCGGCAGCGCTGTTCCCGGTGGAGCGGCGGCAGTTCGCGTTCTCCCGCGGGCCGGACCGTCCGCTGCGGACGGTGGTGTGGTCGCCGGTCGCCCCCGGCCCCTTCCCGCTGGTGTTGTTCAGCCACGGGCTGCACGGCTCGCCCGAGCGGTTCGCCCAGATGATCGCCGACATCGCCGGGGCCGGGTTCGTGGTCGCCGCGCCGGCCTACCCGAACACCATGGCCGGCACGGCGGCGTTCGACGCCGGCGACATGCCCAACCAGCCGGCCGACGCCGCCGCGGTGATCACCGCGGTGCTCGCCGGCGAGCTGGCCGGGCGGGTGCTGCCGGACCGGATCGGTGCGGTCGGGCACTCCGCCGGCGGCTACACCACCGCCGGGCTGCTCGCCGGGAGGTCGCGCGACACCCGCGTGCGCACGGCGGTCGTGCTGGCCGGCGGAGCCATGAACGGGGCCTTCACCGGCCCGGCCACCGAGGTGCTGTTCGTGCAGGGCGACCGCGATCCGATCGTGCCCTACGCCGCCGGCCGGGCCGCCTACCAGGATGTGCCGTGGCCCAAGGCGTTCCTGACCCTGGCCGGCGCCGATCACGAGTCGTGGATGTTCGACCGCTCCCGGGCCGCGGTCGTCACCACCCGCACGGTCCTCGGCTTCCTCCGCGCCTTCCTGCACGCGGACCCCTCCGCGCGGACCCGGCTGGACACCGACGGCGCCCTCCCCGGCGTCGCCCGGCTCGAGGCCGAATGTCTACAACGGGGTTGCGCACCGGAACCGTTCTGAAGATGATTATTGACCGTGACCGGGTGTGCGGCTACCGTGACTTGCTGGGAGCGCTCCCAGAAGCAGATGGCTTCACATGGGAGGAAAGAAATGCAGCGCAGCAAAGTCACGATCGCCGCATTCGTCACGAGCCTGCTGATCGGCCTCGCCAATCCTGTGTTTCCATCTTCGGCGTCCGCCGCCACCCGAATTCGATGGGTTTCATCGGCTGCTCGATGGCGGAGAACGTCTCGCAGGGCTATCGCGCGGCCGGTGGCACGCGCATGTGGGGTCCTTACCGGACGGGCGGCCTGGTCGTGCAGTCGTGGACCAACCCCAACTCCACCGCCTGGCAGAAGTTCGACCAGCAGTCGGCCAGGTTCAGTGCCATGAAGGTGACCTTCAGGACGCTCAATGCCCCGAAGGTCACCTTCATGGCATCAGGCATCGTCAAGGGAGTGCCGCATGCCTCGTAAGCCAGTCCTGTACGCCGTCATCGCCGCCCTGACCGCGGCGCTCGCCTTCGTGCTGGCGCAGCCCGCGGTCTCGGCCGCCACACCGGTGCGGATCATGCCGCTCGGCGACTCGATCACCGCCGGCCCCGGGTGCTGGCGCGCCCTGCTGTGGGATCACCTGCAGCGGACCGGATTCACCGACATCGACTTCGTCGGCACCCAGCCGGGCGGCGGCTGCTCGGTGCCGTTCGACGGCGACCACGAGGGGCACGGCGGCTTCGCGGCCACCGGCATCGCCGACCAGAACCAGCTGCCGCCGTGGCTGGCCGCGACCCACCCCGACATCGTGCTCATGCACCTGGGCACCAACGACATGTGGGGCGGCTTCATCCCCACCAGCGCCATCCTGACGGCGTACTCGAAGCTGGTCGACCAGATGCGGGCCAGCAACCCGAACATGAAGATCATCGTCGCGAAGATCATCCCGATGGAGCCGAGCGGTTGTCCCACGTGCCCGCAGGGGGTGGTTGCGCTCAACAACGCGATCCCGGGCTGGGCGGCTGGAAAGACCACCGCGCAGTCGCCGATCACCGTGGTCGACCAGTGGACCGGCTTCAACGCGGCCACCGACACCAACGACGGCGTGCACCCCATCGACTCCGGCTTCCAGAAGATGGCCGACCGCTGGTACCCCGCCGTGACGGCCGCACTCGGCGGCACCCCGCCGCCGGCCACGACGACGACGCCACCCCCGACCACCACGACCACACCCCCGCCCACCGGCGGGTGCACCGCGACCTACCGCGTGATCAACCAGTGGAGCGACGGCTTCCAGGGCGAGGTGACCGTGCGCAACGGCAGGACGGCCCCGACCTCGGCCTGGACCGCCACGTTCAGCTTCGCCAACGGCCAGCGGATCACCCAGTCCTGGAACGCCACCGTGGTCCAGCAGGCAGCGGCGGTGACCGCGCAGAACGTGAACTGGAACGGCACCCTGCCGCCCGCCGGCACGGCCAGCTTCGGCTTCCTGGCAAGCTCGAGCGCCACCAACACCCCACCGGCGGTCAACTGCACCCTCAACTGAGCGCTCGTTCTCGGCGGCTTGGTTGACAAGCGAACTTGGTAAGTAGAGACTGACCGTCAGTGGAAACTTACCAGCTCGATGGATGGGGCGTGCTCGGTGATCGCACGCGTCGCACGATCTTCGAGCGGGTCGCCGAGCGCGCCCAGACGGTCGGTGAGCTGGCGGCCACGTTGCCGGTAAGCCGACCGGCGGTGTCGCAGCACCTGAAGGTGCTCAAGGACGCTGGATTGGTGGTGGACGAACCAGCCGGCAACCGTCGCATCTATCGGGTCGACCCCGAGGGACTGGCCGCGTTTCGGGCGCAGCTTGACGATTTCTGGACGAGAACATTGGCGGCCTACAAGCAGTCCGCCGAACAGGACGACGCAGGAGACGCGCGATGACCACACAAACGGGACAGACAACGGTGCGGACGCACACCATCGTGGACGCGTCGATCGAGCACGCGTTCGCGGTGTTCACCGAGCGGTTCGGGGACTTCAAACCGGCTGAGCACAACATCCTCGGGGTGGAGCTGGCGGAGACGGTTTTCGAACCTCGGGTGGGCGGCCATATCTACGACCGGGCGGTCGACGGCAGTGAGTGCCGCTGGGCGCGGGTGCTGGCCTACGAGCCGCCACACCGGGTCGTCTTCAGCTGGGATCTCGACCCGCGCTGGCAGGTCGAGTCCGATCCGGACCGAACCAGCGAGGTCGAGGTGCGTTTCATCGCCGAGAATCCGCATCGCACGCGGGTGGAACTGGAGCACCGGCATATCGACCGGCACGGAGACGGCTGGCAAGCCGTCAGCGACGGTGTCGGCAGCGACGGCGGCTGGCCGCTGTACCTGCAGCGCTACGCCGGACTGTTCGACAAGGAAGCCTGACAGCGCCGATGGTGTTGGCCCCTGACGTCGCCATGTTGGCTCGGGGCGTCGCTGTGTTGGCTTGTGGCGTCGCCGTGTTGGCCGGGTGCGCGTCGGGGTTGCCGTCAGCGGTGTCCGGCGGCGTCGTCACCAGCCAACACACCCACGCCAGAGGCCAACACAGCGACGTGGCGCGCCAACACAGCGACGCCAGAGGCCAACACAGCGACGCCATCGACCGCGGCAACTATTGCCCGAACTGGGTGGTGATCCAGTTGGTGACGGCCGCGCGGTAGGTGGGGGCCGTGGGGGACAGGGCGAGAGAGTGGCCGGTTTGGGGGAGGAGGAAAACGTCGAGCCGGGAGGTGAAGTAGGGGGATTCGGCGGCGGTGAGGTCGGCGGGGGCGGTGCAGTGGAACGCGCAGAAAAGGGTGTCGCGTTCGCCGTTGGCGATGAGGACCGGTGCGGTGATCGAGCGGGTCAGGGTACTGGTGAAGGCGAGGGTTACCAGGTCGGGGACGACGGTGGCGGCCACCTGGTCCTTGGTGGCCTCGTCGGCGGTCAGCACACCCGGTTCCACCGCGCCCGGGTCGTAGAAGACGTTGCGGGTGCCAGGAATTGTGGTGACGTAGCCGGGATCGCTGCCCCGGGCGCCCAGCACAGGGTCCAGCGGGGCGGGCTGAATGGCGTCGACGAATATCCCGGTCAGCGCCAGAAGATCCATGGAGTGGGAGAAACCGGTGAGAATGACGCCGTCGACGTCGCGATAGGTGGCGGCCGCCAGTGCCGCGATGCCCGAGCCCATCGAGTGGCCCACCAGGATGACCCGGTCGAAGCGGGTGCCGGACACCTTTCCGGAGCGGAGTTTGCCGGCGACCTGGTGAACCACCGAGGCGAGCCCGGTGCCGGTGATCAGCGCGCTGAGCGGTTGGGAGCTCGCGCCGGAGCCGGGGAGGTCGATGGCGAAGGTGGCCAGGCCGCGCCCGGCCATGTCGCGCTGGTAGGAGTAACGCCCGGAGTCGTACGGCAGGTCCCAGTATTGACCGTTGTACGTGCCGCCATGGACCAGAAGTTGCACCATTGTCGGGACGCCGCCAACCGGCCGGCAGAGTTTGCCGTGAACATTTTGCGGTAGCAGGGTGAGGGTGACGGAAAGATCGGTTTCGGTGCAGCTGATCTCCGGCGCGGCGGTCACCGGCGAGGTGCCGAGCGCACCGGCCAGGACAACGATCAACGATGCGGCAACGACTTTGAGCGGTCGCATGGATGCGTCCTCTCTGGATTGGCGGCCTGGGCGCGGCGTGCATATTACCGTCGCGCGAGCGTCACCACCCGCGGGGCGTGATTCGTCCATTCGGGTAACGGCACTGTAGGTTCACCGGCAACGGCACTAGTGTTTGTGCGCATTTCGGTGACGTGGCAGAGATGAGGCGAGTGGGTGTGAGCGGCCGAACGAACTGGGTCCCGCCGGACGTCGACGTCAGCCGGGCCAGTCCGGCCCGGGTCTACGACTATCTCCTCGGTGGGGCGCTGAACTTCCCGGTCGACCGGGAGATGGCCCGCCAGGCGATCGCGGCGATGCCCTGGGTGGAGAATCTGGCCAAATACAACCGCGCGTTTCTGGTGCGGGCGGTGCAGTTCTGCGTCCGTGCCGGAGTGCGCCAGTTCCTCGATCTCGGTTCGGGTCTGCCGAGCGTGCGCAGCGTGCACGAGGTGGCGCAGGCGCTCGATCCGCGTTGCCGGGTGGTGTACGTGGAGCAGGAACCGGTGGCGGTGGCGCACGGCAGGCTGGTCCTGGGTCCGGTCGAGGGCGCGGGCATGGTGTGGGCGGACATGTGCGACGTGGACACGGTGCTCTCGGATCCGGTGACCAAGGAGCTGCTCGCCCTGGACCAACCCGTCGCGGTCGTCATGGCGTCCTCGCTGCACTACGTGCTGGACGCCGAGCGGGCGGCGGGCATCGTGACGGCCTACCTGGACGCCGTGGTCCCGGACAGCTACTTCGTGCTCTCGCACATCACCGACAACCGGGACGTGGGTTCCTCGGAGGTCAACGCGTTGGTGGAACTGTCCAAGACCACCACGGCCGCGGGTGTGGCCCGGCCGCGAGAATGGATCGCCGGGCTGCTCGAAGGGCTGGACGTGGTCGAACCGGGCCTGGTCTATACCTCACAGTGGCGACCGGACAACCCGTTGCGGCTGGTGACCGATCTGCCCGCACACGCGTCCCTGCTGGCCGCGGTGGCCCGGAAACCCTGATGGGGCAGGCGTGTCCTCGGCGCCGGTAGCCGCGGGCCGGCTGCCGGTCCTCGGTCACCTGCTGCCCCTGGCCCGGGACCCCATGGGGTTTCTGCAGTCGGCGCGGGCTCAGGGCGCCGTGGTCGCGGTCCACCTCGGTCCACGACCGGTGTACCAGGTCAACTCCGCCGAGCTGATCCGCGAGGTGCTGGTCACCCGGGCGCACGAGTTCCGCCGCGGTGAGGTGTTCGCCCAGGCGCGCCGCGTGCTCGGCGACGGGCTGGCGAGCGCGGACGGCAGTGTCCACATGCGACAGCGGCGGACCGTGCAGCCGGCGTTTCACCCCGACCGGCTCGCCTCCTACCTCACCGTGATGTGCGAGCAGATCGACGCCGTGGCCGGATCCTGGGTCCCGCGGCAACGGCTGCGGCTCGACCGCGAGCTCGCCCAGCTCACCGTGGCGGTCACGGCGAAGGCGCTGTTCCGGGCCGAACTCGGGCACGCCGCGGTGCGCGAGGTGTGTCGCTCGCTTTCGCCGGTCCTCAATGGAATCGTCCGGCGCGCCGCGATACCCGTGGAATGGGTCAACCGCCTGCCCACACCGGCAAACCGGCGGTTCGCGGTATCGCTCGGCCGGCTCCGGATGGTTGTCGACGAGGTCGTCGGCGCCTACCGCAGGGACGGCACCGACCACGGCGACCTGCTGTCGATGCTGATCGCCGCCGAGGCCAGCGACGACGAGGTGCGCACCCAGGTGATGCACCTGCTCATGGCCGGCACCGACACCACCGCCACGACGTTGTCGTGGGTGTTCTACGAACTGGCCCGGCGTCCCGCCGTGGCCGCCCGGGTCCGGCAGGAGATCGACACCGCGCGGTTCCGGCGCACCCCCACCCTGGCCGCGCTGGCCGGGCTGACCTACCTCGACCGCGTCCTCACCGAGACGATCCGCCTGCACACGCCGGTGTGGCTGCTGGTACGGCGAGCCGCGACGGCCGTCCGGCTCGGGGACGTCACGCTGCCGCCGGGCGCGCAGGTCCTGATCAACCTGCCCACCCTGCACCGTGATCCCGACCTGTTTCCCGACCCCCTGCGGTTCGACCCCGAACGGTGGCTCATGCCGCCGAACGACCTGGAACAGCGGTCGAGGTTCATCCCCTTCGGCACCGGCGCCCACAAATGCGTCGGCGCCGACTTCGCCTGGACCGAGATGAAGGCCGCCGTCGCGCTGATCAGCACCCGGTGGCAGCTCGACCTCGATCCCCACCACCGCGTGCGGGAAATCCCCAGGGCCTTTCTCCGGCCCAGCAGCCTGCCCATGATCCCGCGGCCCTTGACCTGTTTGCGTCGCACCGCGTTGGGTCCGGCAGGGTGAAGATCGCACACAAACACTGACCATGGCCCCGATGGCAGGGCCCGCCGCGAACCTGGCGTTGTCATCAGCCGGACTTTCGCGGCGACCTGCGCGACCACCAACGACACCGCCACCCCTCGACGCCATCCAACCCACCAGCCACCACAGGCGCGATTCTGGACGGTTTAACCCGGTTCGGGACGTCGTGGACGCGCGACACGCCTACGCCGCTGCGTCACATGGCTGCGCGAGCGCGAGTCACGCCCGGCTAGGGTGTGACCCGCGCGGCGAGGACGGCCACCGCGTCGTCGATCGAGCTGGTGCCGTCCACCACGACGTCCGGGTGCTCGGGCGGTTCGTAGGACTGGCCGACGCCGGTCATGTTCGGCAGCGTGCCGGCTTTCGCCTTGGCATACAGGCCCTTCGGGTCCCGCTCCGCGCACACCCAGGCCGGCGTGTCGATGAACACCTCGTCGAAGTCGCCGTCGGCGAACAGCGCCTTGGCCACCGCGCGGTCGGCGCGGAACGGCGAGACCAGCGCCACGATCACGATCAGGCCGGCGTCCAGCAGCAGTTTCGCCGTCTCCGCCACCCGGCGCACGTTCTCCGCGCGATCCTCCGGGGTGAAGCCGAGATCCTTGTTCAGTCCACTTCGGACATTGTCGCCGTCGAGCACGTAGGTGTGCAGGCCGAGGGCGTGCAGCCGCCGTTCCAGGGCGTCGGCGATGGTCGACTTGCCGGCCCCCGGCATCCCGGTCAGCCACACCACCCTGGCCCGCTGGCCCTTCAGGCGCTGCCGCGCCGCGCGGTCGACCGCGTAGGCCTGCGGGACGATGTTCCGCCCGCGCCGCAGCGCGTAGCGCACCATCCCGGCGGCCACGGTCTGCTTGGTGACCCGGTCGGCGAGCAGGAAGCTCCCGGTGTCCCGGCAGGTTTCGTAGGCGTCCAGGGAGGTCGCCGTGTCGGTGCTCAGCTCGACCGTGCCGATGTCGTTGATCTCCAGGGTCCTGGCCGCGAACTGCTTGCCGGACAGCACGTCCAGCCGTCCGCGCACCGAGGTGACCACCACCGGCACGGTCAGCGGGCCGGCCAGCAGCAGGTAGGACCGGCCGTGCCGGAGCGGCTCCTCGGCGGTCCATACCAGCGTGGCGGAGAACGCCGTGGCCGGGGACAGCCCGTCGCGCCGGGATTCCGGCGTGGTCAGCAGGTCTCCGCGCCGCACGTCGACGTCGCCGGCCAGGGTCACGGTGACCGGGGTGCCCGGCCCGGCGACCTCGACCTCGCCGGCCGGCCCGAGCACCCGGTCCACAGTGGACGAAGCGCCGCTGGCCGCGACCACCACCCGGTCGCCCCGCCGCACCGCGCCGCCGACCACCGTGCCGGCGAAACCCCGGAACTCCTCGGCCCGGACCACGTACTGCACCGGTAGCCGGAAGTCGCCGCCCGCCACCGGCACCGGCTGCCAGGCCGACAGCGCGCCGAGCAGCGTGGGCCCCTGGTACCAGGGCAGCTGCGCCGACGGCCGGACCACGTTGTCCCCGCCGAGCGCGCTGACCGGGATCGCCTCGACGTCCGCGATCCCCAACCCCGCGGCGTTGGCCCGCACCTCGCCGGCCAGCTTGTCGAACAGCACCTGGTCGTAGCCGACCGCGTCCAGCTTGTTGATCACCACGAGGACCGCCCGCACCCGCATCAGCGCGCACACCGCCAGGTGCCGGCAGGTCTGCTCGCGAACGCCCCTGGTGGCGTCCACCAGCAGCAGGGCGACGTCCGACGTCGACGCCGCCACCGCCATGTTCCGGGTGTACTGCTCGTGGCCCGGGGCGTCGGCGATGATCACCCGCCGGCCGGACGGCAGGTCGAGGTAGCGGTGCGCGACGTCGATGGTGATGCCCTGCTCGTGCTCGGCCTCCAGCCCGTCGGTCAGCAGCGAGTAGTCCACCTCCCCGGCCGGGATGGTCGACCCGCCGCGCCGGGTGCGGCGCGCGTAGTCCAGGTGGTCCTCGGCGACGCTGCCGGTCTCCGCGAGCAGCCGGCCGATCAGCGTGGACTTGCCGTCGTCGACCGAGCCGCAGGCGACCACCCGAAGGGTCGGCGTCATCAGAAGTAGCCCTCCGACTTCTTGCTCTCCATGGACGATCCGCCCTCGCCGTCGATGAGCCGGCCGGCCCGCTCGGACCGCCGGTCCCGCCGCATCTCGTCGATCAGCTCGGCCACGGTCGTCGCCGTCGACTCGATCGCGGCGCTGAGCGGGTAGCAGCCGAGCGTGCGGAACCGCACCTCGCGCCGCTCCGGGATCTCGCCGTCCCGCAGGGGAAAGCGCCCGTCGTCCACCATGATCAGCGCGCCGTCCCGGTGCACCACCGGCCGGGGCGCGGCGAAGTACAGCGGCACCACGGGAATCTCCTCGCGCCGGATGTAGTGCCAGATGTCCAGCTCGGTCCAGTTGGACAGCGGGAACACCCGCATCGACTGGCCCTCGGCGAGCTGGGTGTTGGCCGACCGCCAGAACTCGGGCCGCTGCCCGCGCGGTTCCCAGCGGTGCCCGGGCTCCCGCACCGAGAAGATCCTTTCCTTGGCGCGCGAGCGTTCCTCGTCGCGCCGGGCCCCGCCGACGGCCGCGTCGAAGCCGCCGGCGTCCAGCGCCTGCCGCAGTGCCACGGTCTTCATGATCCGGGTGTACTCGTGCGTGCCGTGGGTGAACGGGGTGACCCGCTCGGGGCTGGTGTGCACCCGCAGGTCGAGACCCAGCCGCCCGGCCGTGGCGTCCCGGAACGCGATCATCTCCCGGAACTTCCAGGTGGTGTCGATGTGCAGCACGGGAAACGGCACCCGCCCGGGTGCGAACGCCTTGGTGGCCAGGTGCAGCAGCACCGAGGAGTCCTTGCCGATCGAGTACAGCAGCACCGGCCGGCGGAACGCCCCGGCGGCCTCCCGCAGCACATGGATCGCCTCCGCCTCGAGGACGTCCAGCACCGCGTCCGGGGCGGCGACGGGCACGCGGACCACCTCAAATCCCTAGAAGACTGATAAACCTAACTGACGATGTTAGGTTTTTCTCCGCTGGCGCACAATGTGCGGCATGCGCATCTCCGCGAAAGTTGACTACGCGGTCCGGGCCATGGCCGAACTGGCCGCGGCGGCTCCGGACAACCCGGCCAAGGTCGAGGACATCGCGGCCGCGCAGGACATGTCGGTGGCCTTCGTCCTGGCCATCCTCGGTGACCTGCGGCGGGCGCACCTGGTCCGCAGCCACCGCGGCCGGGCCGGCGGCTACACCCTGGCCCGGCCGGCGGCGGAGATCACCGTCGCGGACATCGCCAGGGCCATCGAGGGCCCGCTCGCCAACATCCGCGACGTCAGCCTGCGCGACCTGCACTACGCCGGCCCGGCGGCCCCCCTGGTCGAGGTGTGGATGGCGGTGCGGACGAGCCTGCGCGGCGTGCTCGAGGCGGTCACCCTCGCCGACCTGGTCTCCGGCCACCTCCCCGCGAACGTGCACGCCATGGCCGAGGAGTACCTGGACGAGGAGCGCAGCCGGGGCCGGCTGCCCCCCTCGAAGACGGCCCGGCAGACAACCCGGTAGACGCCCTGACGTCGCCATGTTGGCCCCTGACGTCGCCATGTTGGCGCGTGGCATCGCTGCGTTGGCTTGTGGCGTCGCCGTGTTGGCCCAGGACTCAATTCACGTCGTGGTGGGGAGGGCCGTCGGCGAGGGCGCGGCACCGGGGTCGATGAGCTCGAGGTCGATGCTCCACCGGCCCTCGCACCCGGCCACCTCCCGCACGCGCGCCTGACCCGCGGCGACCGAGCCGGAGTTGAAGAAGACCTCCGCCTCGTCACCCTCGTTGTCCATCCCGGCCGGGCGGTAGCCGGCCGCGGTGACCGCGTCCTGGATCAGCACCGTGACCTCGTCGAGGGGTTTGGTGCTGACCGCCTGGACCGTGAGGTTTCCTTGTGCCTTCTGGACGTGCGCGACCGTGCCGATCCGGTCGAAGGACAGCCCGGCCGGCAGGAGCGCGGTCTCGGCCGGGGGAGCGGGGCTCGGATTCCCACACGCGGCACCCGCGTCGCCCCCGGACCCGCCGCCGCACCCGGCCAGCACGACGAACAACGCTGCCGCCCCGGTCCCCATCAGCACCCGTCGCACCATGGTTGCGCACTCTACGTACCCGCCGTCCGAACCTGCCAATTCGGATTTCTCGGGTGTTACCGTGTTCCCCACCCTGCTTGCCCTGGGAGGCGCGGCGATGCGCAGAAGAGCACATGTCCCGATCCTGGCCGCGACAGCCATCACGGTTCTCCTGGGAGCCGGCGCCGCCTCCGTCACCGGATCCGCGAGCGGCGGCACGAAGGCACCAACCGGCACGGCCGACCCCGTCGGCGCCGAGGAGTGGATGTACCTGCAGCGGGCCAACGCCGACGGCTCCATCCCGGACGCCGCCGTCAACGCGGCGCTCGCGCAGTCCGCGCAGATGGGTGTGGCGGCCATGGGTTCGCCGAGCACCGACCAGGTCTGGACCGCGCTCGGCCCGAGCAACATCGGTGGCCGGGTCCGGGACATCGCCGCCGACCCCACGGCCAAGGACGTCGTCTACATCGCCACCGGCACCGGCGGCCTGTGGCGGTCCAACGACGGCGGCGCGACCTTCGCCTCCGTGTGGGACAGCCAGCTGCCCCAGTCGATGGGCGCCGTCGCGGTCGACTCGCGGGGCGTCGTCTGGGCCGGCAGCGGCGAGCCCGACCACGGCGGCGGCTCGTCGTACTACGGCAAGGGCGTCTACAAGTCGACCGACAGCGGCGCGACGTGGACCAACATGGGCCTGGCCGACGGCGACACGATCGGCCAGATCGTCATCGACCCGCGCAACGACAACCGGGTGTTCGTCGCGGTCATGGGCGCGCTGCACGACACCGAGCCGACCCGCGGCCTGTTCCTGACCGAGAACGGCGGGGCCAGCTGGACCCGCGTGATCGTCCCGAACAGCACCTCGACCGGCGCGATCGACGTGACGATCAACAAGACCAACCCCGACGTCATGCTGGCCACGACCTGGGACAAGATCCGGGACGAGAAGTCGCGCATCTACGGTAAGAACTCCTTCCTGTACCGCTCCACCGACGGCGGCCGCACCTGGGCGAACATCCACAACCCGCCGCTGCCGCAGAGCGCCGACGTCGAGGGGCAGCCGGTCACCGCGACCTACGTCGGCCGCATGGGCGTCGACTTCAGCGACACCGACCCCAACCGCGCCTACCTCATCTCGAGCGCGGCCGGCGGCAACTTCAACGGCTTCTTCACCAGCACGGACGCCGGCGCCACCTGGACGCCGGTCGGGCCGACCTCCGGCGGCACATTGCAAACCATCAGCGGCGGGTTCGCCTGGTGGTTCGGCCGGGTCTACGTCGACCCGGTCGACCCGCTGCACGTCTTCGTCTCGGGCGTCAGCCTGGCCGAGAGCCTCGACGGCGGCCTCACCTGGACGACGTCCCAAGCCGTGCACGCCGACCAGCACGGCCTCGAGTTCGACCCGTTCCGGCCGGGCAAGGTGTACCTCGGCAACGACGGCGGCTTCTACTGGTCGACCCAGAACGGTGCGGTGCGCGGCCTGTGGACCAAGACCGCCCGCCTGCCGGTGACCCAGTTCTACGCGATGGACGTGTCGATCCAGGACGGTGCCCGGGTCAACGCCGGCTCCCAGGACAACGGCTCGCTGAAGTCGTGGGCCGCCGACAACACCGTCAACGGCGACTGGTTCAACTTCGTCGGCGGCGACGGGATGATGAACCGCATCGACCCGACGAACGACCGGAAGTACTACGGCTGCTCGCAGAACGGCGGCTGCCGCGGCTTCGTCGACGGCACCGGTTTCACCATGACGATCCCCGGCGCGCGGAAGAACTGGGTGGCCCCGCTCGAGTTCGCCGCCGACCCGCGGTTCCTGTTCGGTGGCAGCGAGTTCGTCAACCGGATCGACACCGACCCCGGCCAGCGGGTGTGGCAGCGGATCAGCCCGGATCTCACCGAGGGCACCGAGCCCCGCGCCCCCGGGTTCGGCACCGTCACCGCGATCGGCACCACGCCGGCCAACCCGAACCTCGTCTTCGCCGGCACCGACAGCGGCCTGATGTGGGTCAGCCGCAACGCCATGGCCGCTCCCGACCAGGTCACCTGGCAGAAGCTGCAGAGCCCGGTCTTCCCGGGCCGCTGGGTCACCCGCATCACCGTCGACCCCCAGGATGCGAACACGGCCTGGGCCAGCTTCTCCGGCTGGCGCTCCGGCGACCCCTACCCGCACCTCGTCATGACCACCGACGGCGGCAACACCTGGGCCGACATCGCCGGCAAACGCATCCCGCAGGCGCCCATCAACGACGTCATCCGCCACCCGGCGAAATCGCGCTGGCTCTTCATCGCGACCGACGTCGGCGTCTACCGCACCACCAACCTCGGCAAGACCTGGGTCAAGGTCGGCGCCAACCTTCCCCTCGTACCGATCAACGACATCGACCTCCCCGCCGGCAGCGACACCCTCTACGCCGCGACCTACGGCCGCAGCGTCTGGACAACCTCCCTCGCCGACGCCAACTGACCGTCGTGGTGATCACGTGGTGGCCGTCGCCGCACTGATGTTGGCCAGTACGGAGTCGGGATCCTTCTCGATGGCGGCGTCGCCGAGGGAGAGCACCCCGACCGGCCGGCCTCCGTCGAGGACCGGGATGCGGCGCACGGCGTTGTGGCGCATCCGGGCGATGGCGCTGTCGGCGTCGTCGTCGGGCGTGGCGGTGATCGGTTGCCGGGTGCACACCTCGCCCAGGGTGCAGCCGGACAGGTCGTCGCGCTCGGCCAGCCCACGGACGACCAGGTCACGGTCGGTCACGATGCCGTGCAGCTGGTCGCCCTGAACCACGAGTACGTCGCCGATGTCCTGGTCGCGCATGGCCTGCGCGGCCTGGCGGACCGGGGTGTCGGCGGGCATCGCCACCGGATCGGGCGTCATGATGTCTCGCACGAGTTGAGCCATGTCAGGTCACCTCATCTGGTTACCACTCGCTCTCCAGGGCTATCTCCTAATCGTCCGGACTAAACCCTGCCGTTGGGTTCGTCGGCGACGGTGAGCCCAACCCGGCACACGCAGGCTGGCACGGACAGCCGGCAGCGGCTAACATGGCTCGGTCACTGGGGGTGATGCCAAATGTCGGTAGAGAACCGACGAACATTCCTGTCCTGGCTGTCGAAGAGCGGGTTGGTGCTCGCCGCGGCAGGCACAACCATGGCCGGCCGGACCGCGGCAGCGGCCGATCCGCGCGACATTCTCGTGTTCACCAACGCCACCCTGATCGACGGCACCGGCGCCGCTCCGCGTCCGGACACCACGATCGTCGTGGCCGGCAACCGGATCCTGGCCGTCGGACAGCACGGGATCGCGCCCCCGGCCGGGGTCCGCGTGGTCGATCTGCGCGGCAAGTATGTCCTACCGGGACTGTGGGACATGCACACGCACACCGTCGACCTGGACCGGATCCTGCTCCCGCTGTACATCGCCAACGGTGTCACGAGCGTGCGGGAGATGTGGGGCGTCCCGTTCGTCCGCGCGGTGCACCGGCGGATCGCCTCGGGCGAGATCCTCGGACCGCGGATGGTGGTCGCCAGCAACATCGTGGACGGACCGAACTCGTGGCTGGTCAACCTGTGGCGCGACAACAGTCCCATCCAGGTGCGGACGGCGGCCGAAGCCAGGGCCGCGGTGCGCCAGGCGAAACGGGACGGTGCCGACTTCGTCAAGGTGTACTCACTCCTCCGCGACGACACGCTCGCCGCGGTCGCCGGTGAGGCGGAGCGGCTGCGTCTGCCGATCGCCGGGCACGCGCCGGACACGGTTTCGGTGGTCCGGTCGAGCGCCCTGGGCATGCGCACCCAGGAGCACCTGTACGCGCTGTACGTCGACGTGTCCAGCGCCCGCGACGAGATCCGGCACGCCATCGAGAACACGCCCGTCGACCCCGCCAGTCCGTTCGACTACTTCTTCGCGGTGCGCGAGCTGGAGCGGCAGGCGATCAAGTCCTACGACCCGCGGCGCGCGGCCGGGGTGTTCGACACTCTGGCGCGCAACCGCACCGCGCTGACCCCGACGCTGACCGTGCTGAAGCTCTTCACGTCCTCGCCCGACGAAATCAGGGACGTGAGCCGCGAGAAATACGTGCCGGAGTGGGTGCTCCGCCTGCGCTGGGCGGTGGGGGAGGGATCACTGCCACCGGACCAGGTCGCGGCGAACCGAGCGTTCTTCGAGGCGTCGGCGCGGCTCGTGCGCGACGCCGCCGACGCCGGCGTGACCATGGTCGCCGGTACCGACGGCGGGTTCCTGGCCCCGTACGTCCTCGCGGGATTCTGCCTCCACGACGAGCTGGAGCTGATGGTGCGGATCGGGTTGACCCCCATGCAGGCCATCCTGTCCGCGACCCGGGATGCCGCCCGTACGGTGGGTATGGGACAGGTGAGCGGAACCGTCACGCCCGGAAGGTTCGCCGACCTCCTGGTCGTGGACGGCAACCCGCTCACGGACATCCGCAATACCCGGCGCATTCACGCGATCGTCGCCAATGGACGGTTCATCAACCGGGCCGAGCGGGAACGCATGCTCGCCGAAGTCGTAGCCGAGGCCAAGCGCATCCCACCGCCTGCGGTGCAACACCTCGGGTCATGCTGCACGCCATTGCCCACAGGGTCATAGGCTGGCCGCGTAGGCTTCCATCAGGCGCACGACCATGTTCCGGTATGCGGTGGAGCGGTTGTAGCTGAGGATGGCCGCGTCGCGGTCCGCCGGGTCGGCCAGGTTCCGGTTGCCGGAGCAGAGGTAGCGGGCCGCGCCGAGGCTCGCGTCGTAGACGTTGTGCGGGTCGAGCTTGCCGTCACCGTTCCCGTCGGCGCCCCAACGCCGCCAGGTACCCGGGATGAACTGCATCGGCCCCACCGCACGGTCCCAGGTGGGGTTTCCGTCCAGCACACCGTCGTCGGTGTCGGCGATCGCGGCGAACCCGTTGCCGTCGAGCACCGGGCCGAGGATCGGGGTCACCGTGGTGCCGTTCTTGTCGACCCGCCCGCCCCTGGCGTGCCCGCTCTCGACCTTTCCAATGGCCGCAAGGAGTTCCACCGGGATATGGCAGCGGGGCGCCATCGGGTTCATCGTCTCCGCCGCGGTGCGGTACGCGTCGAGCACGGGGGAGGGGACCCCGCCACTGAACGACCGCGGCGCCTGCGGGCCGGCGTCGACCTCCGGCATCATCTCGCCCATGCCGGTCATGTCGCTCATGCTGGCCGGCACGTCGGGTACATCGGCGAAAGGAATCGGGCCCGAGTAGTCGGTGAACCACAAACCCGGCTTGATCTTCTCGACGTCGACGCTCTCGCCGGCCCTGCCCAGCGCGGACACGTTCCGCTGCTCGGCTGGACGTGCGCTGAGCACCTCCGGCGCGGCCGCGGTCGTCGCGAGCGCGATGGTGGCACCGGCAACGGCCGCGGCGCCCACCCTCGCCGCCGGCCACCGCCGATCCGCCCGGTGCCTGCCTGTGGTCGAACGCCTCACCAGTAGCCCCTGTCCTGTGCCCCGCGGTTCGTGACGCTTGTTCTTCGCACGCCGGACGGGCGCGGATGGGTCGCTACGGCAAAGCTCCACTGTGGACAGAAGGGTAGGGGTGAGCCGCTTCTGTCACGAAGGGGCCCTTCCTGTCGTTGAGCGTCCCGAAGGGACCCTTCATGGCATTTGCCCGGCTCACCCCCTTTGCGACACGCGCTAGCGGGTGATCCGGTAGGTGACGAGCGACCGGGCCGGGACGTTCGCGCCGAACGCGCCGCCGTTGAGCGGAATCGCGGTCTGTGCGGCGGTGCTGGCGGTTGCGTTGGTGAGGAACGGGGTGACCGTCCCGCTCGTCAGGCCGGCGTTGGCCACCGTGAACGTGGTGGACGCGCTGCTGGTGCCGGTGTTGAGGACCACGATGGCGAGGGAGCCGTCGGTGTTGCGGTAGGCGGAGACGTTCAGCGCGCTGTCCCCGCTGCTGGCCGCGATCCGGGTCGCACCGGGACGGATGAACCGGCTGTAGTTGGCCAGCGCGTAGAACCGCTTGGTCGGCGTCAGGGTCGAACCGTTCAACCCGATCAGGGAACTGTCGTGGCTGGTCGAACTGACGCCCCAGAAGTACAGGAACGCGTTGAGGTTGGCGCGGGTCATGCCGGTGTGGACGCGCTGCGCCCAGGTGAGTCCGGAACTCTGGCTGCCGTCGTCCCATGCGGTGACGAAGGTGCTGCCGTTGATCGACCACTCGGACTCCCAGACCGGCCGGCCGCCGGTGCTGACCGGCGAGGTGGGTGCGCCGGAGTAGCCGTGGCTGGTGAACAGCCCGACGCCGGAGTTCGCCGCCGGGTTGCCGGCCAGAGAGCTGACGTAGTTGGGCAGGAGGTTGAAGCCCAGGGTGTCGCAACACACGACCTTGGTGGGCAGCCCGGAAGCCCGCATGGCGGGGCCGAGGACCGCGAGGAAACTGGTGGCCTGCGTCGGGTTCACCAGCATGCTGGAGTAGCTGGCGGTCAGCGACGGCTCGTTCACGAACCCGACCGCGGACGGGGTGAGCCCGACCGAGGCCCAGAACCTCGCGTGCTGGACCAGGTAGTTGGCGTAGGCCTGCCGCCAGTCTCCGGAGGCGCAGGAGGCGCCCGGGGTGCCGCACAGCGAGCCGCCGTTGGCCTCGCTGTTGTTGGTCTTCATGAACCCCGGCGCACTCCAGGCGTCGTTGTAGAAATTGGTGACGCCATAGCCCCGCGCCTGCCGGGCCAACCACACCTGACCCTGGTCCTGGGCGTCGTTGTTGCCGTTCCAGACATAGGTCGGGGTCGCCGACGGACTGCCCGGTGACCTCGGCTCGATGGAGTCGCCACCCGAGGGAATGATGCTGCGCAGAATGCTGAACCCGGCGCCGGTGGTCGTGCTGAACAGCAGGTCCAGCGCTCGTTGCCGGGTCGTGCTGTTCGCGTTGCGGATCGAGTTGGCCTGACCGAACGCCTCGGACACACCGAATCCGTCGATCCGCTGGAAGGTCGTGCCGCCGTCAACCGCCACCGTCGACGCGGCACTCGCCGGTAACGGAGCTGTGGCAAGGAACAGCGTGACGACCCCTGCGCAACCGAGGACTGCTCTCCTGGCCTTCATGAGATCTCCCTTGAACCGGTGTCGGCTCTGCGACGAAGGCGTCCTTCGCCACGCCCGGCGCGAACGGACGCCTTCGTCGCATTGATGGCATGGTCAGCCGAGCCGCCATTGCTGGTTGCTTTGGCCGTTGCAGGCCCAGAGTTGGACTTTGGCGCCGTTGGCGGTGGAGGCGCCGCTCACGTCGAGGCACAGTCCGGACTGGACGCCGGTGACGGTGCCATTGGCGTTGAGGTTCCACTGCTGGTTGGTCTGCCCGTTGCAGGCCCAGATGATCACCGGGGTGCCGTTGGTGGTACCGCGGCCGGAGGCGTCCAGACACAGCGTCGTGCCACCGACGGTGATCGTCAGTTGGTTCGACGCGGTACGCGTCCAGGTCTGGGCGGCCAGGCCGTTGCAGTCGAAGATCTGCTGCTGGGTGCCCTGGGTGGCGGTGCCGTTCGGGTCGTCCAGGCACTTTCCGGCGCCGATCGCGTGCAGCGGCCCGGTGGTGCCGCCACCGCCACCGTTGCCGTAGCCGGCGGCGGTGATGTTGGCCTGCACCGAGTTCTCGGTGGCCTCGGAGGGGTAGCCGGAGGTCATCACGCCTTCGTAGAAGGTGCCGGCCGAGCCGTTGCTGTTGTCGCCGCCGATGCCGAGAAGGATGGCGCCTTCCTTGCGCATCGGGTTGTAGCCCGCGACGTTGGGCCGCGGTCCGTTGTAGAAGGTGGACAGGCCGCCGGACTGGGCGTTGCCGCCGCGGATGGACCAGTGGTTGGGCTCGCCCTTGACGATGGCGGTGGTGTACCGGAAGTTGATGGTCGGGTCGTTGGCGTTGAAGCCGAAGTTCACCCCGGAGTACAGACCGTTCTCCAGGTCGGCCATGATCCAGGGCCCGTTGCCGGTGCCGGTGCCCCAGACCCTGATGTTGCCGAAGTAGATGGTCTCCATGGTGCCGTTGCCGTTGTCGCGGCTGTTCCGCTCGGCGTTGCCGTAGTCGAAGCAGCAGCCGCCGTTGAAGTGGGTGCCGTCGAAGATCGCGTACATCCCCTCCGGCTGGTCCCCGGTCGCGGTGCCGGTGGCGCTGTTGTTGCGGTAGCCCGTACCCGGGGCCACGAACACGCCGTAGGCCCGCTGGCCGTTGAGCACGGTCGGTGCCGCGGTGGCGTTGGCCAGGTTGTCGAATCCGCCCGGAGCCGGACCCTGGAACCCGCCCGGAGGCGCCTGGGTGAGGTGGTTCCCGCGACTGGTCTGGTCGTAGATGATCGTGATGAGGCAGGTCGTGCCGGCACAGAACGAATCCTGCGCGGCGGCGTTGGCCACCCCGCCCGCGGCGAGCGTGTTGATGTCCAGGGTCTGGTTGTTCGACGCCCGCCGCACCTGATACAGCCGGCCGTTGTACGCGCCGAACAGCGCCCGGGTCGTGCTGTGCGCGGCCACACACGGCGTGCCACCGGAAGCGTAGATGTCACACGGCCCTGGCCCCGCGGCCGAGGAGCTACCGGGCACGGCGACCATTGCGGCGGCGCCGAGCGCGATCGCCCCCACCAGCGTCAACAGGCGAGATCGACGCCGAGGCGGTCGAAAGAACATGGATGTACTCCTTTGTCTCGCAGTGAGGTGTGACCACCCGAGGTGGCGGCGCGGCGCGCGACAAAGCTCCGTTCGGAGGGGACGAGTCGGAACTGGCATCGTTGCCTTCTCTCGCCGGGGAGAGCCGGTGCGTCAAGAGGTGGCGGCCGCGACGCTGCGTTCGGTCAGCCGGCTACCGCGAACCCCTCTCAACCTCGAAGCCGCCCTCCTGGGAGCGCTCCCAGATGTCCGAGATACCGAACACTGTTTGGTCGATCGGACATATGGCATCACGGTAACGACACGAGTCGTCACGGTCAACAGCCGGGGACGAAGGCCGGGACGTGCCTGCCGCCGAAATCGTTTTCGGCGGGAGTACCCTGACCGCGCCTTTCAGCATCCGTGTCAACAGGACCGCGCGTTGTTGATATTGGTCCGACGGACGGTTGTGGCGGTACCCGATCGCCGCCACAGCCATTGCCCGGTCGTGCTGTTCGGCGAGGACCCGGTCGAGCTGGCCTGATCCCCCGCTGGCACGGCCGGCGGTGTCCGCGGGGCAGAATCGCGGAGGTGTGGATCGGGATGCTGGGGCCGCTGGAGGTGCGGGCCGACGACGGGGCCGCCGTCGAGGTGGCGGGGGCCCGGTTGCGCACACTGCTGATCGTGCTGGCGCTGGAGCCGGGGCGGGTGGTGTCGCTGGCGCGGATCGTCGACGGGATCTGGGGGGAGGAGCCGCCGGCCGGGGCGGTGAACGCGGTGCAGGCGCTGGTGTCGCGGCTGCGCCGGGCGGTGCCGCAGGCCGTGGTCGAGTCTCATCCGGCCGGGTACCGCCTGGTGATCGAGCCGGACGCGGTGGACGTGGCGCGGTTCGAGCGGTTGGTCGCGGCCGGCCGGTCGGACCCGGATCCGGCCGGTGCCGCCGGGTTGCTGCGGGAGGCGCTCGGATTGTGGCGGGGCCCGGCGCTGCTGGACGTGGCGGAGGCGGAGTACTTCCGGGCGCCGCTGGCCGGGCTGGCGGAGCTGCGGCTGGCGGCGGTGGAGGCGCGGGTCGAAGCGGATCTCCGGCTGGGTCGCGGCGGTGCGCTGACCACGGAGCTGACGTCGCTGGTGGCCGGGCATCCGCTGCGGGAACGGCTGGTGGGTGCGCTGATGCGGGCGCTGGCGGCGGCCGGGCGGCCGGCCGCGGCGCTCGCCGTCTACGAGCGGGCGCGGGAGGCGCTGGCCGACGCGTTGGGGGCCGACCCGTCGCCGGAGCTGTCCGACCTGCACACCGCGCTGCTGCGCGGGAAGCTGGCTGCGCCCCCGGCCGTGGACGGCCGGCCGCGGACGAACCTGCGGGCCGGGCTGACCAGCTTCGTCGGCCGGGACGACGACGTGGCACAGGTCGGCAAGCTCCTGGGCGAGTTCCGGCTGACGACGCTGACCGGGCCGGGTGGCTCCGGGAAGACCCGGCTGGCCACCGAGGTGGCGCGCACGCTGGTGGAGCAGACCCCGGACGGGGTCTGGCTGGTGGAGCTCGCGCCGGTCACCGACGGCGCGGACGTGCCGCAGGCGGTGCTGTCCGCGTTGGGCCTGCGGGAGCAGGCGCTGGGCGGTCCGGCGCCCGCCGGGGAACCGGCCGACCGGCTCGTGGCGGCGCTGCGGGGCCGCGGCGCCGTGCTGATCATGGACAACTGCGAGCACGTGATCGGCGCGGTCGCGGCGCTGGCCGACCGGTTGCTCGGCGAGTGCCCCCGGCTGCGGATCCTGGCCACCAGCCGGGAGCCGCTCGCCATCACCGGCGAGGCGCTGTGGCCGGTCGAGCCGCTGGCCCTGCCGCCGCGGGACGCGGACCTGACCGGGGCGATGGCGCACGCCGCGGTCCGGTTGCTGGGCGACCGCGCGGCCGCGGCCCGGCCCGGGTTCGCGGTCACCGAGGCGACGCTGCCGGCCGTGGTGCGGGTCTGCCGGGCACTGGACGGCATGCCGCTGGCCATCGAGCTGGCCGCCGCCCGCCTGCGCACCCTGTCCGTCGAGCAGCTGGCCAGCCGGCTCGACGACCGGTTCCAGCTGCTCACCGGCGGCGCGCGGACGGCCCTGCCCCGGCACCAGACGCTGCGCGCGGTGGTCGACTGGAGCTGGGAGATGCTCTCCGCTGCGGAGCGGGTGGTGCTGCGCCGGCTGGCCGTGTTCTCCGGCGGCGCGAGCGTCGAGGCCGCCGGGCGGGTGTGCGGCACCGGCCGGGAACTTGACCTGCTCGACGCGCTGACCGACAAGTCGCTGCTGGTGACCGCGGGCGACGGGCGTTACCGGATGCTGGAGACGATCAAGGCGTACGGGCTCGTCAAGCTCGACGAGGCCGGTGAGCGGGAGACGGTCCGGCTCGCGCACGCGACCTACTTCGCCGAGCTCGCCGAGCAGGCCGATCCGCACCTGCGCCGGGCCGGGCAGCTGCTCTGGCTGGACCGGCTGGCCGCCGAGCACGACAACATCACCTCCGCGGTGCGCGGCGCGATCGCGGCCGGAGACGCCGGCACCGCCGCGCGGCTGGTCGCGGCCGCCGCCTGGTACTGGTGGCTGTCCGGGCACAAAGCGGAGGGCTCGGAGCTCGCCGCGGCCGCCCTCGCGGTGCCGGGGCCGGCCGAGAACGGCGCGCTGGCGATGGCCTATGCGGCGTCGGTGCTGTTCGCCACGGCCGGGCTGGGCGACGAGCGGGCCACGGCGGACCATCTGCACAAGGCACTGGTCCTTGCCAGGCAAGCGAAATCCCCGCACCCGCTGCTCCGCTTCCTGGAGCCGCTGGACGTGCTGCTGCAGAGCTCCACGACCGGGACGCCCGTCGCACCGGACGCGTTGGACGTCCTGGTGAGTGATCCGGACCCGTGGGTCCGGGCGCAGACCCTGCTCAGCCGCGCCCGCATGCGGATCTTCTCCGGAGCGCCGCACGCGGAGGCGGAGGCCGACATCGCGGCCGGTCTGGCCGAGTTCCAGGCGATCGGCGAGCGCTGGGGCATCGCGTTCGCCCTCAGCACCCTCGCCGACCTGGTCGCCCAGCGCGGCGACCTGACCGCCGCGATCACCCACTACGAGCAGGCCATCGACGTCGTCACCGAGGTGGGCACCGTCGAGGACGGGGTGTGGATGCGCGCCCGGCAGGCACAGCTGTACTGGTTGCGGGGCGACCACGCGGGCAGTGCGGTGGCGCTGGCCGCGGCCGAGCGGGACGCCGGCCGGGCCGGCTGGCCGGACGCGCTCGCCGGGCTGGCCGGGGCCAAGGCCGAGCTGGCGCTCTGGCAAGGAGATCCGGTCGAGGCGCGGGCGCAGCTCGGGCGGGCCGAGGCGGCGGTGCGGCACATCGCCGTCCATCCGGTCTGGACCGCGAGGGCTCTTGGCGCGCATGGATCTCTGGACGCGCTGGCGGGTGACCTCGACTCGGCCCGCGCCCGGCACGCCGAGGCACTGCGCATCGCGGTCCAGTCCGGGCACGCGCCGACGATCGCCCAGATGCTCGTCGCAGTGGCGGATCTGGCTCTGCGCCAAGGAAAGCCGGGTGAGGCGGCCCGGCTGCTGGCGGCCGCCACGGCGGTGCGCGGCATGCCCGACCGGTCCAACCCGGACGTCGCGCGGGTGGCCGAAGCCGCGCGGGCCGCGCTCGGCGAACGGGAGTTCACCGAGGCGGCCCGGCACGGCGAGGACGCGACCGCCGGTACGGCACTGGAGCTCGCCGCGGTCACGCTTGCCGGTTGAACAGCTTCTTCGCCCACAGGTAGCCGCCCAGCGCGATGGCGGCGGACCAGGCCACCGAGAGGATGGCGCTGCTGCCGATTCCGGTGCCCAGCAGCAGCCCCCGGATGGTCTCCATGAACGGGGTGAACGGCTGGTGCTCGGCGAACACGCGCAGCCAGGACGGCATCGAGTCGGTCGGCACGAACCCGCTGCCCAGGAACGGCAGGAAGATCAACGGTTGCGGGTAGTTGCTCGCCGTCTCCAGGCTCTTGGCGACCATGCCGAGCGCGACACACAGCCAGGTGAGCGCGAAGCTGATCATCACGAGGACACCGAACGCGGCAAGCCACTCGACCGCCGTGGCATTCGGCCGGAACCCGACCAGCAGGGCCACCCCGATGACCAGCACCAGGCCGAGCACCGCCTGGATCAGGCTGCCGACCACGTGCCCGGTCAGCACCGATACCCGGGCGATGGCCATGGTCTTGAACCGGGCGACGATGCCCTCGGTCATGTCCATCGAGACCGAGACCGCCGTCCCGGTGTTCCCGGCGGTCACCATCATCATCAGGATTCCGGGAACCACGTAGTTGACATACGCGTCCCGGCCGCCCGACCCGCCGCCGAGCCCGTCGCCCAGCGTGCCGCCGAAGACGTAGACGAACAGCAGCAGGAACAGGATCGGGATGAGGGCAAGCTGGATCGTCAGGTTCAGGTAGCGCTGCATGTGCTTCAGCTGCCGCCAGATCATGGTCCACGTGTCCCGCAAGGGGTAGGACGCCATGGCTACGGTGCTCATCGAACGGTCTCCTTCTGGGTGTCGTCGGTGCGGCCGGTGAGGGTGAGGAAGACGTCGTCGAGGTCCGGCGTGTGCACGGAAAGCTCCGCGACCTCGATCGACCACTCGTCCAGCCGGGCGAGCAGCTCGCGCAGCGCGGTGACCCCGCTGTCGCCGGGCACCTGCAGGGTGAGCGCCTCGTCGTCGCGGGACGTCGTGCCCAGCACGCGGGCCGCGGTGTTGAGCGCGCCGGCGTCGGCGAACCGCAGGCTGATGTGGCCGCCCGGGATGAGCCGCTTCAGTTCGTCCGGGGTGCCCTCGGCGACGATCCGCCCGTGGTCGAGCAGGGCGATCCGGCCGGCCAGCTCGTCGGCCTCGTCCAGGTACTGCGTGGTGAGGAAGACGGTGACGCCGCCCGCCACCAGCTCGCGGATGATCTGCCACATCCCGCGCCGGCTGCGCGGGTCGAGGCCGGTCGTCGGCTCGTCCAGGAAGATCACCCGCGGTTTCCCGACCAGGGTCATCGCCAGGTCGAGCCGGCGCTGCATGCCGCCGGAGTAGGTCTGCACCGGCTTCTTGGCGGCCTCGACCAGGTCGAACCGTTCCAGCAGCTCGGCCACCCGCCGCCGGCCCTCCTCCCGGTCCAGGTGGTTCAGGGCGGCCATCAGGCGCAGGTTCTCCTCACCGGTGAGGATCTTGTCCACCGCCGAGAACTGGCCGGTCACCCCGATCGCGGCGCGGATCGCGTCCGGTTCGCAGGCCAGGTCGTGCCCGGCGACGGTGACGTCGCCGGCGTCCGAACTGATCAGCGTGGACAGGATCTGGACCATGGTCGTCTTACCGGCGCCGTTCGGCCCCAGCAGAGCGAAGATCGTCCCCTGGTGGACGGTCAGGTTGATCCCGTCGAGCACCAGGTTGTCGCCGAAGGACTTTCGCAGCCCGGTAACGGTGATGGCCGGTTGGTACAGGGTGTTCGTCATCGTGGCTCCCCTTGTGTTTCTTGGTCGCGACGACGATCGCCCGGGTCGCTGACAGCCGGCCAAGCACCCGCTGACACGCCGCTGATACTGGGGAGTGAGCGTGACGATGCTTGCCCTCTAGGCCATCAACGTGACGTTGCTTCCCTGCGACCCCGCCTACCTCGTCCTGCCCCGCTGAGCCGCCATCCGCACCGCGCAGACGTCACCCTGATGCGTTCCCGAACCCTGCCCGATCGCCGCCCTCGTCACCGAGATACTGGAGGGCCACGCATAGGGGGTTCACGATGTACGCAGCACGCCGCGGTCACCGACGGTTTCGGTTGGTGGCGGTGGTTGTCGTCGCCTCGATCTGCCTGACCGCCGCTCCGGCGGTCGCCACCGCGACGGCACCGATCACCGAGTACGGCCCGGTTCCCTCGTCGATCCCGGTGGGCGGGGTGTGCGAGGTCGAGTTCGACCACGGCGGAGCGCTCTGGGTCGAGCAGTACCTGAGCAGCCAGGTCGCCCGGTTCGAACCGGGCACCGGCCAGTTCACCAACCACAGCACGCCGATGCCCCTGTCGGTGCCGGGCGGCATGGACCTCGATCCCGCCGGCAACCTCTGGATGCCCCAAGTGACCGGGAACAGCCTGCTCCGGGTGGACACCAGTGACGGCGGCATGACCGAGTTCGCGCTGCCGTGGGCCAACGCGTTCAACACGCAGCCACTCGGCATCCCGCTGCACACCGGTGTCGGGCTGGCCAACGACATCGCGCTGGGACCGGACGATGCCCTGTGGTTCACCCTCGGCGGGCTCGACTCGATCGGCCGGTACGACCCGGCGACCGGGGCGTGGAGCAGCTATCGCGTGCCGGGCGAGATCCTCGGCCAGCTCGGCGCGCTGTTCGGCATCATCAAGCCGGGCCCGGGCCGCACCGTGGTGTTCGACCTGCCGCAGCTGAACAAGGTGGCCACGCTGGACGTGGACACCCACCGGTTCGTCCAGTACACGATGCCCACCCTCGCCTCGTTCCCGGTCGGCGTGCGCACCGCTGCGGACGGCTCGATCTGGGTCGGCGAGTCGCTCGGCATGAAGATCGCCCGCATCAACCCGGGCAGCGGGCAGATCACCGAATACCCGCTACTGGGCATCAACGGCCTGCTGACCAGCATCCTGGGCGGCCTGCTCGGCGGCAGTATCGGCAACCCGCTGCCGATGGCCGGCCCCATCGCCGAAGCCAGCGACGGAAACATCTATTTCTCGGTCAGCTTCCCCGCGGCCGCCGGACTGGGCAACCAGATCGCCCGGTTCAACCCCACTACCCTTGAGGTCCGGATGTGGAGCACCCCATCCTCGGCCTCCTACCCCTGCGACATCAACACCCACCAACCCGGCGCCGTCTGGTTCGGCCTACTGACCCCCAACAAGATCGGCAAACTGGACATCACCGCTGGCTGAACCCGACCAGGAGCGGCCGTTATCATATCGCAACTTTTCGAAAGAGCTTTCGGGGTGTTCGTAGCTGTTTGACCTGGGTATCGGCATCTTGACGCCAGCAATAGCCACAACTAAATTCGAATACTCCGGTACACATTCGAAAATTTTCGAGAGAGATCCGGTGATCAACATGGGGTCCACAACCACGTCCCGGCGTGCCTTCCTCGGTCTCGCCATGGGCCTGCCCGCCGGCGCGGCGCTCGCGGCAGCCTGCGGAACCGCCGGCCCCAGCGGCAGCGGCACCGGTGGCGGCGCGGGTGCCAAGGCCAGCTACTGGTATCTGACCGGTCAGCCCCAGGAGGGTATCCGGGTGGACGCCGTGAAGCGATTCAACACGGCCAACCCCAACGGCCAGATCACGGCGACCGGCTTCCAGAACGACGCGTTCAAGACGAAGATCAAGACAGCGATCGGGGCCGGTCAGGCGCCGACGCTCATCTGGGGCTGGGGCGGTGGGACGCTGCGTTCCTACGTGCAGGCCGGCCAGGTCGACGACCTCACGTCTTGGTTCAGTGAGAACCCCGCGGTCAAGAGCCGGCTGCTGGCGACCTCGTTCGCGGCCGCCACGGTGGACGGCAAGATCTACGCGATGCCGTGCGAGACGGTGCAGCCGATCGTCCTGTTCTACAACAAGAAGGTCTTCGACTCGGTGGGCGCGAAGCCGCCGCAGTCCTGGGGCGACCTCATGGCGCTGGTGTCGACGTTCAACGCCAAAGGCATCGCGCCGTTCTCCCTCGGTGGGCAGTCACGCTGGACCAACATGATGTGGCTGGAGTTCCTCTTCGACCGCATCGGCGGCCCCGAGGTGTTCCAGGCCGTTTTCGAGGGCGAGAAGAACGCCTGGTCCAACCCGGCCGCCATCACCGCGCTGACCAGGGCGCAGGACCTGGTCAAGGCCAACGGGTTCATCAAGGGGTTCTCCTCGATCACCGCCGACTCCAACGCCGACCAGGCCCTGCTGTACACCAGCAAGGCCGCGATGATGCTGCACGGCACCTGGTCGTACGGCATCCAGCAGAACGACGGCGGCGACTTCGTCTCCAGCGGCAGCCTCGGCTACCTGAACTTCCCGCCGGTCGAGGGCGGCAAGGGCGACCCGAGCAACACCGTGGGCAACCCGGCCCAGTACATGTCGATCTCGTCCAAGGCGAGCGCCGACGAGAAGAAGATCGCCAAGCAGTTCTTCACCGCCGGTGTGCTCACCGACGAGGAGGTCAAACAGTGGATCGGCACCGGCGGGGTGCCGGCCCTCCAGGGCGCCGACAGCCAGCTGGCCTCCTCCAAGGACGCCGATTTCCTGAAGTTCGTCTACAACACGGCCGGCAAGGCCAAGACGTTCGCGCAGTCCTGGGACCAGGCGCTGAGCCCGACCGCGGCGGAGGCGTTGCTGGACAACATCTCCAAGCTGTTCCAGCTGTCGATCTCGCCGCAGCAGTTCGCCGACGCCATGAACGCCGTCATCGGCCAATGAGCGGAGCTCGCGAAGCGAATCGTTGGGCACAGTGTCTGAGCTTCAGCACCGAGCTTGCGAGGTGCTGAAGTGAGTGACGTCGCGACCTCGGCGCGTCGCGGCTCCCTCGGGTGGCTGGCGGTGCCAGCGCTGGTGTTCTTCGTCGGCTTCGGGGTGATCCCGCTGGTCGGTGTGCTCCTGCTCAGCTTCACCTCCTGGGACGGGCTCGGCGTCATCAACCTGGCCGGGACGGCCAGCTGGCGCACGGTGCTCACCGACCCCGGCCTGCCGCACGCGCTCTGGGTGACCTTCCTGGTGATGGCCCTGTCCTGGGTCGCCCAGACGCCGATCAGCCTGCTGCTCGGCGTGTTCCTGGCCGGCCACCAGCGCTACCGCGCCATCCTGGCGGTGCTGTACTTCGTACCGCTGCTGCTCAGCTCCGCGGCCATCGCCATCACCTACAAAGCCCTGCTGGACCCCAACTTCGGGCTCGGCGCCGGGCTGAAGATCAGCCTGCTCAGCCAGGACTGGCTGGGCAAGCCCGGCCTCGCCCTCGGCGTGGTCGTCTTCGTGGTGTCCTGGCAGTTCATCCCATTCCACTCGCTGATCTACCAGGGCGGCGTACGCCAGATTCCGCGCTCACTGTACGAGGCGGCGGAGATCGACGGCGCCGGGCGGGTACGCCAGTTCTTCAGCATCACGCTGCCCCAGCTGAAATACACCATCATCACCTCCTCGACGCTGATGGTCATCGGGTCGCTGACCTTCTTCGACCTCATCTTCGTGCTGACCGCGGGCGGGCCGGGCGACGCCACCCGCGTGCTCGCCCTGGACATGTACAAGCGTGGATTCCAGGCCAACCTGATGGGCCCGGCCAGCGCGATCGCCGTCATCCTCGTTCTGGTCGGACTGGCCCTGGCGCTGCTGCTGCGCCGGCTCGGCGGCCGCGACGCCAGCGCCAGCCAGCTGGAGGGAGCGGCCTGACATGGCGACCACCCTGACCCCCCAACGGGAACAGCACGCCGTGGCAGCCACCCGGCCACGCCTCGCCGGCCCGCGCAAGGTCCGCCGCAACTGGCTCGCCGGCCTGGCCGGATGGCTGTGGCTCGCGGTGATCATCATCCCGCTCTACTGGATCGTCATCACCAGTTTCAAGGCACAGAGCAGCTACTACACCACCAACCCCCTGGTACCGCCGGACAGTCCGACCCTGGCCAACTACCGGCTGGTCATCAAATCGGACTTCGCCCAGTACTTCCTCAACAGCCTCGTGGTCACCGTCGGCGCCGTCGTCCCCGCGGTCGCCGTGTCCTTCATGGCCGCCTACGCCATCGTGCGCGGCGGTCGAGGCTGGTTCCTCCGATCAGTGAACTCCCTGTTCCTGATGGGCCTGGCCATCCCCTTGCAGGCCACCATCATCCCGGTGTACCTGATCATCATCAGGCTGCACCTCTACGACAGCCTGCTCGCGATCGTGCTGCCGTCGATCGCCTTCGCCATCCCGCTGTCGGTACTGGTGCTGTCAAACTTCATCCGCGACGTACCCAAGGAACTGTTCGAATCGATGCGGCTCGACGGCGTCACCGAACGGGGAATGCTGTGGCGCCTGGCACTGCCGCTGACCCGCCCGGCGGTGGTCACCGTGACCATCTACAACGCACTCTTCATCTGGAACGGATTCCTGCTGCCGCTGATCCTCACCCAGAGCCCCAGCAAACGGACGCTCCCGCTGGCCCTCTGGACCTTCCAGGGCCAGTACAGCGTGAACGTCCCGGCGATCCTCGCCTCCGTCGTGCTGACCACACTGCCCATCCTGGCCCTCTACGTAGTGGGCCGGCGCCACATCCTCAGTGGACTGACCGCAGGCTTCAGCAGGTGACCGATCGTCACCCCGGCGCGGCCGTGCGGTGGCCGGCAACATCATGTCCGGACGGTCAGACTCCGATGGCACGTCCGGGCCGGGGGACTGGAACGCCAGCCGTAGCGTCGAGGAGCCGGAGGTAGCCCTGGCCGGTTACCTGACAGTTGCCGTGGGAATCGGTGCAGACGGTGAGCACACCGCCGGTTTCCTCAGCCGGTCCCTGTTTCAGCACGGCAGGTCCGAGGCCGGCCAGTTCCTTGCGGCCGAGCGTGCCGCTGGACTGACGGCGGCGTCAGTGACGCCCGCGCCTCTGAAATCGGCGCCGTCGAGGGTCGCACCGGTGAGGTTCGCGCCGCGAAGGCACGCGTCGGTCAGGTCGGCGCGAGACAGGTTTGTGCCGGTGAGGTTCGCGCCGCGCAGGTCCGCCCGGTGGAGGCGGACGTCTTGGAGATCACCACCATGCAGGTCGGCGCCCGCGAGATGGGCCCCGTCCAGAATGGCGCCCTTCATGGGAACCCCGGGCGCGGTGATCCCTTCGAGTTCGGCGCGGGACAGGTCCAGGCCATTGAGCCTGTTGCCGGTCAGCACGGCCCCGCGGGCGTCGCCGCCGCGCAGTTCGGCCAGGCTCAGCTCCCTGCCGTCCGCCATTGTGATCTTGGGTGACTCGGGGGCCGTCCGGTTGCTGGGAAATTCATTGACGTAGGCGAAGTAAACGACGGTGAGCAGCGCACAGGCGCCGGCGCAGATCGAGAGCTGCACCGGCCGTCTGACAAAACCAGAGCCAACGTACAGTACGAGCACGCCGATTGTGCCGATGCCACCGAGGAGCACCCCAAATGGTCCGAGGAAGTGGCCGAGCAGCGCCATCGCGCCGATGAGGCAGAGTGGCCATAACCAGAGCATTTTGTCGCGCGGGCGAAGATCGTCCGAAGATGTCGGTCCCGATCTCCGGGCTGGCCGAGGAGCGTCCGATTCCAGGCGCTGTACCTCCGCCGGCACCGCTCCCCAGACCGCGTCGAGGTCGGCTGCGGTGGAACCGGTCGGTTCCCCGCCGCTCTGGTCAGCCTTGCTCGCATTCGGCACAGCTGCATCATGGCAGGCGTCGTGGCTGTGATCGTGCTAGTCGGTTTCGGGCGGGTTCGTGTCTGCTCCATCCTGCGGCGTTAGCGACCCCTCCGGTGCGGGTGGCTCCTGGTACCGCAGCGTCTCGTCGGCGAAGTCGAACATCCGCATCAACTTCTCGTTGACCTCGCGTTCGGCGGAGGTGTCGGGCGGATGCGGGAGGTGCAACCGCCGGTAGAGGTCGAATCGGCCGAACTCGGTGAGCACGGCGAGACTCGTGCCGTACTCGTGCGCGATGGCAACGGCTCCACGGTAGGCCAGAAAAGCCACGCCATACGGCACCGCTGCGAGCAGCATCCACAACCCCTGGCGCCACAGGAGCACCACCGTGGCCACAACCGCCGCCCCGGCCAGCAGTGCGGTGCGGATGGCCAGCTCGAGCTGCACCCGCTGGTCTCGGACGTAACCGAGCTCGCGCTGTCCAACGACCATCGCGAGCCGGGGGATGGAGAGCAGCGGATCGAGCCCGTAGGGCTTCCCGACCGTGGTCTCGTAACGGCGAAGCACGTTGCCGAGCCGGGTCGGCAGGAAATCCCGCTGCTCGACGGGATAAGACGCGAACAACCGTTCGCTCTCCGTGGCGTCGATGGTGGCGCGTGTCCGCTCGACCATCCCCGCACCGGGCGCATCGTCCGCGAGCGCGCGACCGTCGAGCTCCGCTGCGCGCCGCTGGTGGTAGATCGTGCGGATGGTCGCGAACTGCACGGCCAGCCGTGAGTTCCCCCAATACCCCTCCATAAGCTGGATCAGGGTGAACTGGAGTGGGTTCAACGCGAGGGCGAGCACCATCACCGCGATACCCGTGATCACCAGGTTCTGCGCCCGGAAATCCGCCAACTCCGACCATTGTAACGGTCCGGACCAGGGATCGGTGCCGGCCAACAGATATATGTAGAGCACCAGCACCGCGGACGGCAACACGCTGACCACGGTGAAATACCTGCCTACCTGCCCGCTGCCGAGGAGATTGGTCGTCATCGGTCATCCCCCCCCCCGGGGATCTTGTGATCGCATGCAGGGCAGACATACTCGCGGGCGCCCCGAAGCCGGACTGGTAATCCGACCCCGCATTCGGGACAGAGCCGGTTCGCATACAGCTCCACAATGTGCCGGCCCGAACGTGTGCATCGCCATTTTCCGGACCGGTCGAAGGCAATGTTCCAGCAGCCCGGGCACAACAGTCCGCGATCGAACCGATGTTGCTGGCGACAGACCCAGATGCCGCGTTCGAAACTGTACGCGAGGTGCGGATTGGATTCGTCTCCATACGGGCACGGACACCAGACGAACCACTGACACTTTTGGCACCTGCCACTACGCGGTGTCAACTGACGCGCCTGATGATTCCTCGGGCACGGAATACGCGCCCCTCTCCGTCCGAACCCCGGAGTTCTGTGACCCGGGTTCGACAGGAGCATCACCATCAGGAGCAGCCGCGGCCAGGGCATGGCACCAGGTGGGTGCGGCTTCCCGGCGCGGTTCACTCGTCAATGCTGGAGCCTGGCCACCGGTTTCTCAAGGTGCCTGACCCCGCGGCCACGAAGCGCGCACACGTGGCAGCGGGTCAGGCGTTGGTCAGCATGGGGCGTTGACCAATGCCCTGAAGGCGGCCTTCAGGACGCTCAACGTCCTGAAGGCCGCCTTCAGGGCAATGTGTCGACCGCCCAATAGTCACACCGGTCCCACCTGCCTCACCAGCCACGGCCCCGGCCGAACTGTCGCTCGTCCGGCATGGACCGCCGACCGTCACCAACGCTGCTGCTGTGCCTCTGCCGGGCACGGTGACGACACGGTGTCATCCATCGAGCCGTATGGATCCACGGATTCTTGCTGAGCCGTAGAGGGCACGTTATACCCGCAGGCCAGATGCTTCCGCCGGAATCACTCCCGTGAGTTCGATGGCGAGGAGGCCGGCGGATAGTCCGGCGATGAGGACGTTGGCCGTGTATTCCATTGCGTGTACGGGGTGATGCGCTTGGATTGCGTCGAGCATTCGACCGTTGGCGGGGTCCCAGATCCGTACCGTACGGTCCCTACCGCCGCTAGCGAGTAGTCTGCGACGGCCGGGTCCCGACACGCTGCACACCGCATAGACCCCATCGGTGTGGCCATTCAGGGTGTGCAGCAGAGTGGCGGTGTCGGGGTCCCAGATGCGCACGGTCTGGTCGCTGCCGGCGCTGGCGAGCAGGGTGCGTTGGCCGGGTGTGCGCAGGGCACACATGGCCCGTACCGCGTCGGTGTGACCGTTCAGGGTGTGCAGCAGAGTGGCGGTGTCGGGGTCCCAGATGCGCACGGTCTGGTCGCTGCCGGCGCTGGCGAGAAGGGTGCGGCCGCTGGGCGCGGCCAGCGCACACATGGCGTGTATTTCATCGGTGTGACCGTTCAGGGTGCGCAGCTGGGAACCGTTATCGAGGTCCCAGATGTGCACGGCGTGGTCTCTGCCGGCGCTGGCGAGCAGGGTGCGGCTGCCGGGCATGGGCAAGGTGCAGATTGTGTACAGCTCTGTGTGCCCCGTCAAGGTGCGCAGCGGGGTGCTTCCGTACCGCGGATCCCAGATCCGAATGGTGGGTGCACTGAAGCCGGCGCTGGCGAGCAGGGTGTGACCATCGGGGGTAGGCACGGCACATATCGTGTACGCACAAGTCCTGTCGGCCTGTATGGCGTGCACGCGGGTCCCGGTATCCCGATCCTTGATCAGAACCGCACCGTCGTCGCCACCGCCGCTGGCGATCAGGTCGCGACCGCCGGGCATCGGCAAGACACACAACGTGGTTACCCACAGGCGGTCACCTTCCACATAGGACTGCAGGATGGAGCGTGGTACCGGCCACGCCGGAATGATGCCGGCATCCGGCTCCCAGATTCGTACGGTCTTGTCTCTCCCGCCGCTGGCGACGAGGGTCTGGCCGCCGGGGGTGAGCAGAGCGCAGACTGTCGTCACATCAAGGTTGTGGCCTTTCATGACCGAGTGCATGAGGCCGGCGTCGGGATCCCAGATCCGCACGATCCCATCACTGTCGGCGCTGGCGAGCAGGGCGCGGCCGTCGGGGGTGGGCAGAGCGCACAATTCGTTTATCTGCCGTGCCCGGCTTTCCAGGGTATGGAGCAGGTTCCCTTGATGGGGGTCCCAGATCCGCACTTTTTCCGTGCCGGTGATCTGGAGATTGTCGCCGCCGGCGCTGGCGAGCAGGGCGCGGCCATCGGGGGTGGGTAGGGCGCAGACCGTGTTGACGACCTTGGCGTGGCCTCTCATGGTGTGCAGCGGGATGCCGGTCTCGGGATCCCAGATCCGCACGGTGTGGTCGGCGCTGCCGCTGGCCAGCAGGGTTCCGCCGGGCGTGGGCAGGGCGCAGACCGTCTTCACGGCGTCGCGGTGGCCTCTGAGGGTGTGCAGCACGCTTCCGGTTTCGATATCCCAGATCTGTATGCTCCCGCTGGGTTCGCCGCCACTGACCAGCCTTGCGCGACCGCCATTCGGCGCGGGCAACGAGCACAGTGCGCGAATCGGTGCGCAACCCTCCAGGGTCTGTAGCAGGCCGCTGTTGGCAGTGTCCCAGATTCTTATGCTTCCGTCGTCGCAACCGCTGACGAGCAGACTGCGGCCGTCGGACGCTGGCAGCACACATACCGCGTCTACGCTGCCGGTTTGACCTTCCAGTACAGCCCGCTCAGTTTGATGCCTGGTGGCCGCCCATCGGGCGCGGTACGGTCCCGGCGAGTTGCCCCTGGTATATGTGCTGCCCAGGTCCTCAAGAGTTTCGGTGACACTGAACATCGCCGTACGCGCTCGTGCGTCGGCGTTGATGGCGTGCGGCGTGAGACGCAGCAGCCGGGCTCTGTCGTGTCCAGCCTGCGTCGTGGCATGATCGCCGAGCGGAACCAGCCGCCGCAGGTCGGCGTGCAGGAGATATGCGGCGTCCGTGAGGAGTTCGTCGAGAATTCCAGCCTTGGCTGCGTGGACGGCCAGCGACCGGAGCAGGTATTGAGGGGCCTCGGTCCAGCCCCCTTTTTTGCGTCCATGGTCGATGAAGGCCCGAGTCAGGGCACGCTCGTCGTCTTTTCGCCGATCGTGCCGTGCGGAGTCGGCGAGCAGGGCGTCGTTGAGCGCTTGGTGGTACAGCCGGTAGGAGCGGTCGGCGCCGCGGTCGCCCGATTCCACCAGGAAGTTGGCGGCCGACGCGTGCGCGAACTCGGCCAGGTCGCAGCGGGGGACATGATGACGGGTAAGCGCCCCAATCGCGATCGTCCACATTTCCACGGTCAGTCCGGGCGCCTCGGCCAGGGCAAGTACGGTCAGCACGGTGGCCGCGGACAGTCCGGCGACCGGTGGGATGGGGCGCAGGTACTCGCGCAGCGCCTGCTCGACGCTCGGTGCGAAGGACAGCCGGTCGGGTTGGACAGCGGTGGTGTCCCACAGGCCGTGCCTGAGCGCGGTCAGTCCGGCGATCAGGAAGTTCTGGTCCGAAAGTGCAGCGATGCGGGCCGCAACCGGAGCGGCGACGTGCGGGTCAGCGTAGGGGTTATCGGTGCGTTCGTCCCCTGAAAGCTGAAGTGTGACGAGCGCGTACTCGGTCAGATCACGGATGTTGAAGTACTCGGGCTGGTCGAGGTCGATCAGCACAGTCGGATTGGTGAAGGTACGCAGCAGATCTCCGTCCGCGTCGGCCCGGCGTACACCAATCACGACCTGTCCCCCGACATCGGCGCAGTCTTCGGCCAACGGGGATGCGATCTCGCGAACGATCGACCGTGCCTCCGCCGGGGTTCTGGCTTGATCGACCGCGTCGATGACCACGTTGAACCGACTGCCACCGCGATCAGCCAACGCCTCCTGGATCGCCGGTACCAGGTCCTCGACCCGCTCGGGCAGGGCTGCCGACGCGGCAAGGGCAATCTCGGTGGCCACCTCCAGCGCGGTCTTGCCATCGGCATGCACGGCACACGCGACCGACCCCGTGGTGGCCCGTACCGCAGCGTCGTCGGCCGGCAACTCGGCCCGCAGCGTCGGGTCGGCGGTGGTCACGATCCGGCCTAGCACCGCGGACTTCCCGACCCCGGGAGAACCCGTGATCACCAACACCCGCCGGTCGGGCCCGGCACGGTCCAGCCAACCGACGATCTCGGTCAAGGCCCTGGTCCGGCCACAGAACCGGTAGCCGCGCTCGCTGTCGCGGATGACCCCGCGACCCCGGGGACGCCAGTGCCGCCGCGCCTGACGATCACCCGTCAGCGCCCAGCCCCACGCCCTCATCGCCTCCTCGCCAGCGTCGACGGCAGACGCCCGGGCGAGCTCGCGGAGGTTCTGGTCGGGGAAACTAAGGTCGGCTTGATGGAAGGTGACGGCCTCGCCGTCGCCCGCTTCATTCGCAGTGATGACTATGCCGACGACAGCCTGGTAGTCAGGTGACCACAGGCCCGCCCCGCTGAAGCCGGGGAGCACCCGATACCGGGACTCCGGCTCCCGGCGGCTGTCGATCCGTACGCACCCATCGGCGAGCGCCGCGCCGACTGTCCCTGACGCATCGTTGCCGTGCTGATAGCCGTCCGGGAACCCGAACGCCCACCAGCGCTTACCGACGAGCTCGGACGCTTTGGGACACCGAACCGGCGCGGCGGTAACACCTTCGGGTGCATCCTCCTCCAGGCTCAGCAACGCCAGATCATGCCTCTCGTCGGACGGCAGCGACAGCTCTGCCCGGCGTCGGCGCGACAACCCGCCATCCCACTTGGGGAACTCCACCCACAACGGCACGGAAGAGCCAGCATCGCAATCGGTAAGGGTATGGCGGCAGGTCAGCACCATACGGTCTGCGATCAGGACGCCCGTGCCGCACCGGTCGAGACCATCAGGGGACCGGTGGATCGTAGCGACCCAGGCGTCCTCCAGCGGGTAATGGGATTGTCCGGACGCCATCTCACCCTGCGTCCTCTGTCGCTTCAGGAGAAGGCGCCGTGCGATGGCATCGCCCAGCCGAGTAAGGTCAGACTCGAAGCTCCGATGCTTGACCTCCACAGCCTGCCGCATCACCAGCCCTTGGATGTCCTGAGGCAGCGTTTCGGACGCCGGCAACTCGACTCCGTCGAGCAGCACCGGGATGATGAGGATCTTACGTTCCAGCGCGCGGCGGATCTCCCGCCGCACCCAGTCGCCCTCGCGATCGAGCAGCCGGACACCAGTTCTGGTGTCTTCGCAGAGCCACTCCGGACCGATGAGCACCACCAGGATGTGAACTTCCTCCAGCGCGGCGCGGATGCTCTCCGGGTACTCCTCGCCGGGACCGATGGACTGATGGTCCAAGAAGACTCGGCCAGGGCCAAACTGGCGGGCAAGCCCATGGTATACAGCGGACGCGCCGAACCGCTCGTCCACCGTCCGGTAGGTCACGAACACGTCGAACACGCCCACATGATCCCGCATCCGTGTCGGCTACGACAAAACAGGTCCAGGTGGCAGCAGGCGATCTTGTGAGCTCGTGCGCCAGCCGTGCACCGGCGAGCCGCATTGGTCGGTCTCGCCCGGAGTGCCGAGGTCGCGTGTCCACAGCTCAATGCGCACCCACAGGTGGTCGTACCGACGTGAGGTAATCGGCTTGCCGTTGGTGTACCGCAGGAACTGCTCGTTCAGTGGCGCGTGACGTTGCTCGGCGTGGTGTTGCAGGTGGGCCATCAAGGTGAGGGAGACGGGTTGCCAGCGAATCGTTTCGCCTTTCTTCCGAAGTCGGATAAGGCATTGATCAGTGTCGAGGTCGGCGGGGGTGAGCGCCAATGCTCCGCCGCGCCTACATGCGGTTTCGGTGTGCAGCCGGAGAATCAGCGTGTCGAGCGTCGGATCTGTGCCGGTAGTCGCGGCTACCTGGTTGATTTCAGCAAGGCGGGTGTCCGGCACGGCTCGCCGGGTGGACGGTAGCCGCCGAGGCTTAGCGACTTTCAAAGCGGGGTTGCCCCCTGCTTTATGTGGCCGTCGTTTTCGGCGTGCCGGTAGATGCACCGTAGTGCGGCTATGAGGTGTTCAGCCGCGCTGCGGCCGCCTCCGGCGTTTCGGCGGCTGACGACATTGGTTTTGATGTGTTCGGCGAGTTGCTGAATCTCTGACGGTGTGGGTTCGTCCAATCGCCGACTACCCCGATGCTCGACAATGCGGTTCCAGTACGACCCGTACACGCGACGTGTTCCCTCGCTTACGGCGTCGTTAACGATGGGGACGTAGGCGGCGAACGTCGGCGCGTGCGGGCGTTCGGCAACACCCCGGCCTACATCGGCTGGTCATCGCCTCGCTCGGGTTGATCGGGCTGCCGGTGCATCTGGCCTCCTACCGCGAACGCGGCGTGCTGCGCCGGTTCCAGGCCGCCCGGATGCCGGCCCGGGTCAGCTACCACGTGCACTGGCCGGTCTCCTGGTGGGGCATGGGCCTGGCGATGATCCTCGGCACCATGACCTTCGCGGCCATCGGGGTGTTCCTCGGCGCGGTCCTGCCCACCGCCCGGGCGGCCCGGGGCGTCGGGGTGCTGCTGTGGTTCCTGATGCGCCGGCGCGACTGAAGACCGGTGGCACCGCGACGAGCACCGATTCCTCAAACGGCATCGCAAGGGAATTGGCCGACGTGCCGCTGGCGGTGTTCGGCATGGGGCCGCGCACGGACACCGAGGACGCCTGGCACCGCTCTTACGCCCAATTCCATCGCGCCCTGAGGAAGCACCGCTGGGCCGTCCAGGCCGTCGCCACGGTCGGGCAGGAATCACGGTCGCGATGAGGCAGTTGGCTTACCGCGTGATCAGGGCTCGGCCCAGGGCAAGTCGTGACTCCGCGTTCTGCAGCGCCACCGCCGAGATCACATGCAGCAGTGCGGGCTCGGGGTAGCCGGCATCCCGGAGGGTCTGCAGATCGGTCGGGCGCATCTGCCACGGCCGGCGGCTGAGCTTGCGGGCGAACGCGTCCAGAAGGGATTCCCTGTCATTGCGCGGTGAGTAGCCGGCCAGCTCGTCGGCGCGCCAGCGGTCGCAGCTCTCCTGTGCGGCGGCGCCCGCCAGCAGCCGGCGTTCCCGTTGGGTGATCGGCTCGTCGGAGTCGAACACGTACTCGCGCCACTGCCGCCAGGCCTCGCTCATCGCCGGGAAGCTCCGGAGCGTCCGGAACTCGCCGGTGATCTCCGGCCAGGTTGCCCGGTCCGGTCGGGTGACCGGTTGCCGGTCACGCTCAGGAGCGAACACCGGAAGGGGTGAGGCGTAGTCGAACTCGATGCCCGACGCGTCGGCCACTCGGGTCAGGTAATTGAACATGGCCACCACCGCGGCCATGGCCTCGATCGCCTCGGCCCCGACACCGTGCGGCGCGAGCTCGGGCGTGACCGACCACGGTTGGGCGGTCAGCGTGACGGCGAACCGGGCCAGCGCGGCACCGCGCTGCGGCAGCCGTTCGTCCTCACCCTTGAGCACGGCCTCGGGTAAGGCGGCATCGCCGCTGGCGACACGCAGAAACTCTGCGTGAGCTGACGTTCAATAGAAGCACTGATTGGTGCGCGAGGTGACGCTGCTGATCAGCTCCCGGTCCGCCCAGTCCAGCGCCGTGCGGTGCAACGATCCCGACACCGCGAACGTCCGCCGCATGAGCTCGGCATCCAAGCTGTGCGCCCGAATGATCCCGGGCGCGTCATCGTGCGGCGGGCGGTAGACATCCGGGATCGGCCGGGCGGCCATCGCCGCGTAGGTCTCCGCGAGCGCGCCCTCCGCGTCACGCCGCGAGATGGTCGCCAACCAGGCCATATCGCGCACTCTAGATCATGGCGTTCCGGTATGGCGAGCCTCCTGAATGCCGGCTGCCGGAGGGTCAGGGTTCCAGTTGCTCGGGGATTGAGTCGACCGGACCGTCGGGGCGTTCGGTTTTGCCGTCCTCGTCGTAGATCTTGACCCAGTCGACGGTGGGGAACTGTTTGAGTGTCGGGGTGATCTCGTTGGCGATGGTGATGACTGCGGAGCCGTCGCTGCTGATCGGTCCGAGCAGGCGGACATGCGCGACCTTCCCCTCGCTGACGCGCAGGTCGGCGAATCCGGTCGCGTGGCTGTCGACGAAGAGCAACCCGCGTTCCCGTTCGGCTTCGTTCGGGCCCTTGAACAACTCCTGGAGGGCGGCACCGGCCACGGCCGGCTTGGTGAGCCGGCGTTCGACCGCGGTCACCGGCGGGTCGATGCCGTTGATGATCTTCTGCTGGTCGGCGAAGTAGACCTGCCCGCAGTACCACGGGTTCTGGCCGGCGTGCGCGATGTCGATCACCAGCCGGTGACCGGGCAGCGCGTAGGCGCGGAACGGCGCCGGGTCGCCGGCCGGAGCCACCGCGATCCCGAACGACAGAACTGCCTCGAAATCGCCGGCCCGTCTCACCTGTCTGATGCGGGGAAGATTCGGCCGCAGGTCGAGATCCCCCGGCGGCACGGTCGGGTTGCCGTTCTCGTGGGCGGCGGCCCAGCGCATGGTCACGAGTAGCTTGGCGCCGGGAAGCATCGGCAGCGGGTTGCCGCTCGGGTCCTCGAGGATCTCCTCCTCATAGCTGACCGAAAATCCGGGCGTCGAGGTGTTGTCACGGAAGTCGAAAACCACCCGGTCGTAACCCTCGTCCGGGCGGGTGCCGGTTCGCACATCGACGAGAATCGCCGGCGGGCTGTTCGCCGGCGGTAGCAGCTCGATGACCGGTGACGTACAGGGTTGTGTTGGCATGATCGCTGTACTCCCTTCCATCACCGATGGTGTTGTCAAAGCTGGACACGGGGAAGAGGCGGAAGTCCCCGGTGCGTCAGGCTTTCTCAGCCCGATTGAACGGCCAATTCGCAGAGCCCATGAGTTTCGTCATTCACGTAGCCGGGCCTTTGGTCGGTGCGACGAGGGAACCGGTGCTCTGCCGGCGGGCTTTCACGTCGGGTTGTCTGAATGCGGTGACGACGGAGGAGGTCATCACCTCCGCGGCGTTGAGCCGCTGCGACGATCTCATCGCACAACTCCCGTGTGGGTCAACGGAATCGGCACAGCCCGCTGATGCCCTCGGCCGGCGCGCCGGGCAGGTCCGGATCCAGCACGCGGACCTGCGCGCCGGTGAGCAGGGCGGCGCGGACCGCCACGTCGGTCAGCGGGCCGCGGTCGTGCCGGGTCCAGGACGGCGGCGGCGTTCGGGTGGTCGGCAGGATCTGCGCGGGTTCCGGCCCGAACCAGGCGGTTCGGTCGTCGTCGCGGCCGGCGGTCACCAGCAGCACCGCGACCCGGCCGGTGGCCAGCGTCTCGTCGGTCCCGGCCACGGCCAGCCCGTGGGGCGAGCTCTCCTCGGCGAATCGGGCCAACAGGTCGGCCGTCCATTGCGCGGCGGTGGACCGGGCGATCCCGGCGACCACCTCGGGCCGGTGCGGCTGCGAGCCGTCGGGGCTGCGGCTGCCGGATGGTGACGGTGTCGCGCACCCACGCCGGGAGTCGTTCGGTCAGGAGCTGCACGGCGCGGACGTCGCCGGAGACCACCAGCAGCCGGGCACCGCTCTCGCGCAGTTCACGCTCGGCTGCCCGGGCGACCGCACCGGCGCGGTGCTGGTAGCGCGGCTGCGCCCAGCCGCCCGGGGCGTTGCGCTCGATCTCGTCGTCCGGACCGCTCACCGACCGGCGGCGCGGTGGCTGGCAGCCGCCGGCCGCGAGGGTTGCCTCATCCGCTCCGGCCTGCGGAGCCGTCCGGACGGGCCATGCCACCGGGCATGCCACTCCACGACGCCACCCGGCATGTGTCCGAAGTAGACGGATGTGGTGCCGCTGGTGGCCCGAAGCACGTCGAGGATCGCCTGCTCGTCGGGCAGGGAGATCGTTCTGGTGGACATCGTGCTCCTGTTCTCCGCGTCGAGATGTTCATCGTGGGCCCGTTCCGCGGCCGGTTGAATCGGTCCTTGGCCACCGCCCACCGGGACCTTCGCCCCTGCTCGGCGTGCCGGCCCGGTGCCAGAGTCAAGGTGTCCAAGGGAGGAACCATGAGCCACCCCGCACCGCGAAAGCATGCCCGCGTCCACATCGGACACCATGTGCGCGCACCCGCGGACTACGCCCACGACAGCATCGCCGCGGTCCTGCGCGAGGCCCCGGAGCCGGTGCGATTCGCCTGCGTCCGGCTGATCCGGCACGATGGTCCGGTTGTGGCGCAGGCCAAGCTGGACCTGGCCGGCCGTGCGGTACAGGCCAGTGCCACCGCCGCCACGCCGTGCGACGCCGTCGACCTGCTCGCCGAGCGGTTGCGGCACCGCCTCGCGTCCTGACGCTTCCCTTCCCACGCAATGGGTTCGCCCGCCACCCGGAAGGGGGGTGGCGGGCGGTGCCTGGCGGTCAGCTGAACAGCTGGACCGGGTGGTGGGTGATCGCCTCGATGTCCTTGACGGTGGCGTCGAGCAGTTGATGGGCCAGGTCGGACAGCGCGCGGGCGACGGCGAGCTCGTCACCGATCTCCGGCACGTTGGTGTCCGCGGGGTTGAGCCGGGCAAGGCCGACCCCGACCAGCTTGGTCTCGTCCGGGTTGTGTAGCCGTGCCCGGGCCCGGGTGCGCGCGTCGTGCTCGTCGATGTAGATGTCCACTCGCCACTGTTTCGCTTGGGTCATGGTTATCGCCTCCTCCTCACAGCGTGCAGCTGGCCAGGCCGGCCGCGGAGGGGCGAAGGTCCCTCGGGTTCAGGGAACCTGGTCGCGAGCCTCGGCGTCGCCGGTGCCGCGGCGACTCGACGATGGCCTCGTGTCGTCGGACACCGCGTACCGGTGATGAACGCACGGATCCGCCAGGTGCGTGCCGGCCCGGTGAGGAGCCAGATCTCCGGCGCATGTCCTCCCTGATCGATACGAACGCTCATGTTTGGGGTCATCGTCCGTTGGTGCCATGCCGGGCAGGAAACTGATCGCCTCGGTGTTCGGCCGGCGTGGGCCTTGCGGCAGGAATTCGGTAGCGGTGAGCAGGACCGCACTCGCGCCTCGCCGGCCCGTAGTCGGGACCGGGTCGTCGTTGGGGGTGGCGAGTACGAGCAGTTCCCCGCAGCACCCTTCACCGGTGACGGGGTCCTAGCCGCGAGCTCGCCAACGCCCGGTCCAGCGGGCCAGTTCGGCGCTGTACTCGGAGCTGTCTGCATCCCGATGTCCTCTTCGGACGGACAGTGCGGGGTGCGGTTCGAGGGCCACCAGACGAACCAAAGTCCTTTGGACGCTATCGCGCCGGCATAGGCCACTCGTACTCCTGGCGTACCTTCACCTTCCGCCGTGGCCGGCCGAGGTGGCAGAACAGGAGACCCGGTGCGAGCGGGACCGCCGGCGCGGTCTGGCCCGACAGGGACGGAGGTCCCGGGTCGGCAGGGACGAGCGGTGTGGTCGCGGGGTCCGTCGGACTCTCACGCGCGGGCGCGGGGTCCAGCACGGTAGAGGCAGGATTGTTGACGGAATCGAGGAAGTTATGGGCTACGTGCGGGATTTCGCTCACATTCGGGTCACCGACGCCGAGGAGGCCGGTGGCAAGGGCGCGAACCTGGGGGAGTTGGTGTCGGCCGAGCTGCCGGTGCCGCCGGGGTTCGTCGTGTTGCGAGACGCTTATCTGGATTCGATGGAGCGTGCCGGGGTGCGCGCCGAGCTCGCCGCGGCGCACGACGAGGCCATGTCCCTGGTGGACGAGGACAGGTTGGCCGCGGCGAGTGAGCGGATGCAGGAGTTGGTGGTCAAGGCGGGGATGAGCCCGCAGGCGCGGGAGCAGGTGCTGGCCGCCTACCAGAACCTGGGCAGTGACCTGTATGTGGCGGTGCGCTCGTCGGCGACGGGAGAGGACGGCGCCGATGCCTCGTTCGCCGGGATGAACGCGACGTTCACCAACGTGCGCGGAGCCGACGACCTGATCGGCCGGGTGGTGGACTGCTGGGCGTCGCTGTTCGGTGCCCGGGTGGTGGCCTACCGGGCCAGCCGGGGATTCAATGCCGAGCCGGCGATCGCCGTGGTCGTCCAGAAAATGGTGAAGTCCGAGCGGTCCGGCGTGGCGTTCACCGCCGATCCCAGCAACGGCAACGTGGACCAGATCGTGGTCGAGGGTGCGCTGGGGCTGGGCGAGGTCGTGGTGAGCGGGTCGGTTGAGCCGGACACCTACGTGCTGGCCAAGGACGGTTTGCGGGTGCTGCGGACCCGGGTGGGCAGACAGGCCTACCAGCTGGTCCGCGGCCCGGATGGCGGGGACGTGCGGATCGATCTCGATGAGGACACCGCCACCGCCCGGGTGCTCACCGACGACCAGATTCTGGAGGTGGCCCGGTTGGCGGCGGCGGTCGAGGCGCACTACGGGTCGCCGCAGGATGTGGAGTGGGCGATCGAGGACGGCCGCACCTGGTTGGTGCAGGCCCGGCCGATCACCACGCTCGGCACGGCCAAGGCCGAGGAGTCCGAGCCGGCCGACCTGGAGCCGCTGGTGAGCGGTCTGGCCGCGTCGCCGGGCCGGGTGGCCGGGACGGTGCGGGTGCTGACCGTGCCGCAGCAGGGAAAGCGGCTGCGCGACGGTGAGGTGCTGGTGGCGCCGATGACCAACCCGGACTGGGTGCCGACGATGCGCCGGGCCGGCGCGCTGGTGACCGACAGCGGCGGGATGACCTGCCACGCGGCGATCGTGGCCCGCGAGCTGGGCGTGCCGTGCGTGGTCGGCACCGGCACCGCGACCACCGACCTGACCGACGGCCAACTGGTCACTGTGGACGGTTCGCTGGGTGAGGTCCTTGCCGGCGACCAGACCCGGAAGAGCACCACGACCGCGCCCGTCGTGGCGGTGGCGCCGGCCGCGGTGGAGTCCACCGGCACCAAGGTGTACGTGAACCTGGCCATCGCGGAGCGGGCGGAAGCCGTTGCGGCGCTTCCGGTTGACGGCGTGGGTCTGCTGCGAGCGGAGTTCATGCTGACCGAGGCCCTCGGCGGCCAGCACCCGCGGGACCTGCTGGCGAACGGTGGGCAGGAGAAGTTCGTGTCGGCGATGTCCCGCTCGCTGCTGCGGATCACCCAGGCGTTCAACCCGCGGCCGGTGATCTACCGGGCGATTGACTTCCGCACCAACGAGTTCCGTGGCCTGACCGGCGGCGAGGCCTATGAGGCGCAGGAGAGCAACCCGATGATCGGCTACCGGGGCTGCTACCGCTACGTCCGCGAGCCCGAGCTGTTCACCCTGGAGCTCAGCGCGCTGGCCCGGGTGCGAGAGCACACCCCGAACCTGCACCTGATGATCCCCTTCGTGCGCACGAAGTGGGAGCTGGAGGCCTGCCTGGAGCTGATCGACGCCAGCCCGCTGGGGCGGCACCGCGGCATGCACCGCTGGGTCATGGCCGAGGTCCCCTCCGTCGTGCACTGGCTGCCCGAGTACGTCGGGCTCGGCATCGACGGAGTGTCCATCGGCAGCAACGACCTCACCCAGCTCATGCTCGGCGTGGACCGCGACTCGGAGACCTGCGCGGAGCTGTTCGACGAGTCCGACCCGGCCGTGCTCGACGCCATCGGTCAGATCGTCGGCACCGCCCGCCGCCTGGGCATCACCAGTTCCCTGTGCGGGCAGGCGCCGTCCACCCAGCTCGGTTTCGCCGAGCGCCTGGTGCGCATGGGCATCACGTCGATCTCGGTCAACCCCGACGTCGTCTGTGTCGCCCGGGCCACCATCGCCGCCGCCGAACGCCGGCTGCTGCTCGACGGTGCGCTGCGCACCCCTGAACGGTAAGGAGAAAGCCATGCCCCCGACCCGTGTCGCGGTGCTGGGAAGTGGGTTCGCCGGATTGGAGACCGCGTTCCTGTTGCGGTCGCTGCTGGACGACGACCAGGTCCGGGTGACCCTGGTGTCCGACCGGGACGACTTCCTGTTCAAGCCGAACACGATCTACCTGCCGTTCGGCGGCGCCGAGGGACCACTGCACATCCCGCTGCGCAAACCGCTGGCGCGCCAGCACATCACCCACCGGATCGGCGCCGTCGAGGGGATCGACCCGGACCGGGGCGTGGTGCACGCCAGCCGCGGCCTGCCGATCCACTACGACCGGCTGGTGATCGCCACCGGGGCCACCATGCGCCCGGAGGAGATCCCCGGGATGGCCGAGCACGCGCACCAGATCTGGACCCCGGCCCAGATGCACCGGCTGGGCGAGGCCCTGCAGTGGGTGGCCCAGCACGCCGCCCACGGCCGGCCGCAACGCGTGCTGTTCCTGGTGCCGCCCAACAACAAGTGCGCCGGACCGCTCTACGAACTCGTGTTCATGCTGGACACCTGGCTGCGCCGGCGCGACGTTCGGCACGAGGTGGACATCACGTTCACCACCTACGAGCGCTCGTTCATCCAGGCGTTCGGGCCGCGCCTGGACGAGGTGGTGACCGCCGAGTTCGCCGACCGCGAGATCCACGGGCACACCGGCGCGGTGGTGACCAAGGTGGGCGACGGGCAGGTGGCCTACTCCGACGGCACGGAGCGGGAGTTCGACCTGCTGGTCGCCTTCCCGCCCTACGTCGCCGCGGTGCGCTACGACGGTCTGCCCGCCGATGACCGCGGGTTCCTCGCCTGCGATCCGGGCACCCGGGCGGTCGCCGGCCATCCGGAGATCTTCGCGCCCGGTGATGCCGGTGACTTCCCGGTCAAGCAGGCGTTCCTGGCGTTCCTGCAGGCCGACGCGGTGGCCGGCACCATCGCCGCGGAGGTCCGGGGGTCCACACCGGACAGTGTGTTCGAGCCGGTCAGCATGTGCGTCATGGAGATGCTCGACAAGGCGACCTTCGCCCAGGTTCCGCTCATCCTGACCGGTGATGCGGCCGCACCGGTCGCGGTGGACCCGGCGGCCCCGGAGGCCTACCGGGTCGGCACCGGGAAGATCTGGCGCCTGGGCAAGAAGACCCTCGGCCTGTACCTGCCGATGCGGTTCCGCCGTGGGCGGCCGTTCCACGCCGGCGCCCCCTGGCGGGCGATGGAGCTCGGTCTGCGGGCCGGCTCCCGGTGGCTGGCCAGCTGATGCCGACCGCCTCAGCCGAGTGCGGTCTGACCGTTGCGGTGACCGGCCCGACCGGAACGTTCGGGTTCGGGCTGGTCCCGCTCCTGCAGGCGGACGGCCGGATCGAGTGGATCATCGGCACAGCCCGCCGCCCATTCGATCCGGCCGCGCGCGGCTGGTCCAAATGGACTACCGGCGCGGCGACGTACACAACCTGTACACCCTCGAGATGGAAACCCCGTTACACCGCAGGGGAAGCACCTCGTGAAGCGCTCGGGCGGGGCTAGTGCCATAAAGGACTCCTTCGGGGTGTTCAGCGTCCCGAAGGAGTCCCTCATGGCACTTACGGTTGCGCGCCACCACGCTGGCCGGACCGGCCGCGCTCGCCTCGGTCAGGCGCGGCGGCTCCAGTCCGGCTCGACCTTGGCCCACGCGCGGCCCCAGGAGGCCGACCGGTGGTGGTTGAGGCCGGCGACCGCCGCGAAGTAGGCGGCGGTCAGCAACCCCACGGCGGACAGCCAGATCAGCGCGGCGGCCGTGATCCCGGCAGCGGTGGCGTCGCCGAGGTCGAGCGGCTGGCTGACGACGTTTCCGTTCTGGTCCAACCAAGTCTGCGCCTCGTCGCCGGCCCGCAGGCCGCTGGTGGCCGGCACGATCCCGACCCGGGTGCCCTCGGGCAGCAGCCAGTGTGCCCGGACCGGCACTCCTCGCCCTGCGACGGAACATGACCCGTCCACGATCGCCTCACCGGCCGTCGGCAAGGCAGAGTCCGAGGTCGCCCACCGGCCGTGACGGGTGTCCCGGCGGCACGGGGACCAATGGCCCTGTGCGGCCCGGCGAACGGGGTCGACAGTATGGACTAGATGATCTGCAGGCGTTCCTGCGTGAGGTGATCCCGTTCTACGAGTGGGCCGGGCGGGATCCGCGTCCGGCTGCTGTGGGACGTGGTCGAGCCGGACCTACCGCGTCTGGTAGGGAATCAGCCGACCCCTTCTGTCTGATGTGGACGGTCCTGATCCGAAGGTCCCGGGTAATTGGGGTCGTGCCGCTCTGGGTGCGTGGTGGGCGACGGCGTTAGCTGAAAGTGGAGCGACAGACGAGGAGAAAGGAGTGGAAGTGACAAGCCTGGTTCCGCATCCGACCCTCTTCCCGGACCTGTTCCGGGTCCTGGAGGGCGGTTGGCCGTTCACCCAGTTCGGTGATCGTCATCTGGCGCGGATCGAGCACTACCGGGACAACGGCAATTACGTGCTGCGTGCGGAGCTGCCGGGGATGGACCCGGAGAAGGACATCCACGTCACTGTGGAAGGCAACGACCTGGTCGTCACGGCGGAGCGGACCGAGGAGAAGCACGACGAAACCCACAGTGAGTTCTCCTACGGATCGTTCGCCAGGAGCGTCCGGCTGCCCGTCGGTGCCGACACCGGCAACGTCAAGGCCGGCTACCGCGCCGGCATCCTCGAGGTGACTGTGCCGATCAAGGAGGAGGTGAAGGGCCGCCAGATCCCGGTCAGCGGGTAACCGCGTGACCGCGTGACACGGCGGGTGCATCGGCCGATGCACCCGCCGTTCGGCGTCTTGTCCGCTCCCGGTCGGAGACCCGACCTAGGTCCCCGGCGTCACGGGTCCAACGACGGCGGCGCGGGGGAACGGTGAATGCCTACGGTGCGGTTATGACGGTGCAGGATGTGCTCCCCGCTTTGCTTTACCGGGCACGGCAGCGACGAATCGACCTGGTGGACGTGCCGGAGCTGGGCTATCTGATGATCAGGGGCCGGGGTGCACCGGAGGACCCCGAGTTCGGCGCCGCGGTTCAGGCTCTCTACGCGGTCAGCTACGGTGCGCACTTCGAGCTGCGCAAGCGGAACGGCTGGGCGCCGCGGATGACGCCGCTGGAGGCGCTGTGGTGGGTCGACGACCCGGACCTGGCCGACACCATGGCGGCGATCGTGCGCGGGGAGACGATCGCGGTGGACACCGACCGGGCGTGCTGGCGGTGGCAGGCAATGATCGTGCAGCCGGAGCCGCTCGATGCCAGAACCGTCACCGACGCGGTCGCGCGGGTCCGGTCGGCCAAGGACCTGCCGGCCGTCGACCGGCTCCGCTACGAGCGGTGGACCGAGGGCCGGTGCGCCCAGTTGCTGCACGTCGGCCCGTACGTGACGGAGTGGCCGTCGATCGTCCGGCTGCACCAGGAAATCGCCGCGCTGGACTACCGCCCGCACGGCCGGCACCACGAGATCTACCTGAATGATCCGTGCCGCACCGAGCCGGAGCGGCTGCGCACGATCCTGCGCCAACCGATCGAGCCCGTGCCCGTCCAGGAAGGACTCCGGTGACGCGGCTCGACCGGCCCGGCCCGACAACCGATCAGTCCAAGGGGCGGTAAGCGGTCGCCGAGGTTGTGCCCAACGTGCCACCGATCAGCAACCTGCACCCGGTCGTGCGGCACCTCCGGGTGCGATGAATGCGTCTTTCCTCGCGCTGGGCGTGATGAAAGCGTCGTTCACCGCACTTCGGAGTGTGCACGGTCAGCAGGTCGAGGTCGCGGGCGGCTCGCCAGGTCCGGTCCGGAGCGGCGTGCACCAGTCGGTGCTCGGCGATCTCCACGTCCCAGCGGGGCAGGCTGGCATCGATGATCAGCTTTTCGTCACTCATGATCGGCTCCCTGGCTATGTCCGCAACCCACGCTGCGCCCACGCCGGCCGCCGCGGCAGAGACCTTCGGTCTGCCGGTCGCGACCGAACGTCCCTCGGATGCCGGCCGCGATGCTCGTCCGAGTCGACCCGAGATGGGTGAGGACGTTGGTCCCTGATCGGGAGAGCCTTTGATCACTGTCACGCCCCGGCCGGCCGGCGGAGGCTGACCCGGGCGGTGCCGAGGGCCGGCCGCGGTGAAAGGCGGGGTGAGGATGACGACGACCGGCCTGTCGCGAGGCGTTGGTGCCGGTCCGGCGGTCGGCGGCCGGCGGGTGATGATGCTGGGCCTGGCCACGACGGGGTTCGCGGTGAACTTCTGGGCCTGGGCGCTGCTGAGCCCGCTGGGCCCGCGGTTCAAGGATTCGCTGGGGTTGAGCGCTTTCCAGCAGGCGTTGGTGGTGGCGGTACCGGTGGTGGTGGGCTCGGTCGGGCGGATTCCGGTGGGGGCGTTGACGGATCGGTACGGCGGGCGGGTGATGTTCCCGCTGATCACCGTGATCACGATCGTGCCGGCGCTGTTTCTGGGCCTGGTCGGGCATTCCTCGCTGACGGCGCTGCTGGTCGGCGGGTTCTTTCTCGGGGTGGGCGGCACGGCCTTCGCGGTGGGGGTGCCGTTCGTGAGTGCCTGGTTCCCGCCGGAGCGGCGGGGGTTGGCCATCGGCGTCTTCGGTGCGGGAATGGGTGGGACCGCGATCAGTGCGCTGACGACCGTGAATTTGGTGCGCGCGGGCGGGGTGGCCACGCCGTTCGTGGTGACGGCCCTGGCCCTGGCGGCCTACGCGGTCGTGGCGGCGGTGGCGCTGCGCGACGCGCCGGGGCGGCCGGTACCGGTGGAGTCGCTGTGGCGCCGGCTGGTCCACATCACCAGGTTGGCGGTGACCTGGCAGGCGTCGGTGTTGTATGCGGTGGTGTTCGGTGGATACGTGGCCTTCTCGGTGTATCTGCCCGCGTACCTGCGGACCGGGTACGGGCTCGAGCAGGCGGACGCGGCCAACCGGATGGCGGGGTTCGTTCTGGTCGCGGTGGTGATGCGACCCCTGGGTGGCTGGTTGTCCGACCGGGTGGGTCCGGTCCGGGTCCTGGGGCTCGCGCTGGGTGTGGTCGCCGCGGGGGCCGCGCTGCAGGCGTTCGCGCCGGCGTTGATGCCGTTGGGCACGGTCGCGTTTCTGTCCATGGCGGCGGCGCTCGGAGCGGGGAGCGGGGCGGTGTTCGCGCTGGTGGCGTTGCTGGCCCCGGCCAACCGGGTGGGGGCGATGACCGGTGTGGTCGGCGCGGCCGGCGGGCTGGGTGGGTTCCTGCCGCCGCTGGTGATGGGCGCGGTGTACGGCGCGCTGGGGTCCTACGCGCTCGGGTTGGCGGCGCTGGCGGTCGTCGCCGCGGGCCTGCTGGTCTTCACGCTGACCGCCGTGCGGGTCCAGGTGTTGCGGCAGGCGTCGTCGTGACCGAGCGTGCGAGGTGATGGAGTGAGCGGTGGCTTGGACAACGAGTTGGTGGACGCTCTGGTGCGGACCCGGCGATTCTTCACCCGCGCCGAGATATCGCCGGATTTGCGGACGCTGCACAAGATCGGTGGGCGGCAGGCGGACGAGTTCTACCGGGACCGGTGGAGCCATGACAAGGTGGTGCGCTCGACGCACGGGGTGAACTGCACCGGGTCGTGCTCGTGGAAGGTGTACGTCAAGGACGGGATCATCACCTGGGAGGCGCAGCAGACCGACTACCCGTCGGTGGGTCCGGATCGCCCGGAGTACGAGCCGCGGGGGTGTCCGCGGGGTGCGGCGTTCTCCTGGTACACCTACTCGCCGACCCGGGTGCGTTACCCGTATGTGCGCGGTCTGCTGCTGGAGATGTTCCGGGAGGCGAAGGCGCGCACGGG
>NZ_DASYTH010000216.1:0-8171 GCF_036002505.1 Actinophytocola sp. | reverse complement strand
TGGCTGGTGACGACACCGCCGGACACCGCTGACGGCAACTCCGACACACACCCGGCCAACACGACGACGCCCCAAGCCAACACAGCGACGCCACGAGCCAACATGGCAACCTCAGCGACCAATATGACGACGCCAAGGGCCAACACACCGAACGTCTAGTAGAAAATGGTGTGGTTCTGGATGATCGTCTTGGCCGCGCCGGTGGTGCTCAGCGGCGGGACGGCGATCGGGCGGTCGATGACGAAATACTCCTTGAAGTCCTGGCTGAACTCCCGGGACATCAGGTCAATGGTGCGGTCCCAGTTTCCGCCGTCCGGGCCGCCGGCCGCCCAGAAGTCCAGCAGCGAGGCCCCGACGCGGCCCTGCACCGTATCGCCTGGATCCCATCCGGGCGAGTTCGGGTCGTTCGCGATGCTGAACGAAGTCCCGTTGTCGAAGACGAAACGATAGTCGCCCAGAACGTAGGCCGCGACGGCGTCGGCGAAACCTTCGGTCCAGGCGCACGACGTCGAACTCGACTTTTCGATATAGTGCGGATTACACCCGGTGACCACGGGAAAGGTGCGATTGTACAGGCGCCACTGGAACCAGTGGCCCGCCTCGTGCAGGATGAAATGCTGGGAGTCGGGCTGGTTCGCGTTCATGATCACATACTTGGTGCCGAAATCCCAGTAACCGCCGGTGGTGGCGTCCTGGCTCCAGACGAAGGTGAGCGTGTCGCACGAGCCCCAGACCTGATGCCTGGTCCAGCAGGGGGTGGACGGGTTTGCCCGATTCCAGTACAGCAGGTTGAGGGTGTCGACGATGTTCCAGGCACGTTGCATCGACGCCGGGACCTTCACGGTGCCGAGGTCCTTGCTGGCGCTGACCGAAGCCTGGTGCGCGGTGTCGAAGGTGTACTGCGTCTGGTCGGTGGTGCTCTTGATTACCCGCCACACCGACGTGCTGGCCGAGTAGAAGCGGACGAACGTGTCCTGCAACGGAGTCGTGGTGTCGAAACAGGCGTTGAACTCGCCGCCGGACACACCGGTGATACCGCTGGCCAGCCACTGGGGGGAGCCGGTCGATTCGGTGCGACCCCACAGTTCCCAGTTGGCGTTGCGCGCGGGCAGTGTAACGAGGGGTTTGGACGTTCCGGCCTCGGCGTTGTTGTGGTCGTAGTTCAGCTTTCCGGTAAGGCAGATCGAGGTGGCGGTGGCCGCCTGGCCGATCGCGGGAATCGCGATGACCAACCCGACGGATATCAGCGTCGCGACGGCCGCCGCCCGCCACCGTACCCGCGGAGCGGGCAGCGTATTCGAGTCGTTGAGGAATCTGGAGAATTGACATGTGGTCACAGCGACCTCCTGGGGGGACCGGGTTCGCCAATAGGCCAAGGCTGACACCCAAGAGGTCACTATCGAAACCCAAGTCACCCGGCAGTGCAGTTTATTCGAATCCTCAACCTGTCCGGGTGATGCCCGTGCGGCGATTCGTGCCGCACCGTCACCATTGTGCGGCGCGACAGGACCCTAAAGCGGGCGGGGTGGGTCGCCGTGCAGGAGGTCGGTGAGGCGGGCGGCGATGCGGTCCCATTGCCAGTGGTCGGAGACCCAGGCGCGGCCGGCTTCGCCGAGGGCGGCGGCGCGGTCGGGGTCGGCGAGGAGGTCGGCGATGGTGCCGGTGAGGGTGTCGAGGTCGCGGCCGTCGAGGACGTGGCCGGTGACGCCGGGGAGCACGGCCTCGGGGGCGCCGCCGGAGTTGCCGGCCACCACCGGGAGGCCGGAGGCGGATGCCTCGAGGTACACGATGCCGAGGCCTTCGACGTCGAGTCCGCGGCCGTGGGTACGGCAGGGCATGGCGAACACGTCGCCGGCCACGTAGTGAGCGGGCAGTTCGTCCCAGGGCACCCGGCCGGTGAGCACCACGTGCGGGGTCAGGTCGAGCTGCGCCGCGAGCGCCGACAGCGTGCCGTGGTAGGGGCCGCCGCCGACCAGCAGCAGGGCGGTGTCCGGGACGCGCTGGCGGATCCGCGGCAGCGCCCGGATCAGCATGTCCTGGCCCTTGCGTGGCCAGAGCCGGGAGACGCAGACCACGACCGGGCGGTCACCGAGGCCGTAGCGGTCGCGGATCTCCTTGCGGGCCAACGGGTCCGGCCGAAACGTCGATGTGTCCACACCGGACGGAAGGTGCTCCAGCGCGGCCATCGGGCCGAACGCGGAGGCGAACCGGGACCGGGTGTACCGGCTGACGTAGGTGACAACGTCCACTGTGGACCCGATGCGGCGCAGCGCCTGCCGGGTGCCCGGCAGCATCGACCAGCCCACCTCGTGGCCGTGCGTGCTGGCCACGATCCGGTCCGCGCCGGCGGCCCGCAGGCCCGGCGCCAGCAGCGCGAGCGGCGCGGCCGCGCCGAACCAGACCGACCGGCAGCCCTCGGCCCGCACGATCTCCCGGGCGCGCCGGGCCACCCGCGGCGTGGGCAGCATGAGCGTGCCGGGGTGGCGCACCACCTCGAACGGCTGGTCGCCGTCGAAGCGCGGATGCGAGTCCCAGGCCGGTGCGTAGACGATCAGTTCATGGGCCGGCAACCGGGTGGCCAGCGCGTGCAGATAGGACTGGATGCCGCCCGGCCGGGGCGGGAAGTCGTTGGTCACCACGAGGGTTCTCGGCACCCGAGCACCCTACCGAGTGACCTCACGCGAGGGTGTCCACCAGGTACTGCCGCCAGCCCGCGACCAGCCCGGCCCGGTCCAGCCCCAGCACCTGCCGGAGCAGCTCGTCGGTCTGGCTCGCGGACCCCGCACCGGCGCCGGCCAGCTTGCGGTACAAGGAAAGCAGCGTGTCCTCGCCGCGGCGTTCGGCCACGAACCGGGCCACCGACCAGGACTCCTGGTAGGCCAGGTTCAGGTCACGGCCCTGGACGTGGAAGTTCTTGTCCTCCGGCAGCGACTGCGGAGGGCCACCACGCTTCACCAGGTCGGCCAGGTCCGGGGCACCCTGCGGCAGGGTGATGCCGCTTTCCCGGTACCCCACGTAGTCGGCGAACCCCTCGAGCAGCCACATCGGCGAGCCGTCCACGGTGTCCGCCCGCGCCGCCACATGCGTGATCTCGTGCCGCAGCACCACCCGCAGCGCGGCCACCGAGAGCACCCGGGAGCCGGTGGGGCTGAGCACCACCCGCTGCCCGGCCACCGCGTGCCGGTCGGCGTCCACCCGGTCGGCCACCGAGACCCCGACCACGGACTCGATCGGGAAACCGGGACCGACCAGCGCGCGCATCTCGTCCAGGCTGGCCGGCAGCAGCAGCGCCACCCGCTGCGACCAGCCGGTCCCCCACACCGCGCTGACCGCGGCCACCGCGGCGTCCAGCTCGCGGGCCAGCCGGTCGGCCATCGCCTCGTCGCCGGGATGGAACAGCACCAGCCCGGCACCCGTGGTGGTCACCGTGCACGCCCCGAAGTCCCACGGCCCGCGCCAGGTCCGCCGGCCGGCGTCGTCGAGCGCGGTGTCCGAGCGGAGGTACCAGCTGCCGCCGCGGCGGGCGAACAGGTAGCCCATGGTCCGGGCGGTCGGCACGGAGTCCGCGCCGCGCAGGGAGTACCGCAGGTCGACGGCCGGCGCCCACAGCTCGTCGGTGCCCGGGGACCGCGGCAGGGTGGCCGTGTCGACCGGGTCCTCGGCGCGCACCACGTAGCTCCACTCGTCCAGCGGCACGCCGGCGAGGTTGGCGAACAGCGCCCGCTGCGACGACACGAACTCCGGCGCCGCGGTCGGGTCGATGCCGGCCTGGAAGGCCCGCTCGTCCCGCCGGGCCACCGCGTTCGCGCGCCGGCGCAGCAGCTCGGCGACCGCCTCCGCGCGGCCGGGATCCGCCTTCGTGGTGCTGGACCGCGTCGGCACGGGCGGCGTGACCGCACCCTGCGGAGTGCCCTGACCTGGCCCGGAAGCCGGCGGCGCGGTGGGCTCGGGATGCGGCGCGGAGATGAGCACCAACCCACCCAGGATGGCCACCGCCACGGCCGCGACCAGCCACCCGCGCAGGCCCGGCCGTCCGTTCACCACCGGGAGATGGTAGGACCCGCGTGGTTCGGGCCGACGCCGTAGGGTGGCGTCGTGTCAAGCGAGTTGCCCAAGTGGGCTGAGGCGGGCATCGATCTGGACCGGCCCAATGTGGCCAGGGTGTACGACTACCTGCTGGGTGGGGCGTGCAACTTCGAGCACGACCGGGCGTTGGGCGACAAGTTGCTGGCGGCGGCGCCGGAGTTGGAGGTCGCGGCGCGGCTGAATCGGGCGTTTCTGCTTCGGGCCGTGCGGTTCTGCATCGAGGCGGGGATCCGGCAGTTCCTTGACCTCGGCTCCGGGATTCCCACGGTCGGCAACGTGCACGAGATCGCTCAGCGGTACGCGCCGGACGCACGCGTGCTCTACGTCGACAACGAGCCGGTGGCGGTGGCGCACGGCCAGCTCATGCTGGAGGGCGACGACAACGCCGACGTGGTGCTGGCCGACCTGCTGGAGCCGCATACCGTTCTCGGCTCCGCGGCGGCGCGGCGGCTGCTCGACCTTGATCAGCCGATGGCCGTGCTGATGCTCTGCGTGCTGCACTTCATCCCGGACTCCGCCGGGCCGCACGAGGCCGTCGCGCGCTACGTGCAGGCCATGGCGCCGGGGAGCTACCTGGTGGTCTCCCATGCGACGACCGGCTCGCTGCAGGGGTCGAAGGCGGAGGCCAGCAAGCGGCTCTACGACAGCAGCAACCTGCCGGGGCTGGCGCGGACCCCGGAGCAGGTCGCCGAGTTGATGGCCGGTACCGAGATCATCGAGCCCGGCGTCGTCCCGACGGCCCGGTGGCGGCCGGACCCGGCCGACGACGTCGTGACCGGGCCGGCCCTGAGGATCATCCACGCGGCGGTGGGCCGGAAACCCTAGACCGCCTAAGGCTGTTTCACAGCGTGCTGGGGCGGCGGACCCTGTGCGGCAGCCGGTTCGGGCGCCAAGATCGCCGTTTCGGGCGTTCTCCCCGCGCTGGACACGGGTCACCAGCCCAGATCGGCGATCATCGCCACATGATCACCAATTCGGGACGAAAATGCTCGAATTTCAAGCACTTCCGTTCCCAAACAGTGATCATGACCCGCCAACCCCGGCACCGACAAGATCCACCCGAGCCCCTCCCCGCCCCGGTGCCCAGCCGAACCCGAAAGACCAACCCGACCTCCCTGCCACCTCCCCAGCCTTCTTTGAGCTCAGCCACCTCGATAACCGCCGCACCCGGTACCCGGCCCCACGCCCTTTGAGGCGCGCGCTAGACCGGGATCATTCCCATGAACAGCAACAGGTTCGGTGAGCCGGTGCCCGGGTTGCCGACGACCGGGGTGGCGTTGGCCGCGAGTGCGGCGGCGACCTGGTCGGCGTTGTCGGCGGGGAACTTGTGCCGCCAGAGCGCGGCGGCGCCGGTGGCGTGGGCGGTGGCGGTGGAGCCGCTGAGGGTGAGGTAGGCGTCGTCGGCGGTGGCCCAGGCGGAGGTGATGCCGACGCCGGGCGCGAAGAGGTCGATGCAGGGGCCGAAGTTGGAGAAGCTGGCCCGGTTGTCGCTCTGGTCGGTCGAACCGACCGTGGTGGCCCGGGGGGTGCTCGCCGGGGAGAAGTTGCACGCGTTGGCGTTGGAGCCACCGGAAGCCACCGAGTAGTGCACGTTGGCCGCGATCGACGCGGTCACCGCGTCGTTGAGCGCAGTTGACAGGCCGCCGCCGAGGGGCATGCTCGCCACGCTCGGCCTCGGGTTGGCCCGGTTGTCCTGGGTGATCCAGTCGATGCCGGCGATGATCTGGCTGATGGTGCCCGCGCCGGTGCAGCTCAGCACCCGCACCGCGACCAGTTGGACGCCCTTGGCCAGGCCCACGGTCTTGCCGCCGACCGTGCCGGCGATGTGCGTGCCGTGGCCGTTGCAGTCGAAGCCCGGCGGGGTGACGCCGCCGACCACGTCGATCCCCAGCACCGCCCGGCCGCCGAACTCCTGGTGGGTGAAGCGGATCCCGGTGTCGATGATGTAGGCCCGCGCGGTGGCACCGAGACTCGGGTAGAAGTACTTGGCGTCCAACGGCAACGACCGCTGATCGACCCGGTCCAGCCCCCAGGCCGGCGGGTTCGGCTGGACGAACGTGTCGATGCCTACGCCGGTGCTCGCGCTGACCGGTTTGCCCAGCGTGTCCGGCGGCAGGCTGACCTTCTGATCCTGTGCCACGTAAGCGACCCGGGGATCGGCGGCGAGCTTTCTGGCCTGCCCGGCCGTGGTCGTGACGGCGAACCCGTTGAGCGCGGCGGTATAGGTGAACGTGACCTGACCGCCGTACTGCGCCGCCAAGGTCCGCGCGTCCGTGGTCGCCACCCGGTTGGCCAGCACCACGACATAGTTGTCCGGGACCGCCTGCGCCACGCCCTCATCACGAATGGTGCCCTCGCCCGGGGCCGCTGCCACCGCGGTCGGCGCGGCACCGGCCATTCCCGCGGTCACCGCCACCGCGCTCGCGATCACGGCCAGCGTGCGCAGGGAAAATGTGGTCATCAGTCCTCCAACTGCAGGGTTGGGTCGGGGTCCTGTCCCACCATCCTGGGCGCGGCCGGCTACCCGGTCCAGCCGGGAGCATTCCCAGTTCCCGGTCTGCTAGCCGTTGTTGTTTCGGACATCCCGGCGCGACCGGGTCAGGTTCGACTCCATGTCGGTGAACTGCGAGTTGAACTCGTTGGACCAGGATTCGGTCTCGCGCCGGATCGCCTCGTTGACCAGCGTGACGAATTTGTGGACGTGCTCGACGAGTTGGTCCGCAGGTGTGCCGGCGTTGGTCAGTTTGATCCAGGAGAGCTGGAAGTCAGTCAAGTGGCTGCGCAAGGCGATCACCGTGGACATGTAGCGCATCCAGGCCGTCGAGTATCCGAAGAACCGGTCGTAGGCCAGGCAGCCGGCCGCCAGGGCCAGCAGCACGAAACCCCAGTTGCCCAGCACGGGATAGCCGGCCGCCAGCGCCGCTACCGGTACCGTGCCGCCGAGCGCCGCCAGGCTCGCCGCCCCCGCCCGCAGTCCCCGAGACCAGCGGGCCTTGCGGTACTTCTTCTTCAGGTACCAGTCAATGGTGTCGCACGTGAATCTTTCGGCCCATTCATACAGCTCCGTGACGTCCGCTGCCGGTCGCAGCGGTACCCGAAGATCCAAGGTGTGTTTGCGCCGCGCCGCCGGTTGGGTCACTGCACGTCCTGTCCGCTCAACAGTCACGGGCTACATCGCCGATGTCAAATCAACCGTTACGGCCGTCGCCGGCCTGCTGGTGACGGTGGTGTGGTGACTGTTGTCAAGTGGCATTTATTGCATTGACCGCGGCGGTGCGGAATTGGTTTTCTGGGATTGCCGGGATCCGGTGCTGGCCTTGCGGGGTGAAGGATTGTGGGCTGAGCAGGTAGAGCGCGGCCGCGTCGTCCCAGAGGCGGGTTTCGAGCCATTGGCCGGGGTCGACCTGGAGTGCGGCGCGGAGCAGGCCGGGCATTCCGGTTTCGGCGAACTGGGCGACCATGGCTTCGGTCGGGGCGTAGGTGGGGGTTGGACCGGGAGCGGGGAGATCGACGAACACCGTGCCGCGACTGCGGTTCAGCGGGGAAACGGCGTCGCGGCAGGCGGGGAGGTCGTATTCGCAGTTGAAGTTGTCGGGGTTGTTCTCGGCGAAGGGGCGGCCGGAGGCGACGACGTGCAGGTTGGGGCCGAGGGCGGAGGCGTAGCGGAGGAAGGAGCTCCAGGGGCCGAGGGCGAGGAGGTCGACCCGGGGGCAGCCGCGTACGGCGGCGGCGACATCGTGGGTGAGGCGGTTGGGGTTGCCGCCGAAGGGGACGGCGGCGTGCAGGAAGTTGTTGAGGCGTTCGGCGCCGGCACGGACCGCGGGCAGCCAGTCGTACGGGGGTGGGGTCGCGGAGGCCAGCCCGGGGATCACCGGGGGCGTCGGGCCGCGGCTGGCCAGGAACAGGGATACCGCGGTTGATCCGCCGGGGACGCTGGAGATGCCTTCGGTGACCACGACCGCGCGGATATCGCGGCGCGGCGCGATTATCGCCAGGGCACGGAAGTCGTCGAGCCCGGCGTCGGTGTCCACGATCAGGCAGCCGCGTGGGTCGGCCGCCGGTTGGTCCGCCGCGAGGGTTGGTAC
>NZ_DASYTH010000215.1:0-30318 GCF_036002505.1 Actinophytocola sp. | reverse complement strand
CGCTCCAGCACGGCCACCCCGCGCGAGCCGTGCGCCTCGAAGAACGCCGACTGCGGCTTGAGCACCGCGAGGTCGGCGGCGAACGCCTCGACACAGGTCAGGGCGAACCGCTCGAGGCCGCCGGGGTCGACCGGCAGGCTCCACGCCTCGAGCAGGCCGGGGTGCGGGTCGATGCCCACGCAGAGCGGGCCGCGCAGGGACACCGCGGTCGTGACCCGGGCGCCGAACGGGGCCCTCACTGTTCCGCCTCCCCGGGATTTACCTCTGTCGTGGCGTTGGGCAAAAACCTTTCGGTTGGCAGGGTTTCCGTGGCTGAGTTGCGTCCCGTTCCCCTTAGGTGCGGTTGGCAGGTACGTAGGTGCTGTCTCATCGCTGCTCCCGCAGGGCCGCCTGGAGCGCCTGGAGCGGCTCTACGCCGATGTCCTGGCGGATCAGCGCTTCGATGCCGTGCACCGCGGCGGCCGCGCCCTGGATCGTGGTGACGCACGGGATGTCGCGGGAGACGGCGGCGGTGCGGATCTCGTAGCCGTCGACCCGCGGGCCGGGGTTGCCGTACGGGGTGTTGATCACCATGTCGACGGCTCCGCTGCGGATCAGGTCGACGATGTTCTCCTCGCCCTCGAAGTGCTTGCGCACCACGGTGACGGGGATTCCGTTGCGGCGTAAGACTTCCGCGGTGCCGGAGGTGGCCAGCACCTCGAACCCGAGGTCGGCCAGGCGCTTCACCGGGAAGATCATGGCGCGCTTGTCGCGGTTGGCCACGGAGACGAACACCCGGCCCCCGGTCGGCAGCGATCCGTACGCGGCCGCCTGGGACTTGGCGAACGCCTTGCCGAAGGAGGCGTCGATGCCCATCACCTCGCCGGTGGACTTCATCTCGGGGCCGAGCAGGGAGTCCACGCCGTGGCCCTCGGGGGTGCGGAAGCGGTGGAACGGCAGCACGGCTTCCTTCACCGAGATCGGGGAGTCGGGCGGCAGGTCGGCGCCGTCGCCGGCGGTGGGCAGCATGCCCTCGGCCCGCAGCTGGGCGATCGTCGCGCCGAGCATGATCCGGGCGGCCGCCTTGGCCAGTGGGACGGCGGTGGCCTTGGACACGAACGGCACGGTGCGGGACGCCCGGGGGTTGGCCTCCAGCACGTAGAGCACGTCGTCCTTGAGCGCGTACTGCACGTTGAGCAGGCCGCGCACGCCGATGCCGTGCGCGATGGCCTCGGTGGAGCGGCGGATGGCGTCCAGGTCGGAGCGGCCGAGGGTGATCGGCGGAAGCGCGCAGGAGGAGTCGCCGGAGTGGATGCCGGCCTCCTCGATGTGCTCCATCACGCCGCCGAGAAAGACGTCGACGCCGTCGCACAGCGCGTCGACGTCGATCTCGATGGCGTCGTCGAGGAACCGGTCGACCAGCACCGGGTGCTCGGGTGAGACCTCGGTGGCCCGCTTGATGTAGCCGGCCAGCGACTGCTCATCGTATACGATCTCCATGCCCCGGCCGCCCAGCACGTACGAGGGCCGGACCAGCACCGGGTAGCCGATCTCGTCGGCGATCCGCTTGGCCGCACCGAACGAGGTCGCGGTGCCGTACCGCGGCGCCGGCAGCCCGGCCGAGGTGAGCACCTCGCCGAACGCGCCGCGGTCCTCGGCCAGGTGGATCGCCTCGGGCGCGGTGCCGACCACCGGCACCCCCGCGTCGGCCAGCCGCCGCGCCAGCCCCAGCGGCGTCTGCCCGCCCAACTGGACGATCACCCCCGCGACCGTCCCGGAGAGCCGCTCCGCGTGCACCACCTCGAGCACGTCCTCGAACGTGAGCGGCTCGAAGTACAGCCGGTCGGCCGTGTCGTAGTCGGTGGACACCGTCTCCGGGTTGCAGTTGACCATCACGGTCTCGTAGCCGGCCGCCCGCAGCGACATCGCCGCGTGCACGCACGAGTAGTCGAACTCGATGCCCTGCCCGATCCGGTTCGGACCCGACCCCAGGATCAGCACCTTCGGCCGCTCCCGCTGCGGCGCCACCTCCGACTCCGAGCCCTCGGGGTCCAGCTCGTAGGCCGAGTAGTGGTACGGCGTCAGTGCGGCGAACTCGGCCGCGCAGGTGTCCACGGTCTTGAACACCGGCCGCACGCCCAGCCGGTGCCGCAACGTGCGCACCCCGTCCTCGCCGGCCAGCTCCGGGCGCAGCGCGGCCACCTGCCGGTCGGACAGACCCGCGCGCTTGGCCCGGCGCAGCACCGCCTCGTCCAGCACCGGCGTGGCCATCACCTCCGCGCGCAGTTCCACCAGCGACGCGATCTGGTCGACGAACCACGGGTCGATGCCGGACGCCTCGGCCACCTCGGCCACGCTCGCCCCCAGCCGCAGCGCCCGCTCCACGGTGTACAGCCGCCCGTCGTGCGGCGTGCGCAGAGCGTCCACAGTGGACTCGAGGGAGATGTCCGGGTCCGGCCGGGTCCAGAAGCCGGCCTCCTTGGTCTCCATCGAGCGCAGCGCCTTTCCCAGCGCCTCGACGAAGTTGCGGCCCAGCGACATGGCCTCGCCGACGCTCTTCATGGTCGTGGTGAGCGTCGGGTCGGCGCCGGGGAACTTCTCGAAGGCGAACCGCGGCACCTTCACCACCACGTAGTCCAGCGTCGGCTCGAACGACGCCGGGGTCTCGCCGGTGATGTCGTTGCGGATCTCGTCGAGGGTGTACCCGATGGCGAGCTTCGCCGCGATCTTGGCGATCGGGAAGCCGGTGGCCTTGGACGCCAGCGCACTCGACCGGGACACCCGCGGGTTCATCTCGATCACGACCAGCCGCCCGGTCCCCGGGTGCACGGCGAACTGGATGTTGCACCCCCCGGTGTCCACGCCGACCTCGCGGAGCACCGCGATGCCCACGTCGCGCATGTGCTGGTACTCGCGGTCGGTCAGGGTCATGGCCGGGGCCACGGTCACCGAGTCGCCGGTGTGCACGCCCATCGGGTCGACGTTCTCGATGGAGCAGACCACGACCACGTTGTCGTTGCGGTCGCGCATGAGCTCCAGCTCGAACTCCTTCCAGCCGAGCACGCTCTCCTCGATCAGCACCTCGTGCACCGGGCTCTCCACGAGGCCCTGCGCGGCCAGCCGGTCCAGCTCCTCGTCGGTGTGCGCCATGCCGGAGCCCAGGCCGCCCATGGTGAACGACGGGCGGATGACCACCGGCAGACCCAGCTCCTTGACGGCGACCGTGACCTCGTCCATCGACCGGCACACCGCACTGCGCGGCACCTCCGCGCCGACCGCGCGGACGATGTCCTTGAACCGCTGCCGGTCCTCCCCGCGCTGGATGGCCTCGATGTCCGCGCCGATCAGCTCCACGTCGTACCGGGTCAGCACACCCTGATCGTGCAGCGCCACCGCGGTGTTCAGCGCGGTCTGCCCGCCCAGCGTGGCCAGCAGCGCGTCCGGCCGCTCCCGGGCGATCACCTTCTCCACGAACTCCACGGTGATCGGCTCGATGTAGGTCGCGTCGGCGAACTCCGGGTCCGTCATGATCGTCGCCGGGTTGGAGTTGACCAGTGTGACCCGCAGCCCCTCCTCCCGCAGCACCCGGCAGGCCTGCGTCCCCGAGTAGTCGAACTCGCACGCCTGCCCGATCACGATCGGCCCGGAGCCGATCACCAGCACGTGCCCGATATCCGTCCGTTTAGGCATCAGCACCACCTTCGCTCACCAGCCGACGGAGCCCGTCCCGGAACACCTGAAAGCTCCTCGACCGGTTGTCTTCGACGTTCATGTGCGGAGCGATGTCCTGCGCCGCTACGGACTTGGCTAGACCCTTGGAGTGGTAGCCGTGCTCACGTAGCACCCGCTCTAAGGCTTCCCAGGTCCCACAGATGGCGTCTGGATCGCGGCATCCTTCTCGCACACCCAGGCTGGGCGGCAGTTTTGGATAGGCGCGGCACAACACCGGCACGTCGCCCAGAAACCACGCTTCGAGTTCCTCAACGACAATGCGAAACAGCACCGCGTGAGGCGGTAGTCGTGCGGTCACCCCCACTTTCTGCAGTTCGGCTTTCAACCGAAGGCAGTCGTCACGATCACGATCAAGCAGAACGACTATCCGCATGTTGATCATGGACCAGTAGCGTGAGTAGGCGCGGAACCGATCAGGCAACCTGCGCAACAAGTCAGGCTTTCCCTCGAACGCGATGATCTCAAAGCGAACGCCTGGCACGATGCGCGGAAGCAGGTGCTTCAGTGCGGTCTCAGCCGAGCGTTCCTCGACGAGTACCTCAAGCATCACCGGAGGACGATCACTCACGGTCGCTCCGTCAGAGGGTCTCCGACGCGGAAGTACCCCTCTGTCCACAGGTCACCAAGCGCCCCGCCAGATTCGACCATCGGTACAAGCCGCGGCAGATCAACGGCCCGGGCTGCGTTGGCGTAACCATCCTCGCCCCGATACAGCACCCAGACTTCCTCGGGCCGCAACGCGTCCACGAACTGCGGCGAATGTGTCGCGACGATCACCTGACCGCTCTCGGCGGAGATCCGGATGTCCTCCGCAAGGTGGTAGTGCAGCCGCGGATGAACCTGGTTTTCGGGTTCTTCGATCAGCAACACCGAGGCCCGGTCTCGTAGCGCGACGAGATAACCCAGCAGCTTCAGCGTCCCGTCGGAGATGCTCTCGGGCAAGATCGGCTCATCGGAGCCTTGTTCCTTGATCCGCACAATGTAGCGGCCATCCCCCTGCGGTTCGGGGATAACCTCCTCCAACCCGGGAACATAGGCCCGCAGCGAGCTGATGATCGCGGCCCACTCGTCCTTCCGAGCGTCCCGAAGATGCTCGACCACCTTCGCGAGGTTGTCCCCGCTCGACGACAGTCGGATGACCCTACGGCTCGCACGGCTGCGCGAACCGGGCCGAATTTGCCCGATGTCGAGGTTCGACAACCGGCACTGCGACATGAACCGCCTGAACCCTGCAACACCCGCAGAGCCGCCCAACTGTCCGAATACACCCACGGCTAGAACATCGGGGCCGATCAGGGAACCGTGGTCCCGGAGGTCCCCCGAGTCGATCGTTCCCCGACCTTGGTGAAACCGCAGCAATGGCGCCATCTCGGCACCCTCGGGGGGGTGCAACAACAGCTGCTCCTCGGCTACGACTGGCGCGCCATCGTCCTCATCGATGACCAGCCGATAGCTGAACTCTTCACCCTCGACGCCACAACCGAGTTCGATCTCGACAGGACCGGTTGCCGCGCGGCTGCGGATCTCGGCGATGCCGCCACGCTCGTCGCATGGTTCGGCAAGTCCTCGCGTGACCGCTTGCTGCACGAAGCGGAGCGCGTCGAGCACCGTCGACTTGCCGCTACCGTTGGGTCCCAGCAACACCGTCACAGGCGTGAGGGGTTCCAGAGTGATGTCCCGGAGCACCCGATAGTTCCGGATACGGAGCTGGGTGATTCCGGTTGATACGATTCCGGGTGAACTCATCTCCGTACCTCATTCATCAGGCTCACGAACTCGTCGAAGAGTAGGGCCGCGTCGTGCGGGCCGGCGGCCGCCTCGGGGTGGTACTGCACGCCGAACGCCGGCACGTCCAAGGCGCGGACGCCCTCCACGCAGCCGTCGTTGGGGCAATAGTGGCTGAGCACGGCCGGGCCGAACTCGGTGTCGAATCGCTCCCCCGGCTCGCCTTCGAGCGCGAACCCGTGGTTCTGCGCGGTGATCGCCACCCGGCCGGTGGCCGTGTCGATCACCGGGATGTTGATGCCGCGGTGGCCGTAGCGCAACTTGTAGGTGCCCCGGCCGAGCGCGCGGCCGAGGATCTGGTTGCCGAAGCAGATGCCGAACAACGGGATTCGCCGCGCCAGCACGGACTTCGTCAGCGCGACCGCGTGGTCGGCGGTGGCCGGGTCGCCCGGGCCGTTGGCCAGGAACACGCCGTCCGGCTCCACCGCCAGCACATCGTCCATTGTGGACGATGTGGGCAGCACGTGGGTCTCGATGCCGCGGGCGGCCATCATCCGCGGCGTGTTCGACTTGATGCCGAGGTCCAGGGCGGCGACCCGGAAACGGCGCTCGTCGTTCCGCGCCGGGACCACATAGGGCTCCACCGTGGTCACCTCACCGGCCAGGTCGGCGCCGGCCATCGGCGGGCTGGCCAGCACCCGGGCGACCATACCATCCACATCGGACAGTTCGGGGCCGGAGAACACGCCGCCGCGCATGGCGCCCAGCTCGCGGATGTGCCGGGTGAGCGCGCGGGTGTCCACCCCGGCGAGGCCCACCACGCCCTGGTTGCGCAGCTCCTCGTCGAGCGTGCGGCGGGACCGCCAGTTCGACGGCACCCGGGCGGGGTCGCGCACCACGTACCCGGCCACCCAGATCCGGCTGGACTCGCCGTCCTCGTCGTTCCACCCGGTGTTGCCGATCTGCGGGGCGGTGGCCACCACGATCTGCCGGTGGTACGACGGATCGGTCAGCGTCTCCTGATAACCGGTCATCCCGGTGCAGAACACGACCTCGCCGAGCGTGCTCCCGGTCGCGCCGAACGCCTCGCCGCGGAACACCCGGCCGTCCTCCAGCACCAATGCCGCCGGGGTCCTCATGTGCTCGCCTTTCCATTGTGGACGGTCAAGGTCCCGCGGAGCAGCGTGTGGATCACGCGGCCGGGGAGCTCCATGCCCTCGTACGGGGTGTTGTCCGCGATGCTGGCCAGCTCGTCGCCGCGGACGGTCCAGGTGGCGTCCGGGTCGACCAGGGTCAGCGTGGCCGGCTCGCCGACCGCGATGGGGCGGCCGTGCGCGCGCAGCCCGGCGATCTCCGCGGGGCGCTCGCTCATCACCCGGGCCACGTCGCGCCAGGTCAGCAGGCCGGGGTGGACCATGGTCCTGACCACCACGGAGAGCGCGGTCTGCAGGCCGAGCATGCCGGGCCGGGCCGCGGACCACTCGCAGTCCTTGTCCTGCGGGGCGTGCGGCGCGTGGTCGGTGGCCACGCAGTCGACCACGCCCTCGGCCAGCGCCGCCCGCAGCGCCTTCGTGTCGGCCCCGGTGCGCAGCGGCGGGTTGACCTTGTTCACCGGGTCGTAGGTGGCCAGCCGCTCGTCGTCGAGCAGCAGGTGGTGCGGGGTGACCTCGGCGGAGACGGTGGCGCCCTGGGACTTCGCCCAGCGCAGGATGTCCGCGGTGCCCTCGGTGGACACGTGGCAGACGTGCAGCCGCGCGCCGGTGTGCCGGGCCAGCAGGCAGTCCCTGGCCACGATGGACTCCTCGGCCACCGCGGGCCAGCCGGCCAGCCCGAGCCTCGCGGCCAGCTCGCCGTCGTGGGCCTGGGCGCCCGCGGTCAGCCGGGGCTCCTCGGCGTGCTGGGCGATCACCGCGTTCAGCGCGGTGGAATATTCCAGGGCCCGGCGCATGATCAGCGGGTCGGCCACGCAGAAACCGTCGTCGGAGAACATCCGGACCTGGGCCGCCGAGCGGGCCATCGTGCCGAGCTCGGCGAGCTGCTCGCCGCGCAGGCCCACGGTGACCGCGCCGACCGGGTGCACGTCGACCAGGCCGACCTCGCGGCCGCGGCGCCACACGTGCTCGACGACGACCGCGTTGTCCGCCACCGGGTCGGTGTTGGCCATGGCGAACACGGCGGTGTAGCCGCCGAGCGCCGCGGCCGCCGAGCCGGTCTCGATGGTCTCCGCGTCCTCCCGGCCGGGCTCGCGGAGGTGCGTGTGCAGGTCCACGAAACCCGGCAGCGCCACCAGTCCTCCGGCGTCGATGACCTCGGCGCCGTCACCGTCCACATCGGACCCGAGGGCGGTGATTCGGCCGCCGCGGATGAGGAGGTCGACGGGTGGACCTTCGCCGTAGGGGCGGATTCCGCGGAGGTGGAGTGCCTTGAATGCCACATTTGGGTCGTTGAGTGCCTGGAATGTGGCATTCATGGCATCTCCTCCTTGTGCTCGAGCAGGTGGTAGAGGACGGCCATCCGGACGTGCACCCCGTTGGCCACCTGCTGGGTGATCGCCGCGCGGGTCGAGTCGGCCACCGTGGAGGAGATCTCCATGCCGCGCAGCATCGGTCCGGGGTGCAGCACCACTGCGTGCTCCGGCAGCATCCGCAGCCGCTTCTCGTTGAGGCCGTAGGCGATCGAGTACTCGCGGGCGGACGGGAAGAAGCCGCCGTGCATGCGCTCGGCCTGCACGCGGAGCGTCATCACCGCGTCCAGGCCGGGAAGCTCGGCGTCCAGGTCGTGGCTGACCGGCACCTTCGCCTCGTCCAGCCAGCGCCGCAGCCCGTCCGGCACCAGCGTCGGCGGGGCCACCAGCACCACGTCGGCGCCGAGGGTGCGCAGCAGGTGCAGGTTGGACCGGGCCACCCGGCTGTGCAGCACGTCGCCGACGATGCCGACCCGCCGGTCGGCCAGCCCGCCGAGCCGCTCCCGGATCGTCGCCGCGTCCAGCAGCGCCTGGGTGGGGTGCTCGTGCATGCCGTCGCCCGCGTTGATCACCGACGTCGGGGTGCCGGCGAGCCAGGTGGCCAGCCGCTGCGCCGACCCGGAGGACGGGTGCCGGATGATCACGCAGTCGGCGCCGGCGGCGGACAGGGTGAGCGCGGTGTCCCGGAGCGACTCGCCCTTGCCGACCGAGGAGCCGCTGGCCGAGACGTTCACCACGTCCGCGCTCATCCACTTGCCGGCGATCTCGAAGGAGACCCGGGTGCGCGTCGAGCTCTCGTAGAACATGGTCACCACGGTGCGGCCGCGCAGCGTGGGGAGCTTGCGCACCTCCCGGCCGAGCAGCGTGCGTTTGAGGTTGTCCGCGGTGTCCAGCACGGCGGTCGCGGTCTCGGCGTCCAGCCCCTCGGTGGCAAGTAAATGCCTCATGCCGAAACCACCTTCCGCAGCAGAACGGCGTCGCGGCCGTCGATCTCCTCGAGCAGGACGGCGATCTCCTCGTCCCGGGCGGTGGGCACGTTCTTGCCGACGTAGTCCGCGCGGATGGGCAGCTCGCGGTGGCCGCGGTCGATCAGCGCGGCGAGCTGGACGGCGCGCGGGCGGCCGGCGTCCCGGAGCGCGTCCAGGGCGGCGCGGACCGTGCGGCCGGAGAACAACACGTCGTCGACCAGGACGACCAGGCGGTCGTCCACGCCGACGTCGGGCAATGCCGTGGCTTCCAGCGGGCGGGCCGGGCGGCGCCGCAGGTCGTCGCGGTAGAGCGTGATGTCGAGCACACCGGTGGGCACGGTGACGCCGCTGAACTCGGCGATGCGGGCGGCCAGGCGGGTGGCCAGGGGCGCTCCCCGGGTGGGGATGCCGAGCAGCACCACGTTCGGCGCAACGGCGGCACTGATCGTGGTCTTCTCGATGACCTGGTGGGCCATTCGGGCGATGGTGCGCGCGACATCGCCGGCGGCGAGCAGCTCACGCTGCCCGGCCGGGTCCGTCGCGCCACGATTGCGCGGCGCCACGGCGTGACCTCCTTCCCCGCCTCACGGGACGGGTCGTTAAAGGATGTCGTTACTCCCCTTGCCAGGGGTCCAACGCACCTTAGCAGGCACGATGCCTCCACCGACCGGGTGGTAAGCATGGATTTGTTACCTGTGATCGACGGGATCGGCTTGACCTGGTGACAACTCTGAGTAACGATTACCCTGCGTGTTGATCTGAGGCTAACCCGCGGCAGTCCCACAAGCCGGCCGACGGGGCGAACGAATGGAGAATCGCCACATGGGCGACTACGCCAAGGCGCTGGGAGGCAAGCTCCGCGGCATCCGCCAGCAGCAGGGCCTATCCCTACACGGAGTCGAGCAGAAGTCCGGCGGCCGGTGGAAGGCCGTCGTCGTCGGCTCCTACGAGCGCGGCGATCGCGCTGTGACGGTGCAGAAGCTGGCCGAGTTGGCCGACTTCTACGGCGTCCCGGTGATGGAGCTGCTGCCCGAGGGCCGGGTACCGTCCGGGGCCGAACCAGCGACCAAGATCGTTATCAACCTGGAGCGGCTGCAGCAGCTCCCCGCCGAGAAGGTAGGACCCCTGGCGCGCTACGCCGCCACCATCCAAAGCCAGCGCGGCGACTACAACGGCAAGGTCCTCTCCATCCGCACCGAGGACCTGCGCTCGCTCGCGATCATCTACGATATGACCCCGGGCGAGCTCACCGAGCAGCTCATCGACTGGGGCGTGCTCCCGCCCGAAGCCCGTCCGTCCAAAGAGGACTGACCGGGCCCGGCACCCGGATGCCTGGACACCACGGCACCCCAGGCATCCGGGCCCTCCTCTGCGACATCGACGGCGTCCTGCGGATCTGGCCGCCGGTCGACCGGCTCGAACGGGATCACGGGCTCCCGCTCGGTTCGATCGCGGCCGCCGCTTTCTCAGCTGAACGCCTGTTGCCGGCCATCACCGGGGCGATCACCGACGAGCAGTGGCGCGCCGCCGTGGCCGCCGACCTCGCCGCGGCGAGTCGCACAGCGGCGGCCGCGGTCGAAGCCTGGTCCGCGCTGGTCCCCCGGGTCGACCGGGAGGTCCTCGCCCTTCTCACCCAAGCGGCCGCGGTCGTGCCGGTGGCACTGGTGTCCAACGCCACGATCCGCCTCGAGCGCGACCTCGAGGTCCAGGGCGTCAGCGGGTTCTCGGTGATCAACTCCGCCCGCTTCGGCGTGGCCAAACCCGATCCCGCGATCCTCCTCGCCGCCGCCAAGCACGTCGGCGTGCCCGCACAGGAGTGCCTGTTCGTCGACGACACGCCCGCGAACGTCGACGCCGCAACGGAAATCGGCATGACGGCGCGGCTGTACCGGGAGGTCGCACAGCTCCGGACGGCACTCGCCACCGCGGTCAGGTCCTAAGGCGTTTCGAAGTGCCACAGTGGGGTGCCGGGCAATCTGGCGGTTGGCAGGATGGGGCGCGTAGCCGTTGGTGTCCTGAAGGGACATTACCCGCCGCCTCATTGATCCCACTGATCCCTTTGGTCACACCAGCCTCACTACACCGAGCCGAGATCGACCACTCCCTCCAAAGGAGCGACACCCATCACCGAGCATTTGCGTTGGGGGCCGGGGTGGCCAGCTAGCGTGCCCGGGAAAGCAGAAAATCCCGGACCGACCCGAATCCGTAGCGGTCCACGGCGCTGGAGAGCTCGGCCACCTCCAGCAGGATCGGCTTGATGTCGACCCCGGCGTCGCGGGCCTGCGCGCACAGATCGTCCAGGGTCAGCAGCTCGTCTCGGGGATCGGCACCCTGATCCCGCGCGGACAGGTGCAGCAGCCGGGACCTGAAACCCTCGGGCGTCGGTTCGCGCGACAGGTGCACGGCCCAGCGGAACGAGGTGTAGCGGTCGAACAGGCTCCGAATGGTCGCGCGCGTGGCCTCGTCGCCCTCGGCGTAGCTGGCGAGTAGTGCGCGCAGCGCAGCTTCGGCTTCCGCCTTGATTCCGGCCTCGTCCAGCGGGTCCGACCGCTCGAGCTTGGCCATCCAGTTGGGATCACTGAGGTCGACCGGCCGCTTGGCGATCGGCTCCAACAGGAGGTCCAGCCGTGCGACCGTGTCCTCGATGCCTGGCACAGAGCCAGGGTAACGGTCAGAGGGTGGCGCGGAGGCGGTCGGCGATGGTGGCGATGCGGCCGAGGACACCGTTGACGAAGCGGGGGGAGTCGTCGGTGGAGAGGGATTTGGCGAGGGCGACGGCTTCGTCGATGGCGACGGGGTCGGGGACGTCGGAGACCCAGAGGAGCTCGTAGAGGCCGAGGCGGAGGACGGCCAAATCCACCGGGGGCATGCGGGGCAGGGTCCAGCCTTCGGAGTGTTCGGCGAGGAGCTCGTCGATGCGGTCGCGGTGCTCCGTGACGCCCTCGACGAGGGTCACCGTGTAGTCGTTGACCAACACCGCGTCGGGGCCGGAGGTGCGTTCGGCCAGCAACACCCGGGCGTCCTCGTTGCGGAGGGCGGCGGCGTAGAGGAGATCGATGGCGCGTTTGCGGGCTTTGCTGCGGGCTCCGCCGGTTGTCACGAGCTCACGCGGCCGAGGTAGCGGCCGTCGCGGGTGTCGACCTTGACCTTTTCGCCGGTGGAGAGGAACAGCGGGACCTGGATCTCGGCGCCCGTTTCGAGGGTGGCGGGTTTGGTGCCGCCGGTGGAGCGGTCGCCCTGCAGGCCCGGGTCGGTGTGCTTGATGACGAGCTCGACGGAGGTGGGGAGCTCGACGAAGAGGGGAGCGCCTTCGTGGGTGGCGACCATGGCGGTCTGGTTCTCCAGGAGGAACTTGGCGGCGTCGCCGACGGTGTCGGCGGAGATGTGGATCTGCTCGTAGGTGTCGCCGTCCATGAACACGAACTCAGTGCCGTCGGAGTAGAGGTAGGTCATGTCGCGCTTGTCGACGGTGGCGGTCTCCACCTTGATGCCGGCGTTGAACGTCTTGTCCACGACCTTGCCGGTCAGCACGTGCTTGAGCTTGGTGCGCACGAACGCCGGGCCCTTGCCGGGCTTGACGTGCTGGAACTCGACAACCGTCCAGAGCTGGCCCTCGATGTTCAGCACGAGGCCGTTCTTCAGGTCGTTGGTGGTGGCCACGGAAAGTTCTCTCCTACTCGACAACAGCCTTACACGGCAAGAAACTGCTTGGTGGTCAGCGTCAGAAGCTCGGGATCGCCGTCCCGGACGACAAGCGTGTCCTCGATGCGGACACCGCCCCGCCCGGACAGGTAGACGCCCGGCTCGACGGTGACCGCCATGCCGGCCGCGATCCTACCGTCACTCGCCTTGCTGAACATCGGCGCCTCGTGGATCTCCAGCCCGACGCCGTGGCCGAGGCCGTGCAGGAACTCCTCGCCCCGCCCGGCGTCCTCGATCACGGACCGGGCCGCGGCGTCGATCTCGCGGGTGCCGGTGCCCGGCCGCAGCGCCGCCCGGCCGGCCGCCTGCGCCCCGGCCACCAGCTCGTAGAGCTCACGCTGCCAGTCGGCGGGTGGGCCGAGCACGAGGGTGCGGGTCATGTCCGAGTGGTAGCCGTCGACCAGCGCGCCGAAGTCGATCTTCACCAGGTCCCCGGGGTGCAGCACGGCGTCGGTCGGCCCGTGGTGCGGGACGGCGGAGTGGGCACCGGCGGCCACGATCGTCTCGAACGCGGGCGCGGCCGCGCCGTGGTCCAGCATCCGGTTGTCGAGGTCCCTGGCGACCTCGCGCTCGGTGCGGCCGGGGGCCAGCCCGCCGTGCTCGATCAGCCCGGCGAGCGCCCGGTCGGCCACCGCGCAGGCCATCCGGATCGACTCGACCTCGGCCTCGTCCTTGATCATCCGGAGCTCCTCGACCCGGCCCGGCGCGCGGACCAGCTCGACCTGCTCCCCCGCCGCCTCGGCCAGCACGTCCAGGCCGTCCACGGTGACGTGCTGGCTTTCGAACCCGGTGCGCCGGTAGGGCCGGGCCTCCTTGCCGGCGCGGGCGGCCAGGGCCGGCGCGCTCTGCCGGTCGATCACCCGTTCCAGGTCGGGCACCTCGTGCGCGGACTGGGTCAGGTAGCGGCCGTCGGTGCAGAACAGGGTCCGGTGCTCGTCGGCGGCGTGGATCAGCAGCGCCGCGTTGGAGCCGGTGAATCCGGTCAGGTAGCGGATGTTGAGGAGGTCGACGACGAGGAGCGCGTCCAGGTCGAGCTCCCGCAGGCTCGTGCGCAGTGACGCACGGCGGCGGGCGTGGGTCTCGGGCATGACTCCGACGCTAGTCCGGCTGGCCCGCCTCTCCGGAATTTTTGGCCGAGGTTGCGTTCCAGCGGATGGTGCGGTTGTCGGGTTGACCGTGGCCAGGTGCCGTCACGGTCCCCTGAGGTCACGTTGGTCGGGGCGAGGCTATGTCAACCCTCGGCGATGATCCGTCAGATGCGCCCTACAGTGGAGCGATGCGATTCTGGCTGCTCCGCGGGGGCGTGCTGGCGGTGGTGCACGCCGCGGCCCAGACCGTCGTGGCCGCGTTGACCGTGCGGGACCCGACCGGGCAGGGCACGATCGCGGCGATCGTGCTGGGCGTGCTGGTCGGCGCCGTCGCGGTGTGGGGGGTGCTGGACCGGTGGCGGGCTGTGCCGCGCCCGGAGATCACCTGGCTGATCGCGGCGCTGGTGGCCGGCTGGGGCGCGGCGGTGCTCGGCGTGATCGGGCGGTCGGTGTTCGTGGACCAGACCGGGGCGAGCGAGCTGGGCACCGCGCTCACCGGCGGGGCGGCGTTCACCGCGCTGCTGGTGTTCGTGCCGGCCGGCGTCGGGCTGCTGGCCGGAAAGTGGCTCAAACCGCCGACGGGTGACGCGGCTGGCAGGCACGCTCAGCGCGGCGGGGGGACGAGGTCGGGGCCGCGCTCGTAGGCGTCCCAGATCGGAGCGGGGACGTCGGCGATGATCGACGAGTTCCGCTCGGCGACGGTAGCCGACGGCACCGCCCACAATCGGTTGTCGATGATCAACCCGAGGCCGCGGCCGGGGGCGCGGATCGCCGGCAGGTTGGGCGTGATCCGCGCGGTCACCGGGATCTTGTCGAGCACGGGGAGGCGGCGGTCGAGCACCTGCACAGCGATCTGCTCGGCGACGGAGCGGCGGTCGACGCGCACGATCCCGCCGCCGAGCACCAGGTCGACGGTGCGGCTCGGGGAGGGCATGGCGTAGCCGTCGAGGGTGCGGACCGCACGTTCGGGGGTGGCGCAGGCGTTGACGTCGACCAGGTCGGCGCCGAAGTGGCGGAGGGCGGTCGGGCCGCTGCCGGTGTCGGCGGTGGCCCGGACGAGGTCGAGGGGGACGAGGTCGCAGGGGGTGTCGACGGGGATCACCGCGTGGCCGTCGGCGCGGCGGACCAGGCCCGGGCCTTCGCGCCAGGGGCCGGCGATCAGCACCTTGGGGTAGGGGTTGGTGCGGAAGTCCTTGTCCCAGAAGGTGATCGTGGTGCCATCGGGGCCTTCGGCGGCGATGGCGAACGCGTCGAGGGCGTCCACCCACATCAGGTCGGCGCTGAACTCGGCGGCCACCGAGCGGAACCGGGAGCGGGTGTCGGGCATCGGCCGGAAGCCGCCGGGGGTGATGGTTTCGACGCCGCTGGCGAACGTGGGGTCCTTGGCGCGTAAAAGAAACTGGCCGGCGCCGTCGGCGTTGCGGACGTCCCGGCCGGTGGTGTCGGTGAACATCAGGTAGAACCAGCCGTCGAGGAAGACCGCGGAGGGCTGGCCGGCGCCGTAGAGGTTGGGGTGCGCAGCGTCGCGGGCCGGCTCGACGATCGGGCGGTCCCCGACCCGGGTCCAGGTCCGGCCGTCGGGGCTGGTGGCCAGGCCGATCGCGGTGCCGTACGAGGGGTTGCCGTCGGAGCCGCCGTAGTAGAGGTAGTAGGTGCCGCCGGCGCGGACCACCGAAGGGTCGCAGGTGTGCACGGCGTCGAAACCGCGGCCGCTGCCGGAGAACACCGAGGTGCCGGGGGATCCGTCGGGTCCGGTGAAACCGCCGTCGAGCGAGGTGGACTCGGCGTAGAGGATGTCGTCGCCGGGTGGCACGGCGGTGCCGAGCTGGCTGCACCACCACATCCGGTACCGGCCGCCATCGGACATCACGGCGGGGGCGTAGTTGTAGACGGCGTCCGCGCCGCCGGCGGCGATCACGCCGGGGCTCTGCCGGCCGTGATCAAGGCGGAGGGCCTGCGGCGTGGCCGGTTCGAGCGCCGGGCTGGAGGTGGGGGTGTGCGGCGGGCGCGCGGTGAAGGTCTCGGTCGGCCGGATGGACGCTTCGCTGGTGGCGCACGCGGTCAGCAGCGCACCGAGGAGCGCCGCGGTCGCGAGCATTCGAAGCGGGGATGGCATGTCCGGGCCAGTGTAAGGAGCTGAGGCATGTGGTCACGGTGATTCCGCGGCCACCAGCTCGACCTCGTACCCGTCGGGGTTCTCCAGGTAGGCGGCGTAGTGGCCGGGGCCGCCGGCGTGCGGGTGGCGGTCGGCGAACAGCAGCCGCCAGCCGTGGTCGGGGGCGGCCTTCACCAGCTCGTCGACCCGGTCGGGACTCCCCGCGTGCACGGCGAGGTGGTTCAGCCCGGGCCGGAGCCGGTCATGATCACCGGTGCGGGCGGGCGAGGCCTCGAAGACGACGTAGGTGCCGCCGCGCCGCCAGCTCACGCCGTGCTCCCAGCGCTGGTGCTCGGTCCAGCCCAGCTCGGTGAGCAGCCAGCCCCAGGAGTGCTCCGCGGCGTCGAGGTCCGGCACCCACACCTCGACGTGGTGCAGCCGCCCGGTGATCTCCGGCAGCGCGACCAGAACCCGGTGTGTGGCACCGAAGTGGAAGCCGGAGCCGACGTCGGTGAAGCCGAGCCGGGCGGCCATGGCGAGGCTGCGGTCGTTGTGCTCGTGGATGAGCGCGAACACCGCGGGCGCGCCGGCGTCGAACGCGTGGCGCAGCATGGCGGCGGTCGCCTCGGTGGCAAGGCCCGCGCCCCAGTACCGGCGGGCCAGGTAGAAGCCGCACTCCAGCACGCCGGGCAGCGTGCCGGAGGGGCGCACCCGGCCGAGACCGATCACCTCGCCGCCGAGCACGAACGTCCAGCGGCCGTCCGGTGTACCGAGCTTGCCGGCGAACCAGGTGCGGGCCTCATCCGGGTCGGCCAGGTCGTCTTCGTGGTATTGGGACAACTCGGGGTCGGCGAACAGCGCCACGACGGCATCGGTGTCGGTCTCCGCGACCGGCCGGAGGGTCAACCGCGGGGTGTGCAGCGTGGTCAACTTTTCGCGTTCTCCGCGAGCCAGCGCAGGGCAAGCGGGTAGCCCTGGATGCCCAGGCCGACGATGACCCCGGTGGCCACCGCGGAGATGTAGCTGTGCTGCCGGAACTCCTCCCGGTTGTGCACGTTGGAGATGTGCACCTCGACCAGCGGCGCGGTGAGCGCGGCGCAGGAATCCCGCACGGCGATCGAGTAGTGCGTCCAGGCGCCGGCGTTGAGCACGACCGCGTCGCCGTCGTCGGCGGCCGCGTGCAGCCAGCCGAGCATCTCGCCCTCGTGGTCGGTCTGCCGCACCTCGACGTCGATGCCCAGCTCGCGCCCGGTCGACTCGCACAGCTCGACGAGGTCGGCGTAGGTGTCGTCGCCGTAGATCGTGGGTTCGCGCGAGCCGAGCCGGCCGAGGTTGGGACCGTTGAGCACCAGCACCTTCACGGACGTCACCCCTCGCTGATGGCGGCGTAGGCGGCGGCCAGCAGCTCGGGGTCGGGGCCCTCCAGCCGGCCCGGCTTGGCCAGCCCGTCCAGCACCACGAACCGCAGCACGCCGGATCGGGTCTTCTTGTCGCTCAGCATGCCATCGACCAGCTCGGGCAGGACGCCGGGCGCGTAGGTGGTGGGCAGGCCGACCGACTCGAGCACGGTCCGGTGCCGCCGCACGGTTTCCTCGTCCAGCCGCCCCGCCTTGCCGGCCAGTTCGGCGGCGAACACCAGGCCGACGCTGACCGCCGCGCCGTGCCGCCACCGGAACTGCTCGCGCCGCTCGATGGCGTGGGCGAGCGTGTGGCCGTAGTTGAGAACCTCGCGCAGGCTGGACTCCTTGAGGTCGGCGGCCACCACGCCGGCCTTGACCTGGATCTTCCGCTGGACCAGCTCGGCGAGGACGTCGCCGTGCGGGTCGAGCGCGGCGGCCGGGTCGGCCTCGATCAGCTCCAGGATGCGCGGGTCGGCGATGAACCCGCCCTTGATCACCTCGGCCATCCCGGAGACCAGCTCGTCGTGCGGCAGCGTGATGAGGGTGTCCAAGTCGACCAGCACGGCGGCCGGCTCGTGGAACACGCCGACGAGGTTCTTGCCGGCGGTGGTGTTGATCCCGGTCTTGCCGCCGATCGCGGCGTCCACCATGCCGAGGAGCGTGGTCGGCACGTTGATCAACCGGACACCGCGGAGCCAGGTGCCGGCCACGAACCCGCCCAGGTCGGTGACCGCTCCCCCGCCCAGCGCCACGACCGTGCCCTGGCGGTCGAGCCCGATCCGGCCCAGCACCTCCCAGCAGAACCCGGCCACCGCGAGCGCCTTGCCGTCCTCGGCGTCCGGGATCTCGATCCGGTGCGCGTCCACACCCTCGGCCACCAGCTCGTCGCGCAGCTTCTCGGCGGAGCCGGCCAGCGTCGGCGGATGGATGATCGCGATCATGGACGACCCGCGGGCGGCCTCGACCAGCTCGCCGCGGAGCCCGCGCCCGATCATCACGTCATAGGGCCGCTCCGTGGCCACGCGGATTCGTACAGGTTGCACCGGGACAGGCTACGCAAGCACTTTGAGCAACGTGGCGAAGCCAGCGGCTGGGAAGGTGAGGGCGGCGGCCGGATGCTTGGAGTCCCGCATCGCGACGGCTGGCCCGGCGAAGGCGACCTCCACGCAGGCGTCGTTGGTGTGTGAGCCGCTTCGGCTGCTCTTGCGCCAGATCAGTGCCGAGAGGTCCACTGTGGACACCTTGATCGCCTCATTCATGATCGCAGGGCAGCCAGTTGCTCAATCAGCGCCACTGATTCAGCCGGGTTCAGCGCTTCACGGCGAAGCGCCTCGAACACCAGCCTAGCCTTGCGTAGCTCAGCTTCATCCTCAATATGCAGCGCCCCGGTCACGTAGGCGTGGTAGAGAAGATCACCGTCGAGGGGTTCATAGAACTCCAGCAGGATGAAGGCGCCGTGCATGCCATTGTGCAGCCCACTGGCCAGCGGCAGGACCTGAAGCGTGACCGCCGGCAGCGCGGCCATCTCCACCAGGTGAGCAAGCTGCACGCACATCACCTCGGGGCCGCCGACTTCGCGGCGCAATGCCGCTTCGTCGATGATGGCCACCAACTCGAGCGGATCATCATCACTGGTGAGCCGCTGCTTGCGCATCGAACGGACCTTGACGTCATTTTCGAGTTGCTTCGGGGTTCGGCGGTGGCCGTGTTCGAACACCGCCCGCATGTAGGCCTCGGTCTGCAGCAGGCCCGGCAGGCTCAGGCCGGCAAACTCGTAGACACGAGCGGCATCAGCTTCCACCTCCACGTAGCGGGTGTCGGTCACGCCGTATTTGGCATAGGGGCTTGGTTTTAGAGCTTCGCGCGCGGCGTCGAGAAGGTCGTCATCGCGGATGTCGTACTCGTCCATCATCGACTTGATGACGTGGACGCTGGCGCGTGTCTCGCCGGTTTCCAAGCGGAACAAGGAGGATCGGCTCAGCTCCAGCCGTGCGGCAGCCACTTCGATGGTGAGGCCGGCGGCCTCGCGCATGGCGCGCAGCTTCCTGCCGAGCCGTCGCCGGCGGAACGGCGGCTTCTTGTTGGTCTTCACAGCGACTCCCGATATCACAGACAGTGCGCACATGATCGCACTGGGAAATCCGGATTCGTGACGTCGCGGAGGACAGTGGGCGTGTCATGTTCCAATAGGACGGAGGAGCCGTGAAGGACCTCAAGGCCGTGACCGACGCTCAGGGAATCCTGCTGGACGCCCGCCTGGGAGCCGCGATGAACTGCTGGCACCTGGAGAACCGGGCCATTCCCCAGATCAGGCAGCTGGCCGGGCAGCTGCGGGAGTCGCCGCTGCCGCAGGCCGTCGACGAAATGGCGAAGGCACACGAACTGCTCGAAGCGGCCGGGAAGACCCTGCGTTCGGCCATCGACATTATCGAGCGGTTCGCGATCATCGAACCCTGACGATCATGTCTCCCATACCACGTCTGGGTGCAGGGCGCCGGCGCCGCGCACCGCGGCCAGCAGCTCCGCCTGGTCGCCTACGGCCGCCCGGCTGCCCTTCCTGAGCTTGCCGAACGGCGTCACGTGCAGGTACAGCGACCGGCCGGAGATCCGCTGCCGCCAGGTGCCGGCGACCTCGCCGTCCGCGACCAGCACGCCGGGGCTCACCTGCGGGCGCCAGACCTGCTTGGCGATCTCCCGGTCGGGCACCAGGAAACCCCGGTGGCCGAGCAGGTAAGGGTCGCGCGGCGGGAGCAGCACCAGGGGCGGCGGCGGTGCTTCGCCGAAGCCGGTCAGGTCCATGCGATACTCGGCGCCGCCGAGCTGGACCGGGGCCAGCTCGGCGAATATCTCCGCCCAGCCACGGGGTTTGGGCACGCCGCTGAGCGCGCCGGAGACCAGCCAGGCGGCCGCGTCTCCCTCTTTGACCGGGCCGGCGTAGTGCGCGAACGCCCGGAGCAGCGAGCCGTCCGGCTGCGGGTCGGTGACCGGCTCGCGCGGCGGGCGGAACACCAGGCGGCGGTCGCCGCGGTCCAGCTCCAGGCCGGCGAGGAGCGTCGCCAGCCGGAACAGGTTCTCGATCACGTGCTCGGTGCCGCAGCCGTCGCACCACGGGCGGGCGGGTGCCGGTAACTCCGGGCTGATCGCCGCGGACAGCTCACCCTTGGTCGCGTGTTCACCCGGAAACCGTTCGCGCAGCAGGGAAACCGTCTGGTCGAGCACGGCGAGCGCATCCACGCCCGAGGCGAGGAACGCCGGGCCGTGGCCACCGAGCCAGATCCGTAACTCCTCGGGTGCGCGCGGCCGCAGCTCGCTTCGGACCCTGGGGAGCTCGGCGCGCCGGTAGACGTGGGGTGCGCCGCGGACGCTCAATACCCGCACGAGTTCGGGGTCGTCACCGGCCCGGGGATCAGCGGTGCGGACCGTGAGCCCGTGCTCGGCCGAGCCGGACGGCGCGTCCTGCAGGCCGACGCGCAGCACGCCGGCGTCCTTGTCGCCGTGCAGCCCGTGGCGCCTGGCCCGGTGGGCGAGCACGGTCTGCCGGTCGAGGGTTCGCACGGAACGGGTGTATCAGGCGGTACCGACAAGTCCGAGCGCGTTGAGCACGTCGATGACGACCTGGCCGGGTGAGCGGCCGTCGGTGGCGACCTCGGCGGTGGCGACCTCGCGGTAGAGCGGCAGGCGCGCCTCGAGCAGCTCCTTGAAGCGGGAGCGGGGGTTCACGCCGGCCAGCAGCGGGCGGGCGACGGACAGGCCGGTGCGCTGGACACCCTCGGACACGCCGACGTTGAGGAACACGACCGGGTGGCCGGCGAGCCGGGCGCGGGTGCGCTCGGCGAGGATCGAGCCGCCGCCGAGGGCCAGCACGCCGGGGTGCTCGCCGAGGGCACGCACGACGGCCTCCTCCTCGTGAGCGCGGAAGACCCGCTCGCCGTCCTCGGTGAAGATCGCGCTGATGGCCTTTCCGGCGGTGGCCTCGATGTCAGCGTCGGTGTCGCGGAACGGCACGCCGAGGGTGCCGGCGAGGACGCGGCCGACCGTCGTCTTCCCCGATCCGGGCGGGCCGACGAGGATCACCACCGGGCCTTGGGCGCTCATCCGCGGAGCATATCCGTTGGTCCAATGAGCCTTCGTCAACTCGTACTCGACCTCGCCGAGCTCCGTGCCGGGGAGCGGGTCGATCCATTCCAGGTACAGGGTCCGGGTGTGGGTCATGCCGAGGCGTTCCATGACCCGGCGCGAGGGTTGGTTCACGGCCATGGTCTGGGCGAAGACCCGGGTGATGCCGTGCTCGGTGAACGCCTTGTGGATGACCGCGCGGGAGCCCTCGGTGGCGTAGCCCTTGCCCCACGCCTCAGCCTTGAGCCGGTAGCCCAGCTCGGCCTCCTCGCCGGAGCCGCCTTCCGGGGCGTGCAGCGCGAACCAGCCGATGAAGGAGCCGGTGGACTTCTCGATCGCGGCCCAGCAGCCGCAGCCGGGCACGCGGTCGTTGTCGTTGATCATGTTGGGCAGGACCCGCTTCTGGATCCGTTCGCGGGGCGTCGGCTTGCCGCCGGTGAGGTAGCGCATGACCCGCGGGTCGCTGTCGAGCTCGACCAGGTTGTCCACATCGGACTCCTGGAGACGGCGGAGTACCAGCCGTTCCGTCGCGAGATACACCGACCTACCACCGCTCCTGCAGCGCCTTGAGGTACGACTCGGCGTTGCGCCGGGTCTCGGCCAGGGCGTCGCCGCCGAACTTCTCCAGCGCCGCGTCGGCCAGCACCAGGGCGACCACGGACTCCAGCACGACGCCGGCCCGCGGCACCGCGCACACGTCCGAGCGCTGGTGGATCGCCACCGCCGGCTCCCCCGTCCGGACGTCCACAGTGGACAATGCGCGCGGGACGGTGGAGATCGGCTTCATGGCCACCCGGACGCGCACCGGCTCGCCGTTGGTGGTGCCGCCCTCCAGGCCGCCGGCCCGGTTGCTGCGCCGGGTGACCCCGGTGACGCCGCCCGCCGGGTCGATCTCGTCGTGCGCGCCGCTCCCCCATCGGTGCGCGGTGGTGAAGCCGTCGCCGACCTCCACCCCCTTCATGGCCTGCACGCCCATCAGCGCGCCGGCCAGCCGGGCGTCGAGTCTCCGGTCCCAGTGCACGTACGAGCCGAGGCCCGGCGGCAGCCCGTAGGCGATCACCTCGATCACGCCGCCGACCGTGTCGCCGGCCTGCTTCACCGCCTCCACCTCGGCCACCATGGCCGCGGTGGCCTCGCCGCCGAACGCCCGCACCGGGCTGGCGTCGATCGCCTTCAGGTCCTGCGGCCCGGGCGGCTCCCGGTCCGGTGCCTCCGCCCGGCCGATCGACACCACGTGGCTGATCACCTCGACACCGAGCAACTGGCGCAGGAACCCGCGCGCCACCGTGCCGAGGACGGTCCGGGCGGCGGTCTCCCTGGCGCTGGCCCGCTCGAGCACGGGGCGGGCCTCGTCGAAGCCGTACTTCTGCATGCCGGGGAGGTCGGCGTGCCCGGGCCGGGGACGGGTCAGCGGCTCGTTGCGGCTCAACCCTTCGATCTCGGCCGGGTCGACCGGGTCGCCGGCCATCACCTTCTCCCACTTCGGCCACTCGGAGTTCTCGATCCGGATCGCCACCGGCCCGCCCTGGGTCCGCCCGTGCCGCACCCCGCCGAGAAACTCGACCCGGTCCGTCTCGAACCCCATCCGCGGGCTCCGGCCGAGACCGAGCCGCCGGCGCGCCAACTGCTCATCCAGCTCGGCCGTGGTCACCTCGACCCCGGCCACCATACCTTCGAGCACGGCCACCAACGCGGGCCCGTGCGACTCCCCTGCCGTCAACCAACGCAACACCCTTCGATCCTGTCATGCCCGGTCGGAGACGGTCCGAGCCACGGTCAGAGTGCCCGGAAAAGCCGCTCCTCGCCGAGCGGGATCGACTCGGGTCGAGCGGTGAATGCGTCTTTCCTCACGCCTGGCGTGAGGAAAGACGCATTCACCGCATTTGCATCATGGATGTGTGACGGGCACGGTCGGGTTGTGACTTCTGCGATGACCGACCAGGCAACGAAGGCCGCTGTGTTCCGTGCCCTGCATGAGCGGCCGGAGCCGTTGCTGCTACCGAACCCGTGGGACGCCGGGACGGCCCGGCTGCTGGCCGGACTCGGCTTCGAGGCGCTGGCCACCACGAGCCTGGGCGTGGCCAACATGCTCGGCCGCACCCGGGCCAGCCGGCAGGAGATCCTGGACAACTGCCGGGTGTTGAGCGAGGCGACGGCGCTGCCGGTGAACGCCGACCTGGAGAACGGTTTCGCCGACGATCCGGCCGAGGCGGCGACGATGGTCGAGCTGGCCTTCGCCTCGGGCGCTGTCGGGGCGTCCCTTGAGGACTTCACCGGAGACCGGCGGGCTCCGATCTACGACTTCGGGCTCGCCGTCGACCGGGTGCGCGCGGCGGTGGAGGTGGCGCGGGGTTTGCCGGTGCCGTTGGTGCTCACCGCGCGGGCCGAGAACCTCCTGTACGGCATCGACGATCTCGGCGACACGATCCGGCGCCTGCAGGCGTTCGAGGAGGCCGGCGCCGATGTACTGTACGCGCCGGGGCTGCGCACCCTTGCGGAGATGCGCACGGTGGTCGGGTCGGTGGGCAAGCCGGTGAACGTGGTGATGGGGTTCGCGGATCCGTCGATCACCCTGGAGCAGCTCGGCGAGGTCGGCGTGCGGCGGGTGAGCATCGGTGGCGCCCTGTCCCGGCTCGCCCTGAAATCCTTCATGGACGGTGCACGGGAGATGCGGGCCGGCCGGTTCGGGTTTGTGACCGACCTCCTCCCGATCTCCGAGCTGCACCAGGCATTCCGGTAAATTCGTGGAACGGTTCGCGTGGTGTCCGTTAACGTTTTCCGGTGATCTATCAGCACCCGCTGGCGTACCTGCTGGGGCTTGAGGGCATCGCGTTGTTGCGCGGGTGGGCTGGCGATTACGACAAGGCGTTCGTCGAGGCGCGATTGGCCGAGGTCCGCCGGCTGCTGGACGACGCGGCGCTGGTGAACCACGGCGGGGTGATGGCTCGTCGTGGGGACACCGTGACCGGGTACCGGCAGTGGTCGGTGACCTATGACGAGCCGCGCAACAGCCTGTTCGACCTCGATGAGCCGGTCATGCACGAGATCCTCGACGCGCTGCCCTCGGGAAACGCGCTCGACGCCGCATGCGGCACCGGACGGTATTCCGAATATCTCGTGGCGCGGGGGCACCAGGTCGTGGGAGTGGACAGTTCGCCCGAGATGCTCGGCCAGGCCCGCGTGCGGGTGCCGCAGGGTAAGTTCCTCCTCGGCGACCTGCACCGGTTGCCACTACCCGACGACACCGTCAACCTTGTCGTCTCCAGTCTGGCCCTGGCCCACGTGCCGGAGTTGGCGCCGGTCATGGCCGAGTTCGCCCGGGTGCTGCGCCCCGGCGGCCATCTGGTGATCTCCGACGCGCATCACGAACTGGTACTCCGCGGCTCCGTCGTCCACGCCCTCGGCCCGACCGGCGAACCCGGCCTGGTGGCGACCTACCGCCACACCCCCGGCGACTTCCTGCGCGCGGCCCTTCCCGCCGGGTTCCAGGTTCGACGCTGCGAGGAACCCCGAGGAACGGTCAGGAAACTGCCCCCACCTCCGCCTCCCGACACCGAACTCGAGACCGGGGACTGGCAACTGTGGCCGTGGTCGCTGTTGGACCTGGTGCCCGATGCCACCAGGGCGGCCTGGGAGACACCGCTCATGATCGTCTGGTGCTTCCAGCTTGATTCCTGATGTCCGCCGCGGCCTCCGGCGGCTACCCGAACGCGCATCACGCCTACGCGGACGCGAGACACGCCGAGCCTGGGCTGGGTTGGCACGAGACCCGTACGAATGTGCCGTTCGTACGGTCTCCTCCTTGCCGCCGCGGGCAGGTGTGGCGAACCGTGGAGTCATGCATCCGATCGCCCTCACCGCCGTGTTTGCCGGCACGGGCGGCGTGACCGGCTCCGCCGGCCGTGCACTGCTCGCCCGGTTGCGCCGCGGCACGTCCGTCCACCTGGGATGGTGTGAGCTCACCGTCGCTGTACTGTGGGCCGTCCTCGGCTGGCGCCTCGCCCGCGGCCACCTCCCCTGGTGGTGGCTCCCGGTCCCGTTGCTGCTGAGCTGGCTCGCCGTCCTGCTCGCCGCCACCGACCTTCGACATCGCCGCCTCCCCGACGCCCTCACCCTCCCCGCCTACCCCGTCGCCGCGATCGCATTGGCGCTGGCCGCCGCCCTCGGCGGAGGTTGGCCCCTGCTCACCGGCGCCGCCCTCGGCACCGCCACGTTCCTCACCATCCACGCCGGCGCCCGCCTCCTCCGTCCCGGCTGCCTCGGCGCCGGCGACGTCAAACTCTCCGCCACCCTCGGCGCGGTGTTAGGCGCCGTCGGCTGGCCCGCCCTCATCCTCGCCACCTGGCTCGCCGCCCTCACCACACTCGCCCTCCGCATCCTCACCCCCCGCCGCTACACGGTTCGCTGGCACGACGGCATCCCCCACGGCCCCGGCCTCCTCGCCGCCACCTGCCTCGTCACCCTCTTCCCCGCCGGCCTCGGCTGACCGGGCCCTCCCACGAGTGGCGGCTGGACTGACGGGGCGGCACTCGTGTCCGAATATTCGAGCTCCGATTTCCCGCAGAAAATTGTCGTTGACGAGCAAGGAACTCATCGTCGTGCCCGGAGAGACCGTTATTACCGTGGTCGGAAATCTGACTGCCGATCCCGAGCTCCGCTTCATCCCGGTCCTCCGCGAGTTCACGAATTCTGACGGTGTCGCGGCCGGGAACTGACGGGTCGGATGCCCGTGTTTAGGCTCGCTGGCGGCACGGGTTCATGAACTGGCGGCATCCTGATCGGTCCCGAAGGTTTTGTTCGCCGATCCATTTCATCATCCGGTCCGCACGGAACCAATTCATTCGTTAGGAGAAGATCATGGCTGGAGAGACGATCGTCACCGTTGTAGGCAACGCGACCTCGGACGTCAAGCTGCGTTTTACGCCGTCGGGTGTGGCGGTGGCAGACTTCACGGTTGCAAGCACGCCCCGCACGTTCGACCGGCAGAGCAGTGAGTGGAAAGACGGGGAGGCCACCTTCCTGCGGTGCAACGTGTGGCGGCAGCCGGCGGAGAATCTCGCCGAGTCGGTCACGCGGGGGACGCGTCTCATTGTCCAAGGTCGGCTTCGTCAGCGGTCATTCGAGACCAGGGAGGGTGAGAAGCACACAGTGATCGAGCTGGATGTGGACGAGGTCGGACCGTCGCTCAAGTTCGTCACGGCGAAAGTGACCAAGCTCAGCCGGGGTACCGGCTCGACCGGACTGGTCGACGACCCGTGGGGTTCAGCTGCCGCCCCGGCGATGGCGGGCGTGGGTGCTGGCGAGCCACCATTCTGACCACCAGCGAGCCTCTGGTCGGGGCGCCTGGCTCCGGCCAGAGGCTGTCTTCGTGGATGATCAGTTGCATTGGCCGGTGGTTGTGGCCATATCGCTACCCGCCTGCGCCACCCGCAACGGATGACGCTCCGCGCACGATGAACTCACAGTCAGCCGTACTTGAGCTGCCCGGCTGTGTGTCAGCCTCCAAGACGGCCCTGATAAGGATCATCTGAGGACGTGATCAACGTGGGCCCCGCCGAGCTGAGTCTCATCTATAAGGGAGCGGAAACCGCTCACAGCGGCATCAAAGCGATGCTGCGCGCCAAGGAGAAGAACTCCGCGCTCCGCAACTTGTTGCAACATGCTATCAATGAAGCTCGCAAGAATTATCAAGTTGACTCGTGGCCCGAGAAGAACGTTCCGCTATATTTCATCAACAAAATCAGAGAAGACGAGGGCAAGACGGCGCGATCCCTGAAACGGCGTGGGCAGAGATTTGTCCGCCGTTTGGGGCTATCCAGCGCTCCCGCGTTGGATCACCTAAGCACCTCTGCCCTGAAAACTCGCCTACGGGAAATCTTTGAGAAGTGCCTAGGCCCGAATGAGCTCAACATCACGGTGGGCGGCGGATCACTGGGAGAAAGAAGAGCATTCGCGCAAGAGATTGCACAGCAGTTCATCAACGCGCTATCCGAGAAGAAAGACGGACTCGGCAAAGACGCTCAATACGCGAGGAGCTTGCAAGCGTCCCTCAGGCAGAATGAGCAGAATGACAAGACCGGGTCTCCCTTAGGTCCGGCAGCGGTCGTTGCGTCGACAGGTGCGATTGCCACCGGCACTGTTCTGACGGTACAATTGGCGAGCGACGGACTTAACTCTCACGAGGTTGTGCCGGTCGTTGGTCTCTGGAGTGCCGCGCTGACAGTGGTAGCGTTGTTGACCGGCCTGCTCGTTCGTTATCATTCCAACGTAGATCATGCGGCGATTCCCTTGCTGGTCGAGTCAGTGCAGGATTGGGTGCTCAATGTCGAACTCACGAAATCGAGCAAGCCCGATCAATTGCAATCCCTCGTCGCCGATCTTGAGGAACGACTGATACCTCGCGTCGATCGCGTCGACCATCGTCTTGCGGCAGCGCTTCGTCGGGCAGGTGACCTGCTGCACGATCAGCTGCACAACCGCCCGGCCTTCCAGCCGGTTCAACGTGACGAAGCGCTGCGCGCGATACTCGCCTTAACTGGTCGGAAGTTGGTCGACTCGTCGAGTACGTAAGCCTCGGATTTGACGATCCCGGCACTCGTAGCCGAATTTCATCTACTATCCTTTGGCCGCGCCGCTCGAGGTTTCGGGTGGTGAGTTGGTGAAGTCGGGGTGGTCGACGGTGTTGGTGTAGCGCTCGGCCGCTTTGACGCTGAGTCCGAAGAGGTCGCAGAGTCGGCGGATGTCGCCGCCGGTGGCGATGGCTTCGTGGAGGATGCGGTCTTCGCGGATGGCTTGGGCGGGTAGGCCGAGTTTCTTGCTGATCCACAGGTAGCTGACCTGGCCGGTGCGCACGGCGGTCTTGGTGTTGATGAGCAGGTGCGAGTTGGCCGTGGCCGGCCAGCGGCAGGTCCGGTGGTTGAGCCAGACAGTCAGCCGGTCGCGCACTGGTGGCGCGAGTAGGACGATCCGGTCGGGCAGGTGCAGGCGTCCGTCGCGGATGTCGGTAAGCAGCAGCGCGCGGAGCTGGCCGCTGCGCAGCGCGTGGAAGCCGGTCAAGGCCGCGATGACGGCGCGGATTGGGTCGGTGGAATGGATCGCCTCCCGCAGCACGGGTACCGCCACCGGCATAGGGGTGCGAGTCTGTGGGCTGCCGGTGTGCAGGTGTGTGGTGGGGTTGGCGAAGACCATCCGGCGGGCCTTGAGCACGCCGAACAGTGAGCGCAGGGCCTGGCCGACCAGTGCTCGGTCGCTGCCTTGGTCAGGCAGCGCCGCGGTGATGTGATCTCGGGTGATCTCCCGCAGGGACACGTGCCCGGCCTCAGCCCAGACCCGCACGGCACGCAGGGCGTAGCGGACACGTAGCCGCACGGTGGTCTCGGCTCTCGGGCGGGATCGTGGCGGGATGGTACTGCCGAGATGCAGGACGGTGAACCAGGTGTGCAGCTCGCTCCTGACGAGTTCGGGCCAGCCCCGCAACTTGGCGGGCGAACCACCGGATGAGCGCTGGTTGGCGGTCGTCGTCGAGCATTCCCGCTGAGGCGAGGATGTCCAGGATCGGTTGCACGGCAAGGGAAACTTGGTCAAGTTGAGCGACTTCGCTGGCTTTGATCACGGCGCCGGGAGTGTCCTGAAGGGACAACAGAATCCGGATGCCCTTCCGGGCGTCATTGCGCCGAGTCTTGCTCCAGCCATGCCCGCGAGCATGCTCGTGCGCGGTCTGGTCCAGCAGCTCAGCGAATTGCGGGTCGGGTGGGTCGGAGAAACCGCACCGCTGGCCGTGAGCGAGATCGCGGGGCAGCTCGATCAAGCTGAGCTGGTGATACGTGACCGGGTACTGGCGGTAGCCGCGGCGCGGGGCGCTGGCCGGCGAGGGGATCTGGCGTTTCTGTCGGAACCAGTCGGCGAAGAACAGTTGCTGCCCGTGCTGGTTGGCCTCCACCACGCTCAGCCCGCTGCCGTGGGGGCGTTCCCCGACCGACTGGCGCCAGCACAGCCGGCAGAAGCCGTCGGCGTTCACCGCGATCGTGCGCCGGCAGGACGAACACCGTGCTGCGAAGGGGAATCGGCGGCGCCAGCCGCGGCATCCTTCGCACAGCCACTTGGTGGTGCGGGTGACACCCCAGCAATGGCAGTCCAAGCAACTGCCAACCACCTGCGGCGCCCTCAGGCAGCGCTGGCACATCCCGGCCGAGTAGTACAGCGTGGTCGATCCGCACTTGATGCACGGCGGTGGCGTGACCGGTCCACCGGGCCAGCACTGGTAACAGTGGGTCAGCTGAAACATGGCGACCGGCCGCACACCGCAGGTCGAGCAGGTAGGCGGTCGGGTCACGCTGGTGGCAGGGTCCGGTTGCGGCCCAGCCGGGGCGTCATCGTCGTCCCGGCGGGAGTGTTGTCCGCGACGCGCCTGGGCCGGCGGGCGGCGACCTTGTCCAGCTCGCGGATGAGCAACTCGTTGGCCTCGCAGTCCAGCACGTGACAGATCACGTCCAGGTCATCCAGCCGGACAGTGGTCGGGGTGCCGGACCATAGCGCCGACATCTTCCCGGCGCTGATCTCCAGCCCGGCCTCGGCCAGCCGCCGACGCATCTCGGTGGACTTCCAGATACCTTGCTCAGCGGCCTTCAACCGCAGGTTCCAGCGCAACCAAGCTCACCCCGTTTCGGTGATCAGCCGGGCGGTAACGCGCTCATTCGCGTTTGCCCACGCGGTTTCGATGTGGTTGGCGTGGACGTGCTCTGGCGCGTCGTCGTCGAAAGCCACTCGTGGCCCAGAAGCTCTTGGATAGCCTTGAGATCCATCCCGCGCGCATACAGCGACGAGGCGCAGAAGTGCCGCAGCCCGTGCGGGGTCAGCCGGCCGGCCCACTCTGGCAGCCAGGCGCTCACCGCACTCGTGAAGCCGGACCGCAAGGCGTCATCCGCCCGCCCGGCGGCAGCGCGCGGCGTCCCGATCCCGGCGCTCCCTGGGCAGCAGCGGGGCGTCAGGGTCGTTCCAGTCCTCAGCCGAACTGGTGACGGATGTCGGTCAGCCACCAGGTCAACAGCTC
>NZ_DASYTH010000214.1:0-11158 GCF_036002505.1 Actinophytocola sp. | reverse complement strand
GGTGTTCGCCGCCACCGGGGCCGGCCCGTTCGGCGACGGCGACGCGGCAACGCTGCTGTACCGGGCAGTGCACGCACAACCGAACCTCGACGGCGTCCCGGACGGGATACGAGCGATCGCCGCACGCTGCCTCGACCCGCGCCCGGAGCTGCGGCCCACGCCAGCCACGCTGCTCGCCGAGGTCGGCACCCCGGAGACCACCGACTGGCTGCCCGACTCGCTGCGCACCGTGGTCGCGGCGCACCGCCCGCCGACGCTGGCGTACACGGTGGCATCCGGGAACACCAGTAGCGCCGTGTTCCGCACCTCGCGGTTCTCGGCTCTGATGTGGGGATCCCTGACCGCGCTCGGCGCCCTGGTGTGCGCGGCCCTGTCCGGCGGCGCGTCCAAGGCCGGCGACGGCGGCGCGCAGTTGCTGTTCTTCATCGCCTTCGTGGTACTGGGCATCGCGGCCATTCGTCTGCTGTGGACGCTCACCCGACCGCGGTCCTTCGTGGAGGTTTCCAACACCGGCCTGGTCATCGGCCGCGGTGCGCGGCAGCGGGAGCTGGGCTGGCCGCAGATCGCACGGGTGCGCGTGGTGGCCGAGAAGCACCGGCCGTGGCTGGTGATCTGGCCGCACGAGGCGGACATCTCGGACATCGGCGCGGAGCACCACGGCGGGTTCCGGGTGTTCCCCGTCGGACACGAACGCCCCCGCCGCGCCCGCACCCGCGAGGCCCGCGAGCTGGGCGCGGCCCTCGGCTGGTACGGCGGCTCCCGTTACGACCCCGGCTCCTGATCGAGGCCCCCAGCGTCCCTTTCGCAGGAAACTGCCGGAGCGGTAGTGGAAGCCCTGTGCATCGGGAGCGTCCACCGTCTCGGGCAACCGCCACCTGTGGGCGATGATCAGTTCTCGTACAGCGGCGCGGAGTTCGGGGCTGAGGCCGTCGGCGCTGGGTTGATGCTGTTCGATCGCCTGCCAGAGGTCGACCAAATCATCAAAGCCGGAAACGCCCGACCCAGCACCGGTACCGGCGCTCAACATGAGAGGCACGCCCGGCGCGTCGAAGAGACGAGGGTCCTTCAACTCGGGAATGCGCTCCAGAAGGGAGGGGTGAGCGAGCACCACGGCGGCAAGTGCGTACGGGTCCGGCGGGACGTCCTCGCGATTCTCCAGGATGAACCGTACGAAATCATCGGCCTGCGGGACGTTGGTCGAGTGCGCACGCACCTTGAGCAGCATCTCCAGCTTATCCAGCGCCGAGTCGATCTCCTCGCGGTCGGTACCGGTGACGTCGGTCATCACCAGTGACTTGATCCCGCCGGGCTCGCGGTTCGACAGCGCAAGGGCGAGCCAGGGTTCGATCGTGTCCGACCAGACACCTCTCAGATTGGGTTGAGGTCTCCGTCGACCAGGACTTCGCCGAAGCGGACGACCCGCTCGGCATGCTCGTCACCGGCGAGTTTGGCGTGACGACGGGCGTCGGATCCGGCAACCGCGTATCCCTCGTTCAAGAACAACCCGCCGTCGTAGTAATCGAGGACCGAGAGCATCGCCCGCCATGACTCGCCGTCCAGCCCGGCGTGCCACAGCGCGAGCATCGACCGCCAGGGCACGAACGGATCGCCGTCGTTGCGGAAAAGTTCGTGCAGGGGCAGGCCGTCGCCATCGACACCACCCCCAGCCCCAACCTCAACCCCACCGACCCCCAGGTCACCACCGACGCCGACATCACCACCCAATCCGGCAACCTCGCCGGCCGCACCAACACCACCACCCCCGAGCACTACCAAGAACTCGGCTACGATCCGGCAAGTCAACAGTTCCGGCAGGCTGAAGCAGACACCGGAGTGCGAATCGAGAACGAACGTGGCGTCCATCTCACCAGATCACCTCAACGCGACGCCGGCCCAGACTGGATCGGCTCCGACGGCAAGACCTACGACGCGGTCGGCAACTTTGACAGCAGATACCTCGACCGCCAATGGCCCACGTTCCAGAACCGCATCCTCGATCATCTTAGGAAGGCCGACTTCGTCCCAGTGGACGTCTCAAAGTTCACCGCCGAACAGATCACAAGGATCAAGGAGTTCATTGAGCCTCTCGAACCAAGAGTCTTCCTGGTAGGCGAATGATGGCCGGCGACATTTTCGTATCGAAAGACCGCCATTGGGCCGCTTCATCCTGGAACTTTTATTGGGCTGCCGAGTTCTTGGTCAACAACGTCGAGGACGATAAAGCAGCGGCCTGGATCAGAGAAGTGATCGATGAACACATCATGATCATCGATCTGGATGGAGACTTCACACCGCCTGCGCGGCGGCTGATCCTACGGCTTCTTCGCGACAAGCTCATACCGGACGCCGAGAAGCGGTTTTCCCCTGACGACCCCGAGCGCGGTGGTGCCCTCAAAATCCTCCGGGAACTAGCCGACCTGGCTCGAGAGGTCGCTGAGCAAGATCGTCAGTCCTAGCGGCACGACGAGATCGGTGTGTTGGCCCGTGGCGTCGCCGTGTTGGCGCCTGGCGTCGATGTGTTGGCACGTCACGATGTCCGTATAGCGCGAGAAGCCAACACGTCAGCGCCAGCGGCAAACATACCGACGTGAGGGGCCAACATGGCGACGTGAGGGGCCAACATGCGGGTTACTTGTGGGAGCGGTGGCCCAGGGCTTCGGCGGTGTGGAGCTTGTGGGTGCGGGCCAGTTGTTCGATGAGGTCGGCGGGGGCGTCGGACTGGATGAGGTCGAGGATCTCGGTGTGTTCGGAGACCGAGGTGCGGGCGCGGCCGGGGACGAAGGCGAAGACCGAGCGGCGGATGGTGTCGAGGCGGGACCACTGCGACTCCAGGAGCGCCCGGAGGTTGGCGTTGGGGCAGCGGTCGTAGATGACGAAGTGGAACTCGCGGTTGAGCGCCGAGAAGTGGACGGGGTCGAAGTCGGACAGGGCGGCCAGCATGCGCTCGTTGACCTTGCGGGCGCGGGCGAGGTCGGTGCGGCGCATGTGCGGGGCGGCGAGGGCGGTGGCGTAGCCCTCGAGGACGGCGACGACCTGGACCGCCTCGTCGAACTCGTGCTCGTCGAAGGAGACCACGCGGGCGCCGACGTGGCGCTGGAAGTCGACGTAGCCTTCGGCTTCCAGGCGGCGGATGGCTTCGCGGACGGGGACCGGGCTGCTGCCGATCTCCCGGGCCAGCTCGTCGAGGACGAGGCGGTAGCCGGGGCCGTAGACGCCGCTGGTGATGCGCTCCCGGATGGTGTTGTACGCCAACTCGACCAGGGATGTCGGTGCGGGGGCGGCCATGAACAGATCGTACCCGGCTGAAAGCGGTTACAGGGCTTCAGATCGTATATGATTTGAGATAACATCGTCCGCATGAGCGACCGGCACCCGCTGGGGCCGCGCCCGACGAAGATCGTCGCGGTGCACGTCAACTACCGCAGCCGGGCCACCGAGCGGGCACGGCTGCCCGCGGTGCCGTCGTACTTCCTCAAGCCGCCGTCCAGCCTGTCCGGGGACGGCGCGGACCTGGTCCGGCCCCAGGGCTGCCGGGAGATGATCTTCGAGGGCGAGCTCGCGGTGGTGATCGGCGAGCGGGCCCGGCACGTCACGCCCGGCGCGGCGCTCCGCCACGTCGCCGGGTACGCCGCGGCGAACGACGCCGGCGTGCTGGACCTGCGGGACGTCGACCGCGGGTCGAACCTGCGCTCCAAGGGGCAGGACGGCTTCACCCCGGTCGGCGAGCTGATCACCGGCGATCCCGGCTCGCTGGTCCTGCGCACGTATGTCAACGGCGAGCTGCGGCAGGACACGACCGGCGACGAGATGCTCTTCCCGATCCCGCAGCTGATCGCCGACCTCAGCCGCACGATGTCGCTGGAGCCCGGTGACCTCATCCTGACCGGTACCCCGGCCGGCTCCGGCGTGGTGCAGCCGGGTGACGTCGTCGAGGTGGAGCTCGCCGGGAGCCGGGTGCGTAACCGGATCGTCGAGGCGGGTGAGCCGCTCGCCCCGTACGGCGCGCTGCCCGGCACCCCGCGGAACGCTCCGCTGGGACCGTCTACTATGGACCTACTGGACAGCGTCGGCACCGCGACGCTGTCCAGCCAACTGCGGAAACGCGGCATCGACCGGCACGCCGTCGGGGGTCTCCGCGCCACCCGGCCGGACCTGAAGCTGATCGGCTTCGCCCGGACCCTGCGCTACCTGCCGCTCCGCGAGGACGTGTTCGCCCGGCTCGGTGGTGCGGACAACGCGCAGAAGCGCGCCGTGGACACGTTGCAGCCGGGCGAGGTCCTGGTGATCGACGCCCGGGAGGACCACGGCGCCGGCACGATCGGCGACATCCTGGTGGCCACCGCGATCCAGCGCGGCGCGGCCGGCATCGTCACCGACGGCGGGCTGCGCGACACCGAAGCCGTTGCGGCGCTGGATATTCCGGCGTACTACGGCGCCTCGCACCTGGCCGTGCTCGGGCGCCGGCACGTGCCGATGGACCTGGATCTTCCGGTCGCGTGCGGTGGCGCGCTGGTGGAGCCCGGCGACGTGCTCGTCGGCGACCGGGACGGAGTGATCGTCATCCCGCGCGGCCAGATCGACGAAGTCGCGGCGGACGCGGCTCGACAGGAGCACGAGGAACGGTTCATCCTCGAACGGGTGCGCGCCGGCGACGGGCTGCGCGGCCTGTACCCGATGGATGCCCGGCGGCGCGCCGAGTACGAAGCCTGGGCACGGCGGGAGGCGCCATGAGGTTCCGCTCGGACCCGGCCCGGTTGCGCGGCGCCTACACGGCGATGGTCACGCCGTTCACCGGCGCCGAGGAGCTTGACCTGGCCGGGTTGCGGTCGTTCTGCAGCTGGCAGTTGGAAAACGGCGCGCACGGGCTGTCGATCGGCGGCTCCACCGGCGAGCCCGGCGTACTGTCCACTTCGGAACGGATCGCCGCGATGCGGGTGGTGGCCGAGGAAACGGCGGACCGGGTGCCGTTCCTGCCCGGCACCGGATCGCTCAAGCTCGACGAGACCCTCGAGCTGACCGCCGCGGCTTCCGAGTTGGGCGCGGACCTCGTGCTGATCGTCACGCCGTACTACGCGCGGCCCACGCAGGAGGGGCTCTACCGGTGGTACGCGCGGATCGCCGCGGAGTTCCCGGACCTGCCGATCGCGTTGTACAACGTGCCGGTCCGCACGTCCGTGGAGATCGCCCCGGAGACCGTGTACCGGCTGCGATCCGACCACGACAACATCGTCGGCATCAAGGAGACCACCAAGGACTTCGAGCACTTCTCCCGGGTGTACCACCGCTGCGGCCGGGACTTCCTGATGTGGTCCGGCATCGAGCTGCTCTGCCTGCCGCTGCTCGCGTTGGGCGGCAGCGGTTTCATCAGCGCGCTGGCCAACCTCGCGCCCGGCGCGGTGGCGAAGATGTTCGAGCACTACACCTCCGGCCGGCACGATGCGGCGATCGACCTGCACTACCGGCTGCATCCGTTGGTGGACCTGCTGTTCGTGGAGACGAACCCGGCGCCGGCCAAGTGGTTGCTGGCCGAGCTGGGGGTGCTGCCGAGCGCCGCGGTGCGCCCGCCGCTGGTCACACCCGGTGCGGCCGCGCAGTCCACGATCCGGTCGCTGTATGGGCAGGCCCGCGACCTGGTGCCGCTGCCGGCGGTGGCCCGGTGAGCCGGCCCGCCGGTGTCCCGGCCGTGATCGGGCACTACATCGACGGTGCCGCAACGGAAAGCGCCGGCGGTGAGCGGTTCGAGGTGCTGGAGCCGGCCACGAACGAACGGTACGGGTGGTGTGCCGCCGGCCAGCCGGTCGAGGTGAACCGGGCCGTCGCGGCCGCCCGGCGGGCCTTTGTGGACGGTCCGTGGCCAGGGCTGGCCAACCGGGAACGGGCGCGGATCCTGGTCCGGGTCGCCGATGCGATCGAGGCGCGGGACGCCCGGCTGGCCGAGCTGGAGTCGTTCGACACCGGGCTGCCGATCACCCAGGCGCGCGGCCAAGCGCGCCGGGCGGCGGAGAACTTCCGGTTCTTCGCCGACCTGATCGTCGGGCTGCACGAGGACGCGTTCCGGGTGGGTGACGAGCAGCTCAACTACGTGGTGCGCAAACCCGCCGGGGTGGCCGGGCTGATCACGCCGTGGAACACACCGTTCATGCTGGAGACCTGGAAGCTGGCGCCGGCGCTGGCCGCGGGCTGCACGGTGGTGCTCAAGCCGGCGGAATGGTCGCCGCTGTCCGCCTCGCTGCTGCCGGAGATCCTGGACGAGGCCGGCGTGCCGGCGGGTGTGGTCAACATCGTGCACGGCATCGGCGAGGTGGCCGGCGCGGCGCTGGTGGCGCACCCGGACGTGCCGCTGATCTCGTTCACCGGCGAGACCGCCACCGGGAAGATCATCGCTCGGAGCGCGGCCGACAATTTGAAGGCGCTTTCCATGGAGCTGGGCGGAAAATCGCCGTGCGTCGTGTTCGCCGACGCGGACCTGGACGCGGCCGTCGACGCGGCCGTGTTCCAGATCTTCAGCCTGAACGGGGAGCGGTGCACCGCCGGTTCCCGTTTGCTGGTGGAGCGCCCGGTCTACGACGAGGTGGTCGCCCGGGTGGCCGAGCGTGCCCGCAACGTGCGGGTCGGCCCGCCGGACGACCCGGCCACCGAGCTAGGCGCGTTGATCCACCAATCGCACTACTCGCGCGTACTGGGTTATGTGGCTTCCGGCAAGGAAAGCGGTGCGCGCCTGGTCGCCGGCGGAACCAGACCGATCGGTTTGGACAGTGGCAACTACCTGGCCGCCACGGTGTTCGCCGACGTCAAGCGCACCGACCGGATCTTCCAGGAGGAGATCTTCGGCCCGGTGCTGTGCGTGACACCGTTCGACACCGACGACGAGGCGCTCGACCTGGCCAACGAAACCCGCTACGGCCTCGCCGCGTACGTCTGGACCTCCGACCTCCGCCGCGCGCACCGGTTCGGCCACCGGATCGAGTCCGGCATGGTGTGGATCAACTCGCAGAACGTCCGCGACCTGCGCACCCCGTTCGGCGGGGTCAAGGACAGCGGCCTCGGCACCGAGGGCGGCCGGCACAGCGTCGACTTCTACAGCGAGTCGCGCATCATCCACGTCGCCCTCGAACCCTTGCCCGTCCCCAAATTCGGGAGGTTGCGATGGGCTCGCTCGCGCTCGCCGCCAAAATCACGCACGTGCCGTCCATCTGGCTGTCCCTTCAGGACGGTCCACACCACGGCATCCGCCGCCCCGCCGAACTCGCCCTCCGCGAACTCGGCCGCCGCGCCCACTCCCGCGGCGTCGACACGTTCATCATCGCCGACACCCACTGGCTCAACTCCTCCGGCTTCCACGTCAACGCCAAGTCCCAGCACTCCGGCTCCTACGCCTCACACGAACTCCCGCACTTCATCCGCGACCTCCCCTACTCCTACCCCGGCGACCACTCGCTGGCCGCCCTGATCGGCGAAGAGATCCACGCCGCCGGCCTGAAATCCCTCGTCCACGACATCAAGGACCTGGGCCTCGAATACGGCACCCTCGTCCCGATGCACCTGATGAACGCCACCGAACCCCGGATCCGCGTCCTCCCCATCGGCTGCAACATGTACTCCACCATCCCGGAGAACCTGGTTGTGGGCAGCGCCATCGCCCGCGCCGTCGAACGCAGCGACCGCCGCGTCGGCTTCCTCGCCAGCGGCTCCCTCTCCCACGCGTTCCCCACCAACGCACTGACCGACAAGTACTTGAACCGGATCAGCTCCGACTTCCACGCCCACATGGACCACGTCGTCCTGCGCATGTGGACGGAGGGCCGGATCGCCGAGTTCCTCGAGATGCTCCCGGACTACAACGTCAAGTGCTCCGGCGAAGGCGCCATGGCCGACACCGCCATGCTCTTCGGCGTCCTCGGCGGCGCGGAGTACGTTGGGCGGGGCGAGCAGCTCTGCGACTACTTCCCCAGCACCGGCACCGGCCAGGTCGTGGTGGACTTCACAGTGGACGGGTTGGGAGTGCGACAAAGGCGTCCTTCGTCACGCTGAGTGCGACGAAGGACGCCTTTGTCGCACTTGCCCTGGAGCCCACTCCAGGTCGTAGGTTCGAGGTGTGACCACACCTCAACACAAGATCGGCTCCGGCTTCGGCGCAACGAGCACCGCGGCCGAGGTCCTCGCCGGCATCGACCTCACCGGCAAACTCGCCATCGTCACCGGCGGCTACTCCGGCATCGGCCTCGAAACCACCCGGGCGTTGACCAGCGCCGGCGCCCACGTGGTCGTCCCTGCCCGCCGAGTGTCCACCGCGTCGGAGGCCCTCGCTGGCGTGGGCGACGTCGAACTCGACGAACTCGATCTGGCCGACCTCTCCAGCGTGCGTGTCTTCGCCGACCGCTTCCTCGCCTCCGGTCGCAGCATCGACATGTTGATCAACAGCGCCGGCATCATGGCCTGCCCCGAAACCCGGGTCGGCCCTGGGTGGGAGGCTCAGTTCGCCACCAACCACCTGGGACACTTCGCCCTGGTCAACCGCCTCTGGCCGGCCCTGGTTCCGGGCGCCCGCGTGGTGTCGGTGTCCTCCCGCGGGCACTACTTCTCCCCGATCCGCTGGGACGACATCCACTTCGAGCAGGGCTACGACAAGTGGCAGGCCTACGGCCAGTCCAAGACAGCCAACGTCCTGTTCGCCGTCCACCTCGACACCCTGGCCCGCTCGCGCGGCATCCGTGCATTCTCGTTGCACCCCGGCGGCATCCTCACCAACCTCGGCCGCTACATGACCGAACAGGACAAACTCGACCTCGGCATGATCGACGAGTCCGGCAACATCATCGCCACCTGGTTCAAAACCCCCGAACAAGGCGCCGCCACCCAGGTCTGGGCCGCCACCTCCCCCCAACTCGCCGGCCTGGGCGGCGTCTACCTGGAAGACTGCGACATCGCCGAACCCGCCCCAGTCCCCGCCGACATCAACAACCGCGTCGGCATTCGCGACTACGCCATAGACCCAAACCAGGCCGCCCGCCTCTGGGCCCTCTCTACAGAACTAACCGGCACCAACGCCTTTGCCTAACCCTCACCGCTGCCGGTCAGCTGGTCTACGCTCCTTTGACTCGCCTGTGTGTTGGGATGATTGGGTCCGTAGGTGGCCCCGTCGATGGCCAAGGCACGCTTGGCCAATGGTCGCGCAGCGGCCAATTCGCCTAAATCGGCCAGGATCGAGGCGAGGATGCGCAGGTTGGTCGCGACATTAGGGTGATTGGGTCCGTAGGTGGTCTCATGGATGGCCAAGGCACGTTCAATCAACGGCCGTGCAGCGGCTGGGTCACCCAGGTCGTACAGGTTCAAAGCGAGGTTGTTCAGGTCGATGGCAACCTCAGGGTGATCAGGGCCGTAGATAGCCTCGTCGATGGCCAAGGCACGTTCATTCAACGGCCGTGCACTGGTTGGGTCACCCAGATCGCGCAGCAGCTCAGCAAGGTTGATCAGGTCGATGGCAACCTGGGAGTCGTCGGGCCCGTAAGTGGCCTCGTCAATGGCCAAGGCACGCTCGAACAACGGTCGTGCACCGCCTAGGTCACCCAGGTCGTACAGACTCACAGCGAGGTAGTTCAGCGAGACGGCGACATCGGGGTGATTGGGCCTGTAGGTGGTCTCGCATATGGCCAAGGCATGTTCATGCAACGGACGTGCACCGGCTGGGTCACCCAGGTCGCGCAGTAGCTCACCGAGACTGTTCAAGTGGTCAGCCACTTCGAGATGGTCGGGCCCGTAGGCGAGCTCGGCGATGGCTAGGGCGCGCTCAAACAGAGGCAGGGCTTCACGGCCGCGGGCGTGGACCTGGAGATATGTACCTGTCCGGTCCAGCAGCCAGGACACCGCCTTGGCAGTTGTGCCGTTGTCTCCCTCAACCGAACTGTTGGTCGCAAAATGATCCGCAGCGGTCCGGACATGTGGGAGTAAAACGGCCCACCGCGGCCAGGCCTCGGGCGTGCGCAAGATCTTCGTAGGCGCGTCCACGCGTAGCAGGCGCAGCGCCACCTGCAGGGACGTCGGCTGTGGTGGTTGATCAGCGTTTTGGTGACACAGGCGGACAGCAGCCTGGACGAGCCGGTGGAGTTGGAGGCCGGCCGGGGTGCGTTTGGCCAGCGAATAGTCGACTAGTGTGGATACTGTCTTGTTGAACGCGACGGCACTTGCGACTGCTTGGGCTAGTGCAGTTGGGATCTCGCCGGGGTGGCCGGTGAACAGGTCAAGTGGGATGGCTTCGGGAGCAAGGTAGGCGCAAATGCCGAGCAGCTCCATCGCTTCGGGAGCCTCGCGAGCGATTCGGTCGAGGCTGAGGTTCCAGACCGTGGACAGAGAATGGCCGTGGGCGTGGACGACGCCTTCGGCGAGCATCACCTGTGTGGACGTTCGCAGCAGGTTCAGGTATTCAGCGGCGGGGGTTTGCGTGCGGTCGAGATAGGCGGCTGCTTGTTCCAGGCCGAGCGGGAGTCGCCCGAGTTGGTCAGCGAGCTGCTCGGCGAGGTCCTCGTCGAGCGCGGGGACGCGGGACCGGAGCAACTGGACAGCAGCCGGGAGGTCGATCACGTCGAGGTCCAGGACGTGTCCGATGCTGCCGAAGCCGCCGCGGCGCGTGGTGACGATGACATGTCCGGGCGTGCCGGCTTGGAGTGGAATGCTGGGCAGCCACGGCCGGATTCCGGCCACGGAGTCGGCGTTGTCGAAGATCAGTAGCCAACCGGCGGCGGCGCGCAGTGCGTCGTGGACCTGCTCGCGCATCTCGTCGGGATCGTTGGCTGGAGACAGACCCAGCTTGCGCGCCAGGGCGGCGAACTGGTCGGGGATCGTGGTGGGGTCTTCGGCGGTGATTGACCACACCACGTCGTAGTTCGAGGCGTAGGTGTAGGCGAATTCGATCGCGAGCTGGGTTTTGCCCACTCCGCCCAAACCGTGTACCGAGTGGACCGTCACGGTGGACCTGGAGGACAGATCCCGAGCAAGGGCGGCGAGAGCAGCGTCGCGGCCCGTAAAGTTTGGATTCCGTGCCGCCACTTTCCACACTGTGGGCAACGCGCCCGGGAACCTAGCGGGCCGAGGCACAGCCCGGCCGGGGAACCTCGGCGCCGTTGCCGGTTTGGCGCGGCCGGATAGCGCGTCTGCGACCGCC
>NZ_DASYTH010000213.1:0-1995 GCF_036002505.1 Actinophytocola sp. | reverse complement strand
GCCGCGACCGACGAGATGCGCGGCCGGGTGCAGGGCGTGTTCACCGTGGTCGTGGCCGGCGGCCCGCGGCTGGCCGACCTCACCCACGGCTGGGGCGCCGAGGCCCTGGGCACCGCCGCGGCCACCACGGTCGGCGGCGTGCTGGTCGTCGCGCTGATCATCGGCGCGGTGGCCAGCCTCCCCGCGTTCTGGCGTTACCTGGCGCCATCCGGCAGTGTCTGATAGCTCGGGCAAGGCCGCCGGTCGCCTTCGGCGAGCGGCCTGGGGTCGGGTTGCTTGGGGGTTGCGGGCCGGTGTGGGTGGTTGGGTGTGGTGGGTGGTTGGCTGGCGACGTTTGCGGGCAGGGGCTCGTTCCTCGCCCTGCCCTGGTCGTCGTGTGGCGGCCGCCCTCGCCAAGGATTTGCCGACCTCAGCGCACTTTTGAACACGCCGTAGGCGTGGGCTGTACGCACCGGAGGTGATCCGGCACACTCGGTGAGTATGACGACCGGACAGGCGGAGCTGAAACGGGCGATCGGGCCGAAACTGCTGTTCTTCTTCGTGCTGGGAGACGTGCTCGGCACCGGGATCTACGCGCTGACCGGGAGCGTCGCCGGCAAGGTGGGCGGCGCACTGTGGCTGCCGTTCCTGCTGGCCTTCGTGGTCGCGTTCCTGACCGCGTTCAGCTACCTCGAGCTGGTCGGGAAGTACCCGCGGGCGGCCGGCGCGGCGCTGTACGCCAACCGCGCGTTCGGGATTCCGTTCCTGACGTTCGTGATCGCGTTCACGGTGATGAGCTCGGGGATCACCTCGGCGTCGGCGGCGGCCCGGGCGTTCGGCGCGACGTACCTGCCGCGGTCGTTCAACATCAGCGTGTCCGCACCGGTGATCGCCGTCGTCGCGGTCCTGTTCGTGCTGATGCTGGCGGCGGTCAACTTCATCGGCGTGTCCGAGTCGGTGAAGGCCAACGTGGTGCTCACCTGCATCGAGATCTCCGGGCTGGCGATCATCATCGGGGCCGGCGTGTACGCGGTCGTGTTCGCCGGGCAGGGCGAGCCGGCGCGGCTGACCGAGATCGACACGTCCAGCTCAAACGCGCTGCTGGCGATCACCGCGGCGACATCGCTGGCGTTCTTCGCCATGGTGGGGTTCGAGGACTCGGTGAACATGGCCGAGGAATGCCAGGATCCGCCGCGGATCTTCCCGCGGGCGCTGCTGTCCGGGCTCGCCGTCGCGGCGCTGATCTACGTGCTGGTCGCGGTCACGTCCTCGCTGCTGCTGCCGGCGGACTTCCTGGCCGGCGTCAAGTCGGACGCGCTGCTCGAGGTGATCAAGGTGGGCGCGCCGGCGTTTCCGTTGCGGCTCTTCGCGTTCATCGGGTTGTTCGCGGTGGTCAACTCGGCGCTGATCAACATGCTGATGGCCAGCCGGCTGCTGTACGGCATGGCCAACGAGGGCATCCTGCCGAAGGCGTTCGGCACCGTGCACCCGTTCCGCCGCACGCCGTGGGTGGCGATCCTGTTCACCACCGCGATCGCCGCCGTGCTGGTGGCCACCGCGGGCGCCGACGGCGTGTCCCGGCTCGGCGGCACGACCGGGCTGCTACTCCTCCTCGTGTTCACCGTCGTTAACGTCGCAGTGCTGGTGCTGCGTCGGGAAACCGTGCCGCACCAGCACTTCCGCGCGCCGACCTGGGCGCCGGTGGTGGCCGCGGTGCTGTGCGGCTACCTGTCCGTGCCGTTCCTGTCCGGCCGCCCGGCCAGCGACTATCTCATCGCGCTGATCCTCGTCGGCGTCGGAATCCTGCTGTGGGTGGTCAATCGCCGGTTCGTGCGGGCGGCCTAGGGTGCGACAGGGATAACTCGGAGTTTTCGGGGTGAGTTCCGGAGATCGGGTGGAGGGTCCCCCTAGGCTCGATGCCATGACGAGACCTACCGGCGAACAGCTGGAGATCACCCAGTCGGGCGCCCGCGCGATCGTGGGGACCATCGGCGCGGGCCTGCGGGCCTACGAGGT
>NZ_DASYTH010000212.1:0-4519 GCF_036002505.1 Actinophytocola sp. | reverse complement strand
AGGCCCCCTTCATCGCACTCCGCCCCCGGGCCGCCACAGCACGTCGCCGCCAGGGTTCGCGATCCGCGCCAGCACGAACAGCAGGTCCGACAACCGGTTCAGGTACCGCGCGGTGAGCACGTTCGTGCGCTCAGTGTCCACCTCGATCAGGGCCCAGGCGGTGCGCTCGGCCCGGCGGGTGACCGTGCGGGCCACGTGCAGCAGCGCCGCGCCGGGGGTGCCGCCGGGGAGGATGAACGAGGTGAGCTTGGCCAAGCGGGCGTTGAACTCGTCGCACCAGCGTTCCAGACGCTCTACATAGGACTCGGTGATCCGCAGCGGCGGGTACTTGGGATCCGGGACGATCGGGGCGCACAGGTCCGCGCCCACGTCGAAGAGGTCGTTCTGCACGGCCCGCAACACGTCCGCCACCTCGTCCGGCAGGGCACCGAGGGCGAGGGCCACGCCGATCGAGGAGTTCGCCTCGTCCACATCGGCGTAGGCGGCGAGCCGCGGGTCCGTTTTGGACACCCGGCTGCCGTCGCCGAGCGCGCTGGTGCCGTTGTCGCCGACCTTGGTGTAGACGCGGGTGATGTGCACGGCCATAGGGGCACCCTACTGCCGCACCCAGGCCCGAGCCGCCGCCGCGAGGTTGAGCGCCAGGATCAGGATCAGCACGGCCAGCACCAGCCAGTAGCCGACCCGCGTCTGGATCACCTCGTCCAGCGCGGCGGCCATCCCGTCGGTGGTGCCCGGCGCCTGGGACTCGATCACCCGCTGAGCCGGCGCCCGCAGGTGCGCCATGGCGGTCAGCTCCGTGCTGACCAGCAACGCGCCCGCGGCCACCGCCACCCCGGCCGCGGCGAACCGGCGCCGCCGGGCCCGACGCAGCAGCATGGTCCCGATGCCCACCAGCAGGAGCGCCGCGGTGAGGATGGCCAGCACGTGCACGCCCGGGTCGGGTGCGTCAGAGGGATCCACCGGCCCGCCGCCGGAGGGCGCCAGCGCGCCGCTGGCCTCGATGCTCGGTTTGGTCCCGGTCGCGAGGTCGACCCCGGTGTAGGACACGTCGAACGAGCCCGCCGCGCCCGCGTCGCAGGACACCGCCACGAACGGCAGCGCGAAGAACAGCAGGGCGAGCAGGAAACCCGCCGGACTTGCCAATTTCCGCACGACGAGCACGGCGCAGGATAGCCGCGCGGCAGGCTGGCCGGCGGGGCGCCCCCGCGGCGGGCCGGTCCCTTCTGTTGGTTCATCATTGGCACTCGTGACGGAGCACTTCCAGGTTCACGGCGGAGCCCGGCTGGCCGGCGAGGTCGATGTGGTCGGAGCCAAGAACAGTGTGCTCAAGCTGATGGCGGCCGCGCTGCTGGCCGAGGGCACCACCACGCTCACCAACTGCCCGCGGATCCTCGACGTCCCGCTTATGGCCGACGTGTTGCGCAGCCTCGGGTGCGCCGTGGACATCTCCGGCGACACCGTCGTGATCACCACGCCGGCCACGCTGAGCCACCGCGCCGACTCGGCGTCCATGGGCAAGCTCCGCGCCTCGGTCTGCGTGCTCGGCCCGCTGGTCGGGCGGTGCAAGCGCGCGGTCGTGGCGCTCCCCGGCGGCGACGCGATCGGCAGCCGGCCGCTGGACATGCACCAGAACGGGCTGCGTCAGCTCGGCGCGCACAGCGAGATCGAGCACGGCTGCGTGGTGGCCGAGGCGGAGGGCCTGCACGGCGCGCAGATCTGGCTGGACTTTCCGAGCGTCGGCGCCACCGAGAACATCCTCATGGCCGCCGTGCTGGCCAGCGGCACCACGGTGATCGACAACGCCGCGCGCGAGCCGGAGATCGTCGACCTGTGCACGATGCTGCAGCAGATGGGCGGCAAGATCGAGGGTGCGGGCACGTCCACGCTCACCGTGCATGGGGTGGACGCGCTGCAGCCGACCGAGCACCGGGTGATCGGCGACCGGATCGTGGGCGCCACCTGGGCCTTCGCCGCGGCGATGACCAGCGGCGACGTGACCGTGCGCGGGGTCGACCCGCATCATCTCGACCTGGTGCTGGAGAAGCTGCGGCTGGCCGGCGCCGAGGTGTCGATAGTGCCTGCCCGCCCCCACCCCCCTGCGGGGGGCAGAGGGGGGGCGGGCCCACCCCCCACCGCCGGGCAGGCGTTCCGGGTGGTGCAGCGCGACCGGCCCAAGGCGGTCGACTTCGTCACGCTGCCCTATCCGGGCTTCGCCACCGACCTGCAGCCGTTCGCGGTGGCGCTGGCCTCGATCGCCGACGGCACCTCGATGATCACCGAGAACCTGTTCGAGGCGCGGTTCCGGTTCATCGAGGAGATGGTACGGCTGGGCGCGGACGCCCGCACCGACGGCCATCACGCGGTGGTGCGCGGCGTGGACCGGCTGTCCAGCGCGCCGGTCTGGGCCTCGGACATCCGCGCGGGGGTCGGCCTGGTGCTCGCCGGGCTCCGCGCCGACGGCGTGACCGAGGTCTGGGACGTGTTCCACATCGACCGCGGCTACCCGCTGTTCGTGGAGAACATGGTCAGGCTCGGGGCGGACGTCCGCAGGGTGGACGCCGATCCGGCACGCGCGTAGAACAGGGGGACCTGTTCTCTCGCGAAGGGGCCTGCCGTGCGCGCTCGTCGCCGAACAATCTCAGCGTTGTCCGCCGGTCTGCTGGTCGTCGCCGGGCTCGCGGCCGCGACGCCGGCCGTCGCCGAGACCCCGCCGGCCAAACAGGCGGTGGCACAAGGCTTCGGCGGTGCGGTCGTCTCGGACACGTTCGAGTCGACCCAGGCCGGGCTCGCCGTGCTGCGCCGGGGCGGCACCGCGGCCGACGCGGCCGTGGCGGTGGCCGCGGTGCTGGGCGTGACCGACCCGTACGTCGCGGGTCCCGGTTCCGGTGGCTTCTTCGTGTTCTACGACGCGCGCCGGCACCAGGTGCTCACCGTCGACGGCCGGGAGACCACGCCGGCGGCCGGTGACGAGCGGATGTTCCTGGACGCCGCCGGTGCGCCGCTGCCGTTCCCGAAGGCCGTCACCAGCGGGCTTTCCGTCGGGGTGCCCGGCACCGTGGCCACCTGGCAGCGGGTGCTGGACCGGTGGGGCCGGTTCAGCCTGGCCGACAACCTGCGCCCGGCGATCGACGTGGCCGACCGAGGTTTCGTCGTCGACGCGACGTTCCGCGAGCTGACCCGGCAGAACCAGGGGCGGTTCGCCCAGTTCAGCTCCACCGCGGCGCTGTTCCTGCCGGGCGGCGCGCTGCCCGAGGTCGGCTCCCGGTTCCGCAACCCCGACCTGGCGGACACCTACCGGGAGATCGCCCGGCACGGCATCCGCACGCTCTACGGCGGTGCGATCGGGCGCGACATCGTGGACTCGGTGCACAACCTGCCGCTCGCCCCCGGCGCCACGCTGGAGCCGATCCCCGGCCGGATGACGCTCGCCGACCTGCGTGACTACCGCACCATCGACCGGGATCCGACCCATGTCAGCTACCGCGGCCTGGACGTCTACGGGATGGCACCCGTGTCCAGCGGCGGGATCACCGTCGGCGAGTCGCTGAACATCATGGAGAACTTCCCACTGTCCACAATGGATCGTGTGCAGGCCCTGCACCACTACCTGGAGTCCACCCGGCTGGCCTTCGCCGACCGCAACCGGTTCATCGGCGACCCGGCGTTCGTCACCGTGCCGCAACGCCAACTGCTCTCCGACCGGTTCGCCAAGCAGCGCGCCTGCCTGATCAACCCGGCCCAGGCGCTGACCAGCCCGGTCGCCCCCGGCGACCCCAACGGCACCCCGACCTGCACCCTGTCCACAGTAGACACAACGGCCGGCAACGACGGCGCCCACACCAACCACTTCGTGGTCAGCGACCGCTGGGGCAACGTCGTCTCCTACACCCACACCATCGAACAGCTCGGCGGCGCCGGCATCGTGGTGCCGCACCGCGGCTTCCTGCTCAACAACGAGCTGACCGACTTCAACTTCGCCCCCACCCAGGGCACCGCCCCCGACCCGAACCTCCCCGCCGCCAACAAACGCCCACGCTCCAGCATGTCCCCGACGATCGTCCTCCGCCACGGCCGCCCGTTCCTCGCCGTCGGCTCCCCCGGCGGCGCGTCGATCATCACCACCGTCATCCAGATCCTCATCAACCGCATCGACTTCGGCATGCCCCTCCCCGACGCCATCGCCGCCCCGCGGGCCTCCCAGCGCAACGGCGCCACCTCCCAGGCCGAGCCCGACTTCATCGCCCTGCCGACCACTCCCGGCCTCCAGGCCCTGGGCCAGCGGTTCGCGGTCAGCGACACGTCCCCGCTCGACCCCACCATCAAGATCGCCCCGACCATCGGCGTCGCCTCCGGCCTGGAGTTCCTGCGCGGAGGCGAAGTTCTGGCCGCCGGCGAACCGAGCCGGCGCGGCGGCAGCTCGGCGGGGGTGGTGTTCACCAGCCGGTGACGCCACACTGGTGCGGGGTTCTCCGGGGCCGCGATTTCTCAAGGAAGGGCAACCGAATGCCAACCGCGGTCG
>NZ_DASYTH010000211.1:0-17613 GCF_036002505.1 Actinophytocola sp. | reverse complement strand
GGTGGTGACCACCATGAGAAAGACCAGGTTCGTCGGAGTGTTCCAACGCTGCCCCAGCGAGTGCGCAGCGCGCTGCCGAGGCCACGGGTTCTGCTACTACGTTGAGCTCGGGCGCGGGCCTGACGGCCGCCGCCGTCAGGTGACCAAGGCGGGATACGCCAGCGCTGCCGACGCGGCCGCGGCCAGGGCCAAGGTGGTCGACACCTATCGTGCTGGCCGGTGGCCGGCGCACCCGTCGATGACCGTGGGGGAGTGGCTGCAGCGGTGGTTCGCGGCCAAGATCACCGCTGGGGCGCTGCGGCCCACGACCGCCCGCTGCTACCGCCAACAGCTCAACGACTACTTGATCCCGCGGCTGGGATCGGTCCGGCTGTCCCGGCTGCGTGCCACAGACATCACCACCCTGTACGCGGCCATTGTCGCGGAGCGGACGAAGGCGATCGAATCGGCGGATCGCCTGCAGGAGCGGGAGAACGCCGAAGCTGTTGCTGCTGGTCGGACGCCGCGCAGGATCGACCGTCCACGATCGTTCGGCCGGACTTCGGTGGCCCGGTTGCACGGAACCCTGCACGCCGCGTTGAACGCCGCGGTGCGCGCCGGTGAGATCCCGACCAATCCGGCCAGGTACGCCGAGGCGCCTCGGCGCACGCGGGCCAAGGTCCGGCCGTGGAGCCCGCAGGAGTACGGCGCGTTCCTGGACTACCTGCAGGACACCCACGACCCCATGGCCGCCCTGTTCCGCGTGGCGGGCCACACCGGACTACGCCGAGGCGAGCTATGCGGCCTGCGCTGGGAGGATGTGGACACCCAGCGGCGCGTGCTGGTGGTCCGTCGGCAGATCCTCGACATCGGCGCCGGCTTGACCGTCGGCAAACCCAAGACCCGCAGTGGTGAAGACCGCATCGTCGACCTCGACCGCGGCACCGCGCGCATACTCCACCTCCTGCGCCTACGGCAACGGCGCGACCAACTTGCCGCCGGCACTCAAGACAGTGGCTATGTGTTCACCGGCCCGGATGGCCGGCCCTGGCATCCCGCGACCGTGTCGCACCGGTTCCGGCGGCTGGCCACCCAGGCTGGCCTGCGTCGATGCCGCTTCCACGACCTGCGTCACCTCTCCGCGTCGCTGCAGCTGGCCGCCGGGGTGGACATCGCCATCGTGTCCAAACGCCTCGGCCACTCCACCTACACCATCACCGCCGACACCTACTGCCACCTGCTGCCCGGTGTCGGCCGAGCAGCGGCCGAAGCCGCCGCGCGCATGGTGCCGCGGCGCAAGCATCCGAACGCTGCCTAGCAATTCCCTAGCAAACGCCCGAAATGATCACGGGCCGAAGCATCGACTCGGCCCGTTTCCGCTGGTAAGAAGGGTGCGCCGCCAGGGACTCGAACCCCGAACCCGCTGGTTAAGAGTTGATTCTGCTGCGGCAGGCCCGTGTTGCGGACAGTCCGAGTGGGCAGTGAGGATTACCCATGAGTAGGGGCCTTCGTAACCGATGATCGCGCGAGTTAGCGATACGCTCGCGTCCAGCTGAGCCCCTGGTGCGTGCTCCGTGATCTCTACCGTGTCAATGTAGATCAACAAGTGTCGTGACCTGCAGGAATCTGACTCCTGCAGATCACGACACGTCTGTTGAGAGCTGTTGTGCGTCGTTCAGGTCAGCTCAGCGCATCCGAGGGCTCCCACAATGCTCCCAACCTCCGCTCCCAGTGGCCCCGGCTGCAGGAGAATCGACGCCTGTCGTGCACAGCGCCCCACGCAGGTTCGATCCTCAGCGGGCCACCACGCAAACCATCGACGGCGGCGACGAGCCCTGTAAGCGGGCGCGTTCTGCCGCGCTGGTCGTAGGGCGACAGCGTCACCTGATCGGTTGGTGATTGCGGTGCGGTGTGGATGGGCGCCCCTCTGGTGCTCGACGATCGTTTGGTGCTGGACAGGATCGCGATTGTGGGCGTGGCGTGCCGGTTTCCGGGTGGTGTCGGGGATCTGGACGGGTTGTGGTCGGTGCTGTCCGAGGGGCGTGAGGTCGTCGGCGCGCCGCCGCCGGACCGCTTCGACGTCGAGCGGTTCTGGGACGCCAATCAGATACGGCCGGGCAAGTCGTACACGTTCGCCGGCGGGTATCTCGACGACGTGGCCGGGTTCGACGCGGACTTCTTCGGGATCAGTCCCCGGGAAGCGCTGAGCATCGATCCGCAGCAGCGGTTGCTGCTGGAACTGGGTTTCGAGGCGCTCGACGACGCCGGGATCGCCCCGGGCTCGCTGGCCGGCACGGACGCCGCGGTGTTCGTCGGCGTGTCGGCGCCGGACTACGCGGGGCAGCACCTCGCGGCGCCCCAGACGATCGGCCCGTACACGAACTCCGGCGCGGCGCTGTCCAACACGGCCAACCGGCTCTCCTATCACCTCGACGTGCACGGTCCCAGCTTGAAGGTGGACACCGCGTGCGCGTCATCGCTGAACGCGGTGCATCTGGCGTGCGAGCATCTGCGGCACGGTGGTGGCCGGGTCGCGTTCGTCGCGGGCGTCAACCTGCTGCTCAACCCGCTGACCTATGTCGGGTTCGCGAAGGCGGGTTTCCTGTCGCCGACGGGTCGCTGCCGCCCGTTCTCGGCCGCCGCCGACGGGTACGTGCGTGCCGAGGGCGGCGGGGTGCTGGTGCTCAAGCGCCTGGCCGACGCGCTCGCCGATGGTGACCGCGTGCAGGCCGTGATCGCGGGGTCGGGCACGAACAGCGACGGCCACACCACCGGGCTGGTGCTGCCCAGCGGCGAGGCGCAGGAGGCGTTGCTGCGCCAGGTGTACGAGCGGTTCGCGCTCGACCCGGACGATCTCGCGTATCTGGAGGCCCACGGCACCGGCACGCCGATCGGGGATCCGGTGGAGTGCCGCTCGATCGGCAACGCGCTGGGCACGCACCGGTCGGGCGCGCCGCTGCCGGTCGGGTCGGTCAAGGCCAACCTGGGCCACCTCGAGCCGGCGTCGGGCATGGCGGGGTTGTGCAAGGCGATCCTGGTGCTGCGGCACGGCGTGATCCCGCCGACCCCGAACGCGAGCCCGCGCAGCACCGCGATCGACTTCGACGGGCTGGCCCTGACACCGGTCGAGCAGCAGCGCCCGGTGGCCGGCCGTCTGGTGGGCGTCAACTCGTTCGGATTCGGCGGGGCGAACGTGCACGTCGTGCTGGACGAGCCGCCCACGGCGCGGCCACCCGCGCGGACACCGGCCGCGGTGCCGGTCGTCGTGTCCGCGCACACCGAGGTGGCACTGGCCGAGGCGGTGTCCCGGATGGACGAGCGCCTCGCCGGGTGCCCGGATTTCGCCGACCTCGCCTACACCTCGTTCCAGCGCCGCGGCAAGCACGCGTACCGCCGCGCGGTGCTCGCGGCCACCGCGGACGAGGCGCGTCACCGGCTGGCCGAGCAGGTCGCGCCGCGGCAGGGCACCGAGCGCGGCCGCGTGGCGTTCGTGTTCTCCGGGCACGGCGCGCAGTGGCCCGGGATGGCAGCCGAGCTGCTCGACACCGACCCGGTGTTCACGCGGACGGTCGCCGAGATCGACGCCGCCCTCGAACCGCGCGTCGGCTGGACCGTCACTGGTGAGCTCCGCGCGGCCGACTCGCGGATGCACGACACGAGGGTGGTGCAGCCCGCGCTGTTCGCGGTGCAGGCGGGTATCGCGGCGACGCTCGCCGAGCGGGGCCTGCGCCCCGAGGCCGTGTACGGGCACAGCGTCGGCGAGATCGCGGCCGCGTTCGTCGCCGGGGTGTACGACGTGGACCAGGCCGTGGAGCTGGTGGTGGCGCGCAGCCAGGCGCAGGCTCGCACCGCGGGCACCGGCAGGATGGCCGCCGTCAACCTGGGCGCGGCGGACATGGAGAGGCTGCTCGGCCGCTACGACGGGCGCGTGGAGGTCGCCGGGATCAACAGCGCGAACGACGTGACGGTCGCCGGTCCGGCCGAGGATCTGCGTGACCTGGCCGACCGGTTGGCGCAGCGCGAGGTCTTCTGCCGCCTGCTGGATCTGGACTACCCGTTCCACAGCGCGGCGATGGATCCGCTGCGCCCGTCGCTGCTGGACGCGCTGACGGATCTTGCGCCCAAGCCCGCGACCGTCGAGTTCGTCTCCACCGTCACCGGCGCCCCGCTCGCGGGCGAGGAGCTGGACGCGGGGTACTGGTGGCGCAACGTCCGCGAGCCGGTCCGGTTCGCGGACGCCACCGGCCATCTGATCGGTTCGGGGTTCGACACGTTCGTCGAGATCGGGCCGAAACCGGTGCTCCAGACCTACCTCAAGCGCGCCGCCGGTGACACCGTGCTCGCCGTGCTTCCGACGCTCACCAGGTCCGATTCCGGCCCGAAGGCGGTGCGTGCTGCGGTGGAGTCCGCGCTGGCCGTGGGCGTGCCCATCGCGCCGGAGCGCTACTTCTCCCGGCCTGGCCGGGTGGTGCGGCTGCCCGCGTATCCGTGGCAGCGTGCGCGGTTCTGGCTCGGCGGCAGCCACACCTGGGCCGGGGTCACCGCCCCGGCCGATCACGTGCTGCTCGGTGACCGGGCCGCGGTGTCCGACCCCACCTGGCAATCCACTGTGGACCCGGCGCGGCTGCCGTGGCTGACCGGGCACCGGGTGGCCGGGACACCGATCATGCCGGCGGCCGGGTACCTGGAGATGGGCTGGGCGGCCGGGCAGCTGGCGCTGGACGGGCCCGCGGAAGTGCGCGAGCTGCAGATTCCCAAGCCGATGGTCGCGCCGGACGACGAGTCCGCCCTGCCCCGCATGCAGGTGTCACTGTCTGAAGAGGACGGTTTGTTCCGCGTCGCTACCCGTGCCGCGGAGGGCCGGTTGTGGCAGACCCACGCGCGGGGCCGGGTGCGGCGGCGGGTCGCCGCGGCCCCGCCGGCGCTTGACCTCGTGGCGTTGCGCACACGGTTCGCCGAGCGCGGCGAGTACGTCGAGGCCGAGACCCACTACGCCGACGGCGAGCGCCTCGGCCTCGTCTACGGCCCGGAATTCCTAGTCGTGTCCCGGCTGTGGGTGGACGGCATGGAGGTGCTGGCCGACTATGACTGCGGCCACCTCGACCTCACCGGGTTCCACGCGCATCCGGCCTGGACCGACACCGCCCCACAGCTCGCGATCCAGCTCGGCCGGATCCTCCACGGCCACGTCGCGCACGAGGACTCCTACCTACCCGTCGCGATCGGCACCGCACGGCTGTGGGGAACGCCGGCCCGGACCGGTGCGGTGTACTTCCGGTGCCGCACGGTCTCCGACACCTGGGCCTCGGCCGACATCACGATGACCGATGGCACCGGTGCCGTCCTGCTGGAACTGCTCGACTTCCGGTTCCTGCGGATCGGCAACCCGGCACGTCCTCCCGTCCGGCGCCAGCACACCGAACTCCGCGCCGCCCCGCGCGGCCGGGCGCCCGCCGCCGAGGTGGCCTGCCGCCCACCGCGAATCGCGGCGCCGCCGGATCCCGGACACGACGAGCGCCGACGGCGGCAACTCGTTGCGACGGCGGCTTTTACCGTGCGCGCCTTCGCCACGTTGCTCGGCGGCGAGGAGGTGTTCTTCACCGACGATCTGCTCGCCGCCGGGGTTCGGCCGGAGTTCACGCGGCTGCTCGACCTGCTGACCGGCCTGGCCGCCGAGCACGGTTACCTGGAGTGGCGCGGCGAGTTCCAGGGTCGCACCCGCTGGCGGCTCCGCGCCGCCGAGGAGCCCTCGGTCGCCGGCCTGGTCGCCGACTTTCCTGAGTACGTAACAGGACTGACCCTGTTCGGCCGCTGCGGGCTACACCTCGCCGAGCTGCTGCGCGGCGAGCGGAACCCGCTGGACATCCTGTTTCCCGCGCATGGCAGCGACACGCTCACCCACTATTACGACCTGTTCCCGGTGCTGCGCCCGCACAACGAGGCCGCGGCGGAGGCCATGCGCGCGCTCGTCGGGGCATGGCCCGCTGACCGTCTACTGAGGATTCTCGAGGTCGGCGGCGGCACCGGCGGGCTGACCGCCGCGTTGCTGCCCGTGCTGCCACCGGAGCGCACCCGGTACGTGTTCACCGATGTCTCGCAGTTCTTCCTCGCCCCGGCCCAGGTGCGGTTCGCGGGGTACGACTTCGTCGAGTACCGGACGCTGGACATGGACGAGCCGGACGCCGAGCCGGGCACGTTCGACGTGATGGTCGCCGGAAACGCGTTGCACGCGGCGAAGGACGTGCGGGCCGCGCTGCGCGGGCTGGCGGAGCTGCTGACCGACCACGGGCGCCTGCTGTTCGTCGAGGCGCACGATCCGGCGTTGCTCGCGCTACCGTTCGGCCTGGCACCCGGGTTCTGGTCGATGACCGATCTCGGCCTGCGTCCCGCCTCGCCGTTGCTGTCCGCGCGACAGTGGCGGGATCTGGTGTCCGGTAACGGTTTCCGCGATCCGCGCACCGTGCTCGAAGCCGGCTTGTGCTCGGTGGCGACGGCGACCAGGATCCCGCGTCCCACGCCGCCGGCGGACCCATCGCCCACCGCGGCGGGCCGCCGTGTGCTCGTCGTCGCTGAGGACGGCACGGAATCCGAGCGGGCCGCCGAGCTCGCTACCCGGCTCGCCCAGCTGGGCGCGGACGTCGTGCGGATGAGCGCGGACATCGACCCGGCAGGCTGGCTCACCGCGCCCGGCACCGACGTGGTGCTGCTGCTGGGCGAGACCGGTGTGGACCCCGCGGCTGCCGTCGACGCCACCATCCGGCGGTTCGAGCTCGTGCGGGCGCTCGCGATCAGCTCGGCGGACCTACCCTCAGGCACGAACGCACGGTTGTGGCTGGTCAGCGGCCCCGCCGGGGTCAATCCGGCGCCCGAGCGCGCGACCGACCCGGTCGGTGCCACGCTGTGGGGCGCCACCCGCGCGGTCGCCTGCGAGCACAGCGTGCTGGGCATCCGGCGGGTCTCGGTCGAGCGTGACGTCCACGTCGATCGCCTGGCTCGCGAGGTGCTGGACCCCACCGCGGAGGACGAGGTGGTGCTCACCGCGTCGGGCCGGTTCGTGCCACGGCTGCGCGACCTGCCCCCGGCACCGGCAGGCGACTCGCCGTACCGGCTGACCGTGCGCGACCCCGGGCCCGCCTACCGGCTGGCGTGGGTGGCGATGGACGTGCCCGAACCGGGGCCGGGCGAGGTGGTCGTCGAGGTGCACGCGGCGGGCGTCAACTACCGCGACGCGCTGATCTCGGTCGGCATGCTGCCCGGCTGGGTCGTCGAGGCCGGGGTGGGCGGCATGCGGCTCGGCGGGGAGCTCGCGGGCCTGGTCACCGCGGTCGGGCCCGGCGTGACCCGGTTCCGGCCCGGCGACCGGGTTTTCGGCTCCGCGCCGGCCGCGTTCGCCTCGCACGCCGTGACGAACGAGAACCTGGTGGCGCTCGTGCCGGACGGAATCGATCTCGCGTCCGCCGCGACGATGCCGGTCGCGTTCGTGAGCGCACACTACGGCCTGCGCCACCTGGCCCAGCTCGCCGAGGGCGAGGTGGTGCTGGTGCACGGCGCCGCGGGCGGCGTGGGGCTGGCCGCCGTCCAGTGCGCGCGGGCAGCGGGCGCCACGGTGATCGCCACCGCGGGCACCGAGGAGAAACGCGACTTCCTGCGGCTGCTCGGCATCGAGCACGTCTTCGACTCGCGCGGCCCCGGTTTCGCGGCCGGCGTGCTCGCGGCCACCGGCGGGCGCGGCGTGGACGTCGTGCTCAACTCGCTCGGCGGCGAGCTCATCGGCCGCAGCCTCGAACTGCTGCGGCTCGGCGGCCGGTTCGTTGAGCTCGGGAAGCGGGATCTCTACGGCGACCGGAACGTGTCGCTGTACCCATTCCGCGACAACATCAGCTACTTCGTGGTGGACATCGACCAGCTGGCGGCGCACCGCGTCGAGCAGCTCAGCGCCGCGTACGACACGATCCAGAAGCTGATCCGGACGGGAAACCACCGGCCCATCCCGTACCGGGCGTTCCCCGCCACCCGGATCGCCGAGGCACTGCGGAGCATCCAGCATTCCCGGCACATCGGCAAACTGGTCGTCACCTTCGACCGGCGGCCGCCGGTGGAACGGGCCGCCGGGCCGCGCTTCACGCCGGACCCCGAAGGCACCTACCTCGTCACGGGCGGCGCGGGCGGTTTCGGCGCGGAGACGGCACGCTGGCTTGCGGACCGCGGGGCGCGGCATCTCTCGCTGGTGAACCGGCGCGGCGCGGCCGTGCCTGGTGCCGAGGAGGTTGTCACCGAGCTGACGGCGCGAGGCGTCACGGTCTCCGTGCATGCCGCGGACGTCACCGACGAGGCGGCGATGCGTGCCGTCGTCGCGGCCATCGACGGCGGCGGTGCCCCGCTCCGTGGCGTGGTGCACGCGGCGATGGTGCTCGACGACGCGTCGATCGCCGATCTGACGCCGGAGAAGTTCCGCGCGGTGCTCGCGCCGAAGCTGGCGGGCGCGCTGGTCCTCGACCGGATCACCGGCGGCCATGAGCTGGACCTGTTCCTGATGTTCTCGTCGGCGGCGGCCGTGGTGGGCAACGCCGGTCAGGCCGCCTACTGCGCCGGGAACCTGTACCTGGAAGCGCTTGCCCGTGCCCGCCGGGCCCGGGGACTGGCCGGGCAGGCGATCGCCTGGGGCGCCCTCGCCGAGGCCGGATACATGGCGCGCAACGAGACCGCGGCCGGCACCATCGTCCGGGCCGGTCTGACGCTGATGCCGCTGCGCCAGGTCCGTGCCGCCCTGGACGATCTGGTGGGCGGCCCGGAAGTCTCGGTGGTGTGGAGCCACGACGGGGATTTCCTGCGCAGGCTGTATCCGCACGTGACCACACCGCGGCTCGGCGAGCTCACCGGCGGCGAGCACATCGAGCACGACGAGCACGACGACCTGCTCGACCGCCTACGGCAGGCAGGAGCAGAGGAGGCGATCGCGCTGACCGCCGACTCCATCGTCGCCACGCTCGCCGAGGTGCTCGGCGTCGCACCGGAACGGATCGACCGCAACCGGCCGCTGGACCAGATCGGCGTCGACTCGCTGATGGGTGCCGAGCTGATCACCAAGATGCGGCGTCGACTCGGCCGGGAGATCCCGGTGATGCGGGTGATCGCCAGCGGTGGGATCGACGACCTCGCCCGGTCACTGGTCACCTACTTCAAGACCGAGGAGGCCCGATGACCACGTCCGTCTACTTGAGACACTTTCCGCTGTACATCGGTGGTGAGCGGATCGACACCGGCGAGCGGGCCTACGGCCTGAGCGTGCGTGCCGTGCTCGATCCGGCGGGGCAGGAGACGGCGACCCTGTTCCGCCTGCTGCGTGCGGGCACGGAGGAGGAGTTGCACGCTCATCCGCACGTGCTCTGCTCGGTCGCACTGTCCACATCGGAGCACGGCGAGGCCGCCCTGACGGCCGCGGCCGGCGCGGCGGCCCAGCTGCGCGCCCGCACGCTGGACGATCGTCTCGCGGTGGTGGGAGCCCTGCGCGAGCGGTTCCTGGCGCATCGCGAGGAGCTGTGCGGGATCCTGCGCATGGAGGGCTGCCCGCGGCTGCTTGCCGAGGCGCAGCTCAACGCGGTGCTCGACGCGGTGCGGCCGGAGAGCCTGGAGCTGGCGCGTTCCTTGCTGCGGCAGGAGATCCGCACGCCCCGGCACGCGATCACGTTACAGCGGCAGCCCGACGGCGTGGTCTGCGTCGACCCGCCCGCGAGCTCGCCGCTGTTCGGGCTGGTCGCGTCGCTCGCGCTGGTCGCGGGCAACAGCGTGGTGATTCGCGTGCCGCGCAGTTGCGTGAGCTCGCTCAGCTACGCGCTGCACACCATCGCCATCCCGGCGCTGGAGGAAAGCGGGCTGCCCGCGGGCGCGCTGAACATGCTGTGCGCCGACCAGGAGGTCACCATGCGGCAGTGGCTGGACAGCCCGCTGGTGAACTCCATCTACTACTTCGGGTCCAGCGACTACGGGCTCGCGCTGGAGCGCAAGTGCGTGGAGCGCGGCAAGCGGCCGATCCTCGAACTGTCGGGCAACGACGGCGTGCTGGTGTGGCGTGACGCCGACCTCGACCACGCCACGGCCGCGCTGCTGGAGTGTTTCTACGCCTCGGGCCAGACGTGCATCAGCCCCAAGCACGCCCTCGTCCATCCGGCCGTCGCCGGGGACCTGCTCGACCGGCTGCGTGCCGCGGCGTCGGAGCTGCGGCCAGGCGACCCGGTGTGTTCCGACACCGTGCTCAGCCCGGTCCTGCGCGCCACCGCCTTCCGCCGCTGCCTCGACGACGCCCTGCGCGCCGGCGCCACGAAGATCTGCGGCGGTGGCCGCATCGATGTGCACGGTGAGCCCGATCCCGAGGGGCTGTTCATCGAGCCGACCGTGCTGCGGGTGGATGGGCTCGACCTGGCCGGGACGATCGACGCGGTGCGCGGTGAGGCGTTCTTCCCGTTGCTGCCCGTCGTGGTGCCCGACGACGGGCCGGACCTGCTCGACCGTGCCATCGCCTTCCTCAACGGCAACGCCTACGGTCTGCGGAACTCCTTGTGGGCCAAGGATCCTGCGGTGATCGAACAGTTTACGACCACGGTCACCAACGGCGGGCTGCTCAAGGTCAACGACTCGCATCTGGCGCACGTGCCGTCCGTGCCGGGCCTCGGCGGCACCGGCCACAGCGGCGGAACCCACGGCGAGGCCGCGTACCCGTTCCTGCGCGCGAGCCGCCTCCAAGCCGTCGCCGTGGCGATCACCGGGACGCATCCCCGTGACGCGCTGCTGGGCGCGAGCTGAGGGGACGGGCTCAGCGGCCCAGCGGCAGGAGCTGGGCGGGGAGCGGCCACGCGGTGCCCACGCCCGAGGCGGTGAACACCGGATCGTTCACCGTGAACAGGGCGACGCCGAAGGCTTCCATGACCGCGTCCACGGCGTCCTGGGTGGGCTTGACCGGGACCCCGTTGCTACGGAGCGTGGTCGGCTGACCAGGCGCGCCGGGCAGGACGTCCAGCCGGACCGTGCTCGGGTCCGCGGAGTAGAGCGGCAGCTCCCCGACCCACTGGTCGTCCACCTTCAGGAACGCGAAGATCAGGCCGTCGGGCACCGACCCCCGGATCTCGGTGACCTCCATGCGGGCCGTGGAGTTGACCAGCACGACCCCGCCCCGCAGCCGGCCTATGCCCCGGCTGGGCTGCCCGGTGCGGGTGATCGTGGCCGTGGCGTACTCCGGGGTCAGCTTGACGCCCACCACGGAGTTCCCGTCCGCCCCGGTGATCGTGGTAGCCGGGGCGACCGCCTGCACCTCGATGGCCTGAGACGCGAGCCGGTTGAGCGCGAGCTCGGTGAGCCGCAGCTCGCTCAACCCGCCGAGCACGGTGAAAGCCGGATCGACGGCCGCGTCCGCGACCCCGGCCCCAGCCCCGGCAAACTGGGCGGCGAAGGGCGCTGCCATGGCGCCGCTGACGAAAACACGTCGAGTGACCGTCATCTCCCGAGTGTCGCATATGGACGCGGTCCGGCCGCGGCAAATAACCCGAAAGAAGGATGCCAGTCAGGGTGACGCCAGGCCTCAGCTGCCCAGTGACGGACCCAATTTGTCACCGGTGAAGCGGAAGTGATCTTCGATTCGTTGACCGACTCACGCCGGGTTCTCTGGACCGACAGGTCCGTCGATCTGGTGCCATCGTTTAGGACCAGTACCAGGAAAGCAGTTCCTGGGTGATGTGCACCGGACGGCAGCCCAACTCGGTCGAGCGGTACCCGGTCGCCGCGATCACGCACAGGTCGTAGTCGCCGGGGAAGATGAACTGCCCCGGGTTCTCCGGATCTATCGAGGGACCCGTGTCTTCGGGACCGTCCGTCTCGAACCCGTGGTTCGGCCCGTACTGTGGATAAGCGACTCCGACGTCGGGCCGGTTGAGCGTGGGCTGTGCCGTGCCGAAGGTCCAGTACCACGCGTGGTCACGGGGACCCAGCTGGAATTCAGCGTGGACCGATCCTCCGGGCGTCGGGTTGATTGCCCAGCCCGAAATGTGCAGCCAGTTGCCGGAGGTCACCTCGACGATGTCGAGCGCGCCGAACGGCGCCTGCTGGCCACCGCCCGGCGGCGGGCCGCAGGTGATGTTCACCGAGGCGCTGCCGACGACACCGCTGCCAATCGGCGGGAAGTAGCCGCTCGGGAAGACGACCTCGCCGGTGGCGATCGCTAAATAGGTACCGGAGACGCACGGCGCGCTCGCGGTGACACCCCAACCGAGCACGAACGGCACGGTCTGGCGCCGGCTCGCCACGAGCACATTGTTCCGGTACAGCTCCACGGAAACGGAGATGAAGTCCACCGGATACGAGCAGATCACCAGCCCCGAGGCGGACACCTCGGCGAACCCGTCTGGCCCGCGCGGATTAGAGACATCGAGATAGCAGACGATGACGTCAGGCGGGTTGGAAGCGGGCCCGATGCGGGTGCCGTTGGACGTCACCGCACCGCTTCGCGTCGCCCGCAGCGTTGCCGACGCAGCTGTCAAGCCGTACCCCGGTACTACATGAGCACCCGCATCGCCCGCGGCGGTGGCGGGTGCCGTCGGCGCGACGGTCACGCCGGCCGCCATGAGTATCGCCACGGCAGTGGTCCGGATTCTGTGCCGTTTCTTCATAATTGAAGAATAGCCTTGATATCAAGGTCGGCTATTCGGGTCAATATGAATGGGTCATCCAGCCTATTTCCGTCCAGTCGGGCCGCTGTTTCGCTCAAGCCTGGTGCACGACCGCCGCCACCTGCGGGTGGATGTCACGCTAGTCGAACTGCAGGACCGCCACCTGCTCCTGATGCACGCCAGCTTTGCCGAAGATCTTCAGCTCTTGTCTGAACGCGTGCCCGCCCGCAATCGTGTCCTTCCGGATGCGATGTGGTGGAAGAACGGCATGACTGGCGGATGGAGCCTCACTGCGCTGGCGATCGAGACAACCGCCACAGCTGCTCGGGCTTTGGTCGCCCTCTAGCATCGAGCTTTCGTGATCTTGACCGGATGATCTTGGTTTGAGCTGCGTTGATCTTTGTGTTGCCCGATGGCTGGTGGGGGCGGGACTGGCCACCCGCTCAGCTTGTTGGGTGGCGGAGCGCCGGCAGCGGCGCGGTCGAGGATGTCCATCAACGCCACCAGTGTTTCAGGCTCAGCCGCTCCGGCGGGCTCGACCTGGCTGAGCGACAAGTGGATGTTCCGCTCGGCCAGCAACGGCCGTAGATCGCTGGCGGAGTACATGCCGCATGGTCGCAGTCAACTCTGTCTGTCGCTGGCCAGACCCGGTTGCCGCGTTGGACGTCGCCGCGCCGGTGATGCTGCTGGCCATAATCGAAGATAATCACCAGACACTGCCGTGCCGTCGCCCCCAGCGCAACGAGGTCAACCCCCACCGAGCACGTCACATCGTGCTCATCCCGCCCAGTCCGCGACGCGGACGTTCTTCCATCTACCGGAGTCCATGACCTACCTCGGCAGCACCACCTGGATCGGGTCCCGGCGTCCATCTGGATCTGCCTGGCGCTGTTCGCCACCGGCGTCGTGGTGCTCGGCTTCACCAGCCTCGGCCGCTCGCTCTACGCCGTCGGCGGCAACATCGACGCCGCCAAAGCCGCCGGCATCCGCACCGACCGCGTCCTGATCGGCGCACTCGTCGCGGCGAGCCTGCTCGCCGCGCTCGGCGGCCTACTCCTGTCCGGCCGGCTCGCCTCCGTCGCCGCCGCCCAAGGCAACGGCGCCATTTTCACCGTGTTCGCCGCCGCCGTCATCGGCGGAGTCAGCCTCAGCGGCGGCCGCGGCACCGTCCTCGGCATCCTGCTGCTCTACCTCATCCAGAACGTCCTCACCCTCGCCGGCGTACCCGCCCAATGGATCGGCGCCCTCAACGGCGCCATCATCCTCATCGCCCTCGTCCTGCCCCGGATCACCAGCGATCGTGCTCGACCTGCACGAGCTGCGCGACCTGCAGACCTTCTTCAACCGCTGCGCCGACCGGGTCCGGCACGTGCGGCGCACCGTCGCGGACATCGAACACGATCTGGCGCCGGCAACGGCGGCGCTCAAGGACACCGCACTGGCCAGTCTGATCACGCAGACCTTCGCCTTTCTCCAGTCACCGTCCGCCCTGCCCGCGGCCGAGGAACGGATGGACGGGCACGCCGACTTCGTCGAGCGGGTTCGCCGGCTAGCCGAGCGTGCCGACGGCGCCGACGGCAAGTGGACCCGGGCGGACGCACTACGCTTCGCCACCAGCATCGGCCGCGCCGACCGGGCCGAGCGCGCTGTCCTCGAGGCGTTGATCCTCGGCACCGTCGTCCGTCACCGCGGCGACCTGGGACAACACCTGCACCGTGGTCACCACCACCATTCCACTGCTGGCACACCGGGAAGCGTTGACACCTCACAGTTACGAAACGGCCATGTGCCAGCGAGCAAACTGTCCTCGGTCGGCGACGGCGAACAGATGCTCACGCCGGCCGCCCGGCAGTTCCGCCGAATGGACGCCGCGGCCCGGGCCGCCGGCCTCGACCTCCACGTCAATTCCGGATACCGAACCTATGCCGAACAGGCAAGCCTGTACCGCGACTACCAGAACGGAACCGGCAACCTCGCGGCACCGCCCGGCCGGAGCACCCACGGGCTTGGCCTGTCCGCGGACATCAGCGTCGCGAACCCAAAAGTGCTGGCCTGGCTACATGCGAACGCAGCAAAATATGGCTTCGTCAACGACGTACCGAGCGAGCCATGGCACTGGACCTATCGACCCAAATGACCAACAGGCGGATGGGGTGCAGTACTGGACTTGCTGGTCAGAGAGGCTTCGGCCCCCAATCGTGCTATCACTACTCCGGCTGGTAGAGCCATCCTGGCGCCGGCAAGATCTTCCGCTGTGGTACTCGGGCGCCGTATCCGTTCCACCGGTCAGCTTCATGCTTGACTAGGCACGGCACCCCGGATAAGAGCTACATGTGCGTCCGGAGATGCGATTAGGTGATCACGGTATAGGAGGTGACGATGATGGGTTATTCGCGTTTACGGGTGGGACGAAGTGGGCGTGTTCGGTGGACGGCTTATTACTGGGATGTGCGGGGTCGGGAGCGTTCGGCGGGGACGTTTGGTCGCCGCCGAGAGGCGGATCGAGCGTGGCAGCGGGCGGAGGCGAAGGTTATCGAGGGCCGGTTTGTGGATTTGCGGAGTGGTCGCCAGTGTTTCAGTCGGTATGTTCAGTTGGTGTGGCTGCCGAGCCATGTGGTGGAGGCGAATACTCGGCAGAGTTACACACATATTGTGGAGCGTTATCTGCTTGCCGAGTTCGGCTCGATGCGCATGAACGAGATCCTGCCCGCGCATGTGCGGGACTTCTTCCGTCGGTTGCAGCAAAGGGGATCGTCTGCGTTCACGGTGCAACGGTGTCGCACGGTACTCGGCGCGATCTTCACCACCGCGTTGAACGATCGGGTGATTTTCCTGCACCCGTGCACCGGGGTGCGGACACCAACGGTTCCTGTCGCGCCGCTGCGAATCCTGACCCCGGACGAGCTCGAAGCCATCATCTCGGCGCTTCCGGACAAGCGGTGGCGGTTGCTGGTGGAGGTGGCGATCGGATCGGGGCTGCGGTGGGGTGAGTTGGTCGAGTTGCGGGTCGACGCCCTCGACGCGACCACCGGGATGCTGACCGTGGCCCGCACTGTAGTGGAGCTTCGACCCCGATTTCACCCGGATGGTGGGCGGTTCCAAGTGAAGGACTATCCGAAGAACCAGCACTATCGTCGCCTATTGCTCGATGCCGCGCTGGTAGAACTCATTCAGCAGCATATCGTTGACAACGGGCTGCAACACGGAGAGCTCCTATTCGCGGCCCCACAGAGCAAAACGGCCCACCCGATAGCGCCACCTGTGGGCGGTGCGACCGCGCCGAATCAAGCGGGACGTTGTTACCGGCATGGCACGATGTCGGGTTACTCGGCTGGTGGATGCCGATGCGAACACTGTCGGGCGGCCTACGCCTACTACCGGGCGCTGCGGCGGGCAGCGGGTAAGGACCGGCCGCCGGCGGGGCGGCACCTGCCGCGGGACTTCTTCCGGCAACAGGTCTGGAAACCGGCGCTGGCCGCGGCAGGGATCACCCGGCGGATCCGGTTTCATGATCTGCGACATGCGCACGCTTCCTGGCTGGTCGCCGGTGGGGCGGATCTACAGACCGTGCGCGAACGACTCGGCCATGCCAGCCTGCGTGCAACGGAGAAATACCTACACAGCCTGCCCGGCACCGACTATGGCGCAATCGAGGCACTGGCCCGTATCCGTCACCGGACGACAACCGCCACGCCAGCTGTCGACCATGCCCGTCCACAGCTGATCAGGTCGATGCGGGCTCGACCGGCGGCGATTGGGCGAGGGCAGCGTGCGCGTAGACGCATCGCTGGCGGTCGCGCGAACGTTCAGGCCGCGTTACGGGGCAAGCAGGACCGTGGGCGATCGCCGGCCAACGGTACGTCGAGGGCCCACGCTGACCATGTAATCGAGCGGGTCCTGTACCAGCTGTTGTCGGCGACGCGTGAAATTCCGCGCCGTTGACGCACCGGCGTCGATGCAGTTGTTCCGGTCAACCGACGGTCAAACGATCATCGAAGGGAACGAGCCACAAGACCACCCTTTGAGCGTCGATGTGGTTCAAGTGGTGAGTCTAGGAGACCATTCGCGCACAACACGCAGCCACGGCGCAGCCGAATGAGATGGCAACGCCCACGGTCAAATCACGGTCAAACAGCCGACCGGTCTGCCAGCAGCGAGTGCCGGCAGGCCGTCTGACCTGGGAAGATTGTGGTGGGCGATACTGGGATTGAACCAGTGACCTCTACCGTGTCAAAAAACGTAGATCAACAAGCGCCGTGACCTGCAGAAATCTGACTCTCGCAGGTCACGGCACGTCTGCTGAGAGCTGTTATGTACCGTTCAGATCTGTTCAGCGCATCCGAGTGCTCCCACAATGCTCCCAACCTCCGCTCCCAGCGGACCCGGCTGCAGGAGCATCGACGCCTGCCGTGCACAGCGCCGCGCGCGGGTTCGATCTCGGCAGGCCGCCACGCAAACCATCGACGGCGGCGACGAGCCCCCTAGTACGGCAGCCGCCATTCGGGTTGTGACCTGCGGGGAAGGTGTGGCTGGGGGCCGGTGGTGGCATGGGGCAGCCGCCTGTTGATCATGTGTTTGTGAAGACATCAGGATCGCAGGCGGCTGCGGCCGTCAGGATAGGTGCTCGGTTGGCAGGGCGGAAGCTGGGTGAGTTGACCGAACGGCTGCGTTGGTGTTTTCGGCGGGTTGAGCCGTTCGTGCAGGCCGGTAAGTACGTGCGGGCGGTGATGAGCGAGCTGCCCAAGCGGAACGGGTGGACGGTTGCCGAGCATGTCGGGGACCGGAGGCCGGACAAGACGCAGCGGCTGTTGAACAGGGCGTCGTGGGATGAGGCCGAGGCGATGGCCGAGATCCGGCGGTTCGCGGTGGCCGGGCTGGAGGAGGCGGCCCGCAAGGCCGGGCGCAGGCGCGGGAAGCTGGTGATCGGGGCGCTGGATGAGACGGGACAGCAGAAGAAAGGCGAAGCCACTGCGGGTGT
>NZ_DASYTH010000210.1:0-24692 GCF_036002505.1 Actinophytocola sp. | reverse complement strand
CGTGCTCGCCGCCGCGGTGGCCCGGACCTATGTGGATGGTGCCTGGCTGGACGGGCTGTACTGGACGACCGTCGCCCTGCTGGTGCTGGCCGTGGTGCAGGCGGCGGTGCTGGGGGATCCGCGGGCGGAGCGGCGCCGGGTGCCGGCGTTCGTCGCGGGTCCGCTGCCGACCGTCGAGCTGGGCATCGCGGTCGGGGTGCTCGCGGTGTCGGTGTTCACCGTCTCGCGCAGCCGCAACCTGCCGGCGGCGGACCGCGGTGTGCTGCCCGGCGTGGGGGATCTGGGGCTGTGGGTGTCGGCCGCCGCGCTGCTGGCCCTGGTCGCGCTCGCCGGGGCGGCCGCGGTCCTGGCGCGGCGCACCCCGGAGCGGGGCGTGCCGCGGCCGTTTCGCCGTTTCCTCAAGGGAATGGTGAGCCCGGTGGTGGCCGCGCTGGGGTTGTTCCTCGGCGTGGGGTTCACCGCCGCGCTGGACTACGGGGTGCTGCGGCTGCTGCGCCCGGCCGATCAGCCGCAGGCCATGGACCTGCCGCTGTTCCACCTGCGGATCGCCCACGCCGCCGGCGTCGCGGTCGTGCTCGGCGTGGCCGGGCTGCTCGTGCTGGTGGTGGTGAAGCGGTTCGCGGCGCGGGCGTTCGAGACGAAGGTGCGGGCGGCGTCGAACCTGCCCCCGGCGGGGCCGGATCCGGACGGGTCGGGGTGGCTGGCGGTCGCCCAGGTGCGCCCGGTGGCCGGTGCGTGGTGGCTGGCCCGGCTGAAGTACCACGTGCAGTGGCCGGTGCTGGCGGTCGCGTCGGTGGGCACGATCCTGACCATCGCCGCGGTCGTCGAGGCGGTCGAGGACCTGGTCGTGGCCGGTGGGCACGCGGCGAACCTCACCCAGTGCCGGCCCGACTCGGTGCTGCCGGCGTGGCTGGACTGGCTCAGTGACTGCCGTGACCTGCCCGGGCCGGACCTGGTGACGATCGGCACCGTCGCGCTGCTCGGTGTCGGGCTCGGGCTCGCGTACCTGGGTCGCAGCGCCCTGGGCAACAGCGCGATCCGGCGGTCCGCGGCGGTGGTGTGGGACCTGGTGGCGTTCTGGCCGCGCGCGGCGCACCCGCTGGTGCCGCCGCCCTACGCGCCCAAGGTGATCGAGGACCTGCGCCGGCGGATCGCCTGGCATCTCGGCGAGTGTGCCGAGCTCGCGCCCGGGCGGGTGTGCACCTGCCACAAGTCGCCCACGCCGGTGCCGTACGTGGTGCTGGCCGGGCACAGCCAGGGCAGCCTCATCGCGGTGGCCGCGCTGACCCGGCTCTCCGCGGCGTACCGGCGGCACGTGGCGCTGCTGACGTTCGGCGCGCAGCTGCAGATTGCCTACCCGCGGGCGTTCCCGGCCTACGTCAACCACGCGCACCTGTGCTGGCTGTGGCGGGTGGTGCTGCGCGGGCGGTGGCGGTCGCTGTACCGGGAGTCCGATCCGATCGGCGGGCCGGTGTTGAGCTGGGATCGCAGCGACGACAAGAGGGACCGCGGGTGCTTCACGTCGCGGCGGCTCGACCAGTCCACTCCGGACCCGCAGCACGACGAGATCGATCCAGATACCGGGCTGCGCGAATGTGGTCCGGAATGGAGGCTGCTCGATCCGGTGCCCGCGGACGGCCAGGGCAGCCCGCACTGGGGCCTGCGCCGGCACAGCAGCTACAGCCTCGACCCGGCCTGGCCGCGGGCGTTGGCCAAGCTCGTCGCCGGTCGGTACGGCCCGCGTGCCCGAAGTGGACGGTCGGAGGATTGAACCGGGAGCGGGCGGGGTACGTATCAATTGTCGTGGAATTCGAATATCCCTCTGGTGGGGGAGGGTTCCGGCATTTTGCCGGGCGCAATGTGCAGAATTGCCCGATAGGGCGATTACGCTAGGTCAGACACGCAGCGTGGCCTGGGGATTCCGGGTTGTGGTCGCTACGGCGAACGGAGTACAGGCCAGTAGGGTACTAAGTCCCTACACGATGAATTTAGGGTGGCGCGCCGAGCGTACGACTTGACATCAACGATCGTTTCCGATTGTGTCCAGGTCCTCATCACCTCTGGTCGGAAAACGTTTCCGGCGGGCGCGCGCCCACACGTGGAGAATCCGTCATGCGGCGACAAAACTGGAGACGACGGTGCCGGGCCAGCAGGACTCGTTGCGGTGGCAGGTGAACGGCTGGAGCCTACGGACGAAGGTGGCCGTCGTGCTCCTGCTGCCGGCCGCGGTGGCGTTGGTGCTGGGCGGTTTGCGGGTCCAGTCCCGGCTGGACGACGCCAGCCGGCTGAGCACCGTGCGTGACCAGCTTGGCGTGCTCCGCGACTCGGTGACGCTCTCCGACCAGGTCTCCGCCGAGATGGTGGCCGCGGTGACCAGGGCGCCGGACCTCGACGCCCGCAAGTCCGCCGTGGACGAGCGGGCCGCGGCGATCCGGCGGGCCGCCGACTTCGCGCACCTGCCGGCCGAGGTCGGCCGCACCTTGAACGATTCGCTCGGGCGGCTGAGCGCGCTGCGGCTGCAGGCGCAGAGCGCCGTGAGCGACCCGATCACCCAGATCGCCGGGTACCTCGAGGTCGCCAACGGCCTGAGCGACCTGGTGCCGGAGCTGGTCTCGCCGGCCGAGATCGACGAGCTGGACCGCACCGCCCGGGCGGTCACCTCGCTGCTGCGGCTGCGGGCGGTGCTGGGCACCGAGGAGACCCTGCTCAAGTTCGGCGCCGCTGCGCCGGCCAACCCGGCCATCGCCGCGGCGGCGCAGCGGGTCGCCGCCGAGGAGAGCATCATCGCCGGGCAGATCCAGCGGGACCTCCCGGCGGGGAACAACGGAAAGTTCGAGGCGGCGACCAAGTCGGCGCAGGCGCGCCGGGATGCGTTGCAGGCGGCCGTGTCCGGGAGCGGCACGGCCGCGCTCATCCAGCAGCTGCCCGAGCTGACCGCGGAGTCGGCGGCCCTGGACGGGCTGCGCGGTGAGCTGGTCAACGCGTTGGCGGACAACGTGTCCGCCCGCACCAACGAGGCCCGCTCGGCGGCGCTGCGGGACGCGTCGATCGTGCTCGGCGCGTTGCTGGCGGCGCTGGCGATCGCGCTGATCGTGGCCCGCTCGCTGCTCTCGCCGGTGCGCCGGCTGCGCTCGGCCGCGCTCAACGCCGCGCACCACCAGCTTCCGGAGACGGTCGAGCGGGTGCGTGCCGGGGAGCGGGTCGACTGGCAGTCGGTCGAACCGGTCCCGGTGCACACCGGCGAGGAGATCGGCCAGCTCGCCCGGGCGTTCGACGACATGCACCGGCAGGCCGTGCGCCTGGCCGGCGAGCAGGCGGAGCTGCGCCGCCAGGTCAGCGAGATGTTCATGACGCTGTCCCGGCGCAGCCAGTCGCTGGTCGAGCTGCAGCTGGAGGCGATCGAGGAGCTCGAGCACGACGAGGACGACCCGCAGCGGCTGGGCGGCCTGTTCCGGCTCGACCACCTGGCCACCCGGCTGCGGCGCAACGGCGAGAACCTGCAGGTGCTCGCTGGCGGTTCGCCCGCGCGGCGCGACCACGGGCCGGTCACCGTGGTGGAGTTGTTGCGCGCGGCCACCTCCGAGGTCACCGACTACACGCGGATCAGCCTCGGGCACGCGCCGGCCGGCGGGGTGCGGACCAGCCCCGCGGCGGACGTCGTGCACATCCTGGCCGAGCTGCTGGAGAACGCGACCCGGTTCTCCCCGCCGGACCGCAAGGTGGTGCTCACCGCGGACCGCGGCGCGGACGGCGGTCTGCTGATCGAGGTGGTGGACGGCGGGCTGGGCATGGCGGCGGAGGACCTGGCCGCGGCGAACGGCCGGCTGGCCGCCGAGGGCGCGGTCGGCCCGGAGACGACGCGGCGGATGGGCCTGTTCGTGATCAGCCGGCTGGCCGCGCGGCACGGCGTGACGGTGCGGCTGCGGCCGACCTACGAGAGCGCGTCGCGGTCCGGCATCACGGCGAGCGTGCACCTGCCGGCCGGGTTGATCATCGCGGACGGCACGCCGGGCGCCGTGCTGGGTGGCCGGCCGCGGATTCCGGAGCCGGCGCCCGCGCCTGAACCGTCGCCGGCCGCGGTGCCGCAGCCCGCGGTGTCCAGCTGGTTCACCGATGTGTCCACTGTGGACGATGAGTCGGTTGGGCCGGTCCTCGCGCCGGCCCCCCGGTTGATGTCGCCCCCGGAGAAGACCTGGCGTGCGGCGGACGCGCTCCGTGTTCCTGAGCCGGCCCGGACCACGGCGGCCGGGCTGCCGATGCGCAAGCCGGGCGCCCGGGTGGTGCCGGCCGGGCCGGGTGCCGAGCCGCCGGCGGCCCGCATCCAGTTCCGGAACGCGGAGTCCATCCGGAGCAATCTTTCCCGGCACTACAACGGCGTTCGGGCGGCACGGGAGCGCACTGGGGGGACCCGGACGGATGGCAACGGGAGCGAGGGCGGCTCATGACAACGGAGATCACGGCCGGGACGGAGCAGTCCCTCGGCTGGCTGGTTTCGGCGTTCACCCGGGAGGTGCCCGGCGTCGCGCACGCGGTGCTGGTCTCGGCCGACGGGTTGATGGTGGCCGCCTCCGACGGGCTGCCCCGGGACCGGGCCGACCAGCTCTCCGCGATGGCCGCGGGCCTGGCCAGCCTCACCGCGGGCGCCGCGCACCTGTTCACCGCCGGCCGGGTGGTCCAGTCGGTGATCGAGATGGAGCGCGGGTTCATGCTGCTGATGACTGTCGGCGACGGCTCGCACCTCGCGGTGCTGGCCGTGGCCGGGTGCGACATCGGGCTGGTCGGCTATGAGATGACGTTGCTGGTGGACCGGGTGGGCCGCATGGTCGACACGCCGGTGCGCGGGGCCGCCGACGGGCACTGAGGTGGGGGACGTGCACCAAGACGATGACTACGGGTTCGTCGCGCGGCAACGGCCGGGGCGGCCGCCGGCGCTGGCCCGGCCGTACTCGTGGACCGAGGGCCGGACCCGGCCCACGGTGGAGCTCGCGGTCGAGGCCCGGGTGCAGACCACGGATCTTGGCGAGGGCCTGCCGGAGCAGCGAGTTAATCCACTGTGGACTGTCACGCGATTGTGCGTGGAACCGTGCTCGGTGGCCGAGATCGCCGCGCACCTCGCCGTACCGCTCGGGGTGGCCCGGGTGCTGGTCGCCGACCTGCTCGACGAGGGGCTGGTGACCGTGCAGGCAACGCTGTCCGACGACGCCAGCACCGACGAGCGGCGGGAACTGATCGAGAGGGTGCTCAGTGGACTTCGCGCACAGTAGACGGGTGAGATGCCATGAATGACCCATTCAGTGCGGCTCACGCAGTGAATGACTCATTCATTGCACCGGGCGCCGGGCGACCGCCGCGCCGTAGGCAGGTGGTGCGCCAGCACATAACCTCGGCCAAGATCGTGGTCGCGGGTGGGTTCGGGGTGGGGAAGACCACGTTCGTCGGCGCCATGTCGGAGATCGCGCCGCTGCGCACCGAGGCGCTGATGACCCGGGCCGGGGTCGGGGTGGACGAGGTGTCGGCGGTGCCCGGCAAGGTGTCCACCACGGTTGCGATGGACTTCGGCCGGCTGTCGCTGGCCGAGGACCTCGTGCTGTACGTGTTCGGCACGCCCGGCCAGCACCGGTTCTGGTTCATGTGGGACGACATCGTGCACGGCGCCATCGCGGCGGTCGTGCTGGTGGACACGCGCCGGCTGGCCGACTGCTTCTCCTCGATCGACTACTTCGAGGCGCGGGAGATGCCGTTCCTGGTGGCGATCAACCTGTTCGAGGGAACATCCCAGCACAGCGCGGCGGAGGTCCGCGAGGCGCTGTCGCTGCCCCCGGAGATCGCCGTGATCACCTGTGACGCCCGCTCCCGGGAGTCGACCAAGCAGGTGCTGATCGCGGCGTCCGAGCATGCACTGTCCCAATTGGACCATCGGCTGTTCGGATAGGAGTCCCTTGTGGACAACATGCACCACTTCGAGATGGGCTTCTGGTTGCTGTTCCTGGCCTACCTCACCTCGGTCGTCGGCTCGACGGTAGGGCTGGCGTGCACGCTGCAGTCCCGGTACGCGGTCTCACCCCGGGCGCGCCTCGGCTGGCTGCTGCTGGCCGCGGTGTCGATCGGCGGCGTGGCCATCTGGGTCATGCACTTCATCGCCATGCTCGGCTTCACCACGCCGGGAAACCCGGTGCGCTACGACGTCTCGCGCACCGTGCTGTCGGCGATCCTGTCGGTGGGCGCGGTGTTCGTCGGCCTGGTGGTGTTCGGCGTGCGCACGAAGTTCGCGCTGTGGCGGCTGCTGGTCGGCGGGCTGATCACCGGCCTCGCGGTGAACCTCATGCACTACACCGGGATGTGGGCGGTCCAGATCAAGGGCACCATCAGCTACGACATGGGCCTGGTGCTGTTGTCCATCGTCATCGCCGTCGTGGCCGCCACCGCCGCCTTCTGGTTCACCGTCGTGGTGGACCGGGTTTCGATGCGCCTCCTGGCCGGAGTGGTGATGGGGGTCGCGGTCACCGGCATGCACTACACCGGCATGGCCGCGGTGCGCGTGCACGTCGACCCGAACGCGCCCGACCCGCCCGGGCTCGAGGTGTTCACGTTCCTGTTCCCGGTGTTCGTGCTCGCCGCGATCGCTTTGGTGGTCCCGATCTGCGCCGCGCTCATGGCGGAGTCCCCGGCGGAGAAGGAAGCCCGGCTGTCCGCGGCGCCATTAACCGTGTGAGTACAGCGGGTGGCGTATCGTCACCGGAGTGGCCGATGCACCCGTTGGACCGCCTGACCCGGCGGTGTCCCCCCGGTTCGCCGGCCCGGAGACGTTCGCTCGCCTGCCGCGGCTGGACGACGTGGGCGCGGCGGCGGTCGCGGTGCTGGGCGTGCCGTTCGACTCCGGGGTCACCTACCGGCCGGGTGCCCGGTTCGGCCCGGCGGCGGTGCGGGCCGGCTCGAAGCTGCTGCGGCCCTACCATCCCGAGCTGGACGTCCACCCCTGGTCCGTGCACCAGGTCGCGGACGCCGGGGACGCCGGGGTCACGCCGTTCGACCTGATAGCGGCCATCGCGCAGATCGAGGCCGCGGCGCGGGCGACCCTCTCCCGCGCCGAGCGGCTGATCACGGTCGGCGGCGACCACACGATCGCGCTGCCGCTGCTCCGGGTGCTGCACGAGCGGCACGGCCCGGTCGCGCTGGTGCATTTCGACGCGCACCTCGACACCTGGGACATCGCGTACGGCGCGCGGTACAACCACGGCACCCCGTTCCGCCGGGCGTTCGACGAGGGCCTACTGGCCGCCGACCGGTGCGCGCACGTGGGCCTGCGCGGGCCGGTGTACGGGATGTCAGACTTCGACACCGACCGCGCCCTGGGGTTCAGTGCGATCTCCACCGCCGACGTCGCCCGCTTCGGCGTGGACCAGACCATTGACCGGATCCGCTCCCGGGTCGGCGAGCTCCCGGTCTACGTCAGCGTGGACATTGACGTCCTCGACCCGGCGCACGCCCCCGGCACCGGCACCCCCGAGCCCGGCGGCCTGACCACCCGCGAGCTCCAGCTCATCCTCCGCGGCCTCGACGGCCTCAACCTCATCGGCGCCGACGTCGTCGAAGTCGCTCCCCCCTACGACCACGCCGAGCTCACCGCGTTGGCCGCGGCCAACCTCGTCTACGAGTTCCTCGGCCTCTTCGCCCTGCGGAAGTAGCGCGCTTACGGGCCTCGCAGGTCGCAGTAGGGGTAGATCTCGGTGTGCGCGTCGTCGGCAGTGCTGGGCTGGCCGGCCGAGGGCACGATCCAGGTTTCCCGCTCGCCTCGTGAGCACGACGGTGTCGGGGGGCGTTGCCAGTCGCCGCCGAGGTCGTTGCCCTGCTCATCCCGGAAGACGATAGGCACATCCGGGGAAGCGACGTTGCCGCCGACGATCTTCCCGGCGCTGTTCCGGAACACCACCGCGGTGGTCCGGCTCTCCAGCCCGCGGCAGTTCGCGGAGGTCTCTTTGTAGTGAATGTCGACGCTCGCTGGAATTCGAGGTTGAAACCGCGCCGTGCGCAGGTAGGTGCCGGTAACCGGGGCGAAGCCCTGACCGAAGGAGTCCCGCGGCACCCAGGCCGTGCGGTCCAGGTTGATCTCGAAGGACGACACCCGCACGCTACTTCGGTACGTCGCCGAACCGGTGCCGATGCGCTGACCGGGAAGCACGATCGGAATCTCGACACGCAATGGGGTGCCCGCGGATTCGGGAAGTTCCGTGTGCGCGGGGTCGAACAGCCGGAATGTCACCAGGGTCCGGTAGGCGACGTCGCCGCTGGTGTTCTCGAGCAGGGCACCCATGTTCACCGCACCGTCTGCGTCCTGGGTGAAGCCCTGCTCGAGGACCCGGACCGAACCCCCGTCGGGCGCCGACGTACCCTGCGGGCCGGAAACCGAGTCCGGAACATCGCACCGGCCGGACGACGAGCCGGTGCCCCACGGCAGCATGCCGTCGGCGAGGACGAAGATCACCGCGGCGATGGTCACCACCGCGAGCAGTACCAACCACCGGAACCTGGTCATCCGTAGAACCGGGTCTTCAGCTCGCGGACCTTCGCCAGGTGGTCCTGGATCAGGGCGGTGACCGCCTCCTTGGCGCGGGCCGTGAACTGGGTTTCGGTCAGCTCGCGCAGGGTGCCCGGGGCGATCTTGGCGGACATGTCCTGCATGCCTTTTGCGGAGAAGGCGATCCGGCCGCCGGCAGAACTGCCGCTGGCCTCGATTTTCGAACGCGCGTCGAAGAAATCGTGATCCCGCTGGTCATGCGGTTCGACGTCCAGCGCCGAGTCGGCGATGGCCGCCCTGTACTCGCGCAGCCAGGCCGCGTACAGCATCCGGGCCAGGCTGACCAGGAAGCGCTCGAGACCGCGCTCGTCGAGGAACTCATACACACTCTCGCCGAACGAGATCGTGACGTCGGTACGGTGGCGTAGCTCGGCCATGATCTCGGTGCCCGGCACCCGGACGCGCACGCTGATGGCGTCCAGGCGGTCCGCCAGCTGACCCATGGCTCCCTCACCTGTCCGCTTCGCCGAGGCCGCGTTCTCCGGTGAGGTCCCGCTTCGCCAGGGTGGCCAGGGTCGGGCGGGCAGCGACGAAATAGGCGGTGTGGCCGTGCACCACATTGCTGATGTCCTCGACGTGCTTGGCGATCTCGGACTCGGCCTTCTGCACGACTCTGGTGAGCTGGTCGATGGCCGCCTTCATCGTGTTGGTGATCTGGAGGGCCGACGAGCCGCCGCCCTTGGGCGGCTCGGACAAGCTGTCCGGCGGCAGCGTGGCACCGACCTGTGCCGCCGCGCCGATCACCTGGAGCGCGAGCGGCGCCGCCGCACCGTCGGTGGCGACGGTCAGAATCGCCGCACCGACGGCGCCGATGGAAGACAGGACGGTGAACGAGACGTTCCAGGTGTTCTTGTCGCAACACTTGTTGTCGAACATGTCGATGGTGGCGTGTGCGATCCCGTCGATGTCCTTTCGCGCGCTGGCCCACATCGCCTGGTGCGCCTCGAGAGCCGCCTTCAAGATCAACGTGAGGATGAACTGGTTGGTCGTGAACGAAGGGAACGGATCGATGAACTTCGCCTTGAACGTCCTCGCGGCTTCGCCGGTCCATTCCGCCAGGTAGCCACCGGCCGTGGTGATCTTGGCCAGCGTCGGGTTCGCCAGATATGGGATCTTGTCGACCGTGTCGTTGGTGAGCCCATTGGAGATGCCGCGCATGGCGGTGTCCAGGTCGTTGATCATCGGCTGGTACTCCGCCGGGTCCGGAACGTCTGAGAACGGCTTGAACAATGGTTCGATCAACTGCTCGTAGTAGCCGTCCACGCCGTTGCGCGCGTACTCGGGGTCGAGCTCATTGTGCTCGATCGCGTGCTTGGTCGCCAGGTACCTGATCTCGCTGGCGTGCTCCATCAACTGCTCGAAGCTCATGGACTCACTTTCCCGGCGTCGGTTCGCCGCGCTCGTTCAACAGCTGGTTGAACCTGTCGCGGGCGGCATGATCGGTCGCCTCGTACAGTTTCACCGCCTCGGTGAGCGTCGCGGCTGTCTCGTCGAGGTTGCGTTCGGTGTCCTTCATAAACGTTGCCGCGATGTCATGCAAATGCGTCCAGGCCGTGTGCACCGGACCGAGCGTGTCCCCGAAATGATCAGGCCGGGTCATTGCACCATCCACAGTGGACCGAACGCTTGCGTATCTGGCAACGACATCTCCGTAGATGGCCGCCACCGATGGAAGGTCGTCCTTTGCGACGGTGTACAGGTCGTAGAGGTCGAGCGCCAGCGTTGCGCCATGATCAGACATGTTCCTCCGCAGGTCGCATGTCCTTTTTGTCTTGCCAGACATAGGCTTACCACGAGGGACAAAGATTGGCGGACCAGTTCGGGAATTGTCCTGTTTCTTGTCCCCCGGTCAGCGGCGGAGGGTCGTCGAAGGGGATTCGCCGAAGCGTTGGCGGTAGGCGGCGGCGAAGCGGCCGGTGTGGGTGAAGCCGTGGCGGAGGGCGACGTCGGTGACCTTGGCGCCGGTGGTGGGGTCGAGGTGGAGGAGCTCGGTGTGGGCGTCGTCGAGGCGGCGGTGGCGGAGGTAGGACATGGGGGAGGTGCCGAGCTGGCGGCGGAAGGCGGCGTGCAGGGAGCGTTCGCTGACGCCGGCGTAGAGGGCCAGATCGGCGACGGTGAAGGACTTGGCGGGCGTGGCGTCGATCAGTTCCACGACCCGGCGGACGACGCGGGGGGCGGGGAGGGCGGGGGTGGCGAAGATCGCGTCGGTGTAGTTGTGGCGCTGGGTGAGCAGGAGCGTGGAGAGGACGTTGTGCTCGATCTCGGCGGCGAGGACCGGGGGCGGGCCGGCTTTCCCGCAGCGCTCCAGGGCCTGGCGCAGGGTGAGCACCGCGGCGGCGACGCCGGAGCCGGGGCCGGTGAGGTCGACCGGGCCGTGCAGCCGCAGCGGCTGTCGAAGCGGTTCGTGCAGCAGGTTCTGCAGGTGCTGCTCGATGCGCGGCTTGGCGATGGTGAGCATGAGCTGGCGCAGGCCGGCGGTCCAGCGCATGGCGAGGTCCTCGTGGAAGCAGAACGCCGCCGCGTGGGCGGGGTCGGCGACGAAGATCTCGCCGCCGTCGTCGACGTGCATCCGGCCGTCGAAGAGGAAGTTCACCGTCACCATGTCGATCGGCGGGGAGCAGCAGATCTCCACGGCCGCGCCGTAGGTGGACGCCATCAGGCCGAGCCCGTCCAGGGACCGGTACTGCACCCGGGCCCGGAACGGGGTTTCCCGGTCCAGCACGGTCATCTTGTGCGAGCAGCCGAGGAGCTCCTGGGTCCGCACCCGGGCCTCGTACGGGTCCGCGGTGTCGATCAACCTGGGGTGCGGAAGGTCGATGTCCTCGGACACCTGCCCAGCTTCCGGCCTGCCGCACACGATCGTCAAGGGTGCGCGAATCGGCTCAGCGGTGCGGTAACCGGATCGTCGCGGTCACGCACCACTTCTAGCTTCACCTACATGCCGAACGAGGAGTTCCTGGAGTTTCCGGGTGGCCGCGTCCACCTGCTGCGCGGCGGCGAGGGCGCGCCGCTGCTGTTCCTGCACGCCGCGGGTGGGGCCGGGCGGTGGCTCGAGTGGCACGAGCTGCTGTCGAAGCGCTTCGACGTGATCGCGCCGGACGCCCCGGGGTTCGGCGGGTCGGACGAGTTTCCCGAGGTCGAGTCCATGGACGACCTCGTCTACCACTACCTCGACGTGATCGACCGGCTCGGCCTGGACCGCCCGCACCTCGTGGGCGGCTCGTTCGGCGGCTGGCTCGCCGCGGAGATCGCCGTGCAGGCGCCGCACCGGGTCGGCTCGCTGGTGCTGCTCAGCGCCGCCGGGCTGCGGCTGCCGGACCACCCGGTGGCGGACATCTTCCTGATGACGCCCGACCAGGTCGTCGAAGCGCTTTTCCACGACACGAGCAAGGCGAGCGCGGCGTTCCCGCCCGATCCCGACGTCGAGGCGATCCTGGCGATCTACCGGGACATGACGGCGCTCGCCCGGTTCTCCTGGACGCCGTTCCTGAACAATCCCAAGCTGGAGCGCCGGCTGCACCGGATCACCGCCCGCACGCTCGTGGCCTGGCCGGGCAATGACAAGCTGATCCCGATCGCGCACGGCCACCGGTACGCCGAGCTGATCCCGAACGCCGAGTTCACCGTGGTCGACGACTGCGGTCACGCCATGTACTTCGAACGCCCCGCCGAGTTCGCCGAGGTCACTGTCGACTTCCTGGCGGCGCGGGCCGAGCTGACCGGAGCGAGCGCATGAAGTTCGTGTTCTTCCACCTGATGCCGTACCCGTACCTGCCGGACGACTTCGACGAGCGCTACTCCTCGCCGTCGCTCACCTTCCCCAACAAGCACTTCGATCCCCAGCTGGGAACCCAGCTCTACCACCGGTATCTCGACGAGCTGGAGCACGCCGACCGGCTCGGGTTCGACGGGATCGGGGTCAACGAGCACCACCAGACCGCCTACGGGCTGATGCCCTCGCCCAACATCATGGCCGCGGCGCTGGCCCGGCGCACCGAGCGGGCACAGATCATGGTGTTGGGCAACGCCATCGGCATCCGCGGCAACCCATTGCGGGTGGCCGAGGAGATCGCCATGCTGGACCACCTCACCAACGGGCGGCTGGTGTCCGGCTTCGTCCGCGGCATCGGCTGGGAGTACTTCGGGCACAGCATCAACCCGGCCCGCTCCCGCGACCGGTTCAACGAAGCCCACGACCTGATCATCAAGGCGTGGACCTCGGACGAGATGTTCCAGTGGATCAGCCCGAACTACGAGTTCCGCTACGTCAACCTCTGGCCGCGGCCGCTGCAGCAGCCGCACCCGCCGATCTACATCCCGGGCGCCGGCAGCACCGAGACGATGAGGTTCTGCGCCGAGAAGCGCTACACCTACATGTCGGTCTACGCGCCGACGCCGCTGGTCGGCCGCTGGTTCGACGGGTACCGGCAGGCGGCCGCGGAACTCGGCTACACGCCCGAGCCGGAGAAGCTCGGCCTGTCCATCCCGATCTTCGTGGCGGAGACCGACGAGGAGGCGCACCGCGCCGCCCGGCAGCACCTGACCTGGCTGTTCCACAAAGGACTCAAGCAGGGTCCGGAGATCATGTTCCCGCCCGGGTACATGTCCCAGTCCTCGATGCGCGGCCTGCTGATGTCCGGCGCGAAGCCGTTCCCCGAACTGACCTATGAGGAGATCATCACCGGTGGTATGGCGCTGGTCGGCAGCCCGGACACGGTCATCGCCCGGATCCGGGAGTTGCAGGAGCAGCTCGGGTTCGGGCAACTGATCGGGTTGTTCTCGATCGGCGACATGACCCACGAGGAGACCGTGCGGAGCATGGAGCTCTTCGCCGCCAACGTGATCCCGGCCGTGCGGGCGCTGGGTACCCAGGAGGCGATGGCTGCGGCACCATGACCACATGAGCCTGGACGACGCCGCGCGCCGGCACCTGTGGATGCATTTCACCCGGTTGTCCGCGTTCGATCATGCGCCGGTACCGGTGATCGTGCGCGGCGACGGGCCGTACATCTACGACGACGGCGGAAAGCGTTACCTCGACGGGTTGTCCGGGCTGTTCACCGTGCAGGTCGGGCACGGGCGGCAGGAGCTCGCGGAGGCGGCCGCCAAGCAGGCCGCGGAGCTGGCGTACTTCCCGATCTGGGGCTACGCCCACCCGGCCGCGGCCGAGCTGGCGCAGCGGGTGGCCGGGCTCGCGCCGGGGGACCTGAACCGGGTTTTCTTCACCGCGAGCGGCTCGGAAGCCGTTGAGAGCGCGTGGAAGCTGGCCCGCGCGTACTTCCGGCGGGTGGGCAAACCGTTGAAGCACAAGGTGATCTCCCGCTCGGTCGCCTACCACGGCACGACCATGGGAGCGTTGTCGATCACCGGGCTGGCCGCGCTGAAGCAGGACTTCGAGCCACTGGTGCCGTCCGCGTTCCGGGTGCCCAACACGAACTACTACCGCGCCCCGGCCGGTACGGACTCCTCGCCGGAGGCGTTCGGCCGCTGGGCCGCGGACCGGATCGCCGAGGCCATCGAGTTCGAAGGCCCGGACACGGTGGCGGCGGTGTTCCTGGAGCCGGTGCAGAACGCGGGCGGCTGCCTGGTGCCGCCGCCCGGCTACTTCGCGCGGGTCCGGGAGATCTGCGACGCCTACGACGTCCTGCTCGTCTCCGACGAGGTGATCTGCGCGTTCGGCCGGCTCGGCGAGTACTTCGGCGCTCTGCGGTACGGTTACCAGCCCGACATCATCACCTGCGCCAAGGGCCTCACCAGCGGCTACATCCCACTCGGCGCCATGATCGCCTCCGACCGCCTCGCCGAGCCGTTCCTGTCCGGCGCCAGCTGGTTCGCCCACGGCGTCACCTTCGGCGGCCACCCGGTCGCCGCCGCGGTCGCGCTCGCCAACCTCGACATCTTCGAACGGGAGGGTCTCAACGCCCACGTCCGCGCCAACTCCGAGCTGTTCCGCGGCTATCTGGAACGCCTCCACGACCTCCCGATCGTCGGCGACCTCCGCGGCGACGGGTACTTCTTCGCCATCGAGCTGGTCCGCGACAAAGCGACCAGACAGCGGTTTACCCCAGCCGAGTCCGAGCGCCTGGTCCGCGGGTTTCTTGCCAAGGCCCTGTTCGACGCCGGCCTCTACTGCCGCCCCGACAACCGCGGCGACGTCGTCGTCCAACTTGCCCCGCCGCTGATCTGCGACGAGACCCATTTCGCCGAAATCGAACGGATTCTCCGGGATGTGCTAACGCGTGCTTCAACGGGGCCAGATCGGGAAAGCAACGTCACGTTTCCGTAGAGGGAAAGCAACGTCACGTTCACTCCCTCCGAGGAATGCGTCCTTTGTCACGCCGAGCGTGAGGAAAGCGTCCTTCGTCGCACGACCACCACGGCCGGTGGTCAGCTACCGCCGTAATCGCGCTCGTCGTATTTGGCGAGCTCGAGGAAGTCGCGGATCGCCTTGGCGGGGGTCTTGCCGTCGTGTTTCAGCCCGTCGACGACCGCCTGGACGAGCTGGGGCCGGGTTTTCGCCTGCGCGGCCTGGAGGAGGAGCGGCTGGGATTTGCCGGACTCGGCGATGAGCTCGGCCATCGGGGCGCGGATCTCGGTGGGCCACAGGGTGGTCTGGAGTTGGTTGATCTGCTCCTGGTTGGCGGCGGCGAGCTCGCTGGCGCGGGTGCGCAGGGTTGCGACCGGTTGGCCGGAGTTGATCGCCGTTTCGAGTCGTTCGAGGGCCACGTTGTAGGGCTTGACGATGGCGAGGTACCGCTGCGCCGCGTCGGGTTTGGACAGCGGGGGTGGCGTGGTGGTCGTGGCCGGTGTGGTGGACGTGGTGGCCGCCGGGGGAGCCGCGACGGGGGTGGTGGTCGTGGCGGTGGCGCACCCCGCCAGCGTGAGCAGCGCGCCGGCGGTGACGAGTGAGAGACGCATGATGGTTCCTCCCAGGAGCGCGCAGTCTAGCCACCCGGGGGAGGGCCGAATGAACCGGTCAGCGGCCGACGAGCTCATCCGCCCACTGGATGGCGGCGGCCGCGAACTCGCCCGCGTTGGGGGCGAAGTTGAAGGAGTGGCCGTAGGTGCCGGGGAGCAGGTAGGTGCGTAGCCGGGCGTTGGGGTTGTAGAAGGGCGCCTCCTGCCGGCGCAGCGCCTCGGCGGAGGAGCAGTCGGTGGCGATCGGGAGCGGGGAGCAGAACAGCTCGTCCTGGCCGCCGAGCGTGACGAGCACCGGGGCGTTGATCAGGATCGAGTACGGCGACATGATCGACACGCCGATGGCGTCGGCCGCCTCGGTGGCCGCGAAGACGTCCTTTGTGGACTCGTCGAAGTCGATCGCGCCGCTGACCGGTTGTCCCGGGTTGTGGAACGCCTGGTACCGGGTGCCGGGCTCGGTGGTCAGGTAGCCGGGGTCCGGCAAGCGCCGGGAGAGCAGGGGATCCACGGTGGCCGGGTAGAACGACAGCAGGCCGTCCGCGGCGGAGTCGATCAGGTCGAGGTGGTGGGTGAGCGCGGCCAGCAGCACCCCGTCCACATCCTGGTAGTTGGCCGCCTCGATGACGCTGATCGACGCGCCGAGCGAGTGCCCGCCGATGATCACCTTGGGGAACGGGCGGCCGAGCGCGCCGGAGCGGAGCTTGCCGACGACCTGGTGCATGATCGCGGCATCGGCGAACGTGGTGAGCAGCACGGAGAGTGGCTTGGAGCTGCGGCCGGTGCCGAGCCGGTCGACGGTGAGGGTGGCGTAGCCGGCCTGATTCATGGCCGCGCGGAACGAGAACAGGCCGCGGTCGGCGGGCAGGTCCCAGTACGAGCTGGTGTAGCTGCCGCCCGGGATGAGCACCTGGACGGTGGCCGCCCCCTCCGGCACGCACAGCTTGCCGTACATGGTCTGCGGCAACCCGGCCAGGGTCACCGGGATGCGCACCTCCGAACAGGACACGCTGTTGGCCTCGGCCTGACCCGGCGCCAGCGGGTAGCCGGCCGCCACCAGGGTCAGTCCAAGAGCGAGCACGCGCCTGATGCCGAACTTCCGCAAGGAGACCGCTTCCTTTCTCGATGCAACCGCTCAGCCGTGCCGCGGGACCGCGGTCATGGGTAGCCGGCTGGGGTAGACGATCCCGAGCACCTTGGGGCGCACGGGCTTTCCCGGCACCGGGACCAGCCGCCAGCGGGCCGCGACGGCCGCGGCGACGAGCGCGATCTCGGTGTGGGCGAACTGCTGGCCGGGACAGCTGTGCAGGCCGGCGGCGAACGGCAGGTAGAACTCCTTCGGCACCTGTGCCGCCCGCTCCGGCGACCAGCGGTCCGGGTCGAACCGGGCCGGGTCCGGGTAGACCACCGGATCCTGATGTGTCGCATGGGGACTGATCGCCACCTCGGCGCCGGCCGGGAGGCGGACCGCGCCGAGGTCCACCTCGACCAGCGTGCGCCGCATCAGCAGCCACGGCCCGTGTGTCCGGAGCACCTCGGTGATCACCTGCCGGGTGTAGGTCAACCGCGGCAACGCCTCCACGGTCACCCGCCCGTCCGGGACCGCGGCGTCGACCTCCGCATGGAAGCGCCGTTCGACCTCGGGGTGCCGGGCGATCTCGTGGAAGAACCAGGCCAGCGCGATGGCGCTGGTGTCGGTGCCGGCGGTGAGCAGCGTGACCACCTCGTCGTGTACCTGCGTGTCGTCCATCCGCTCGCCGGTCTCCGGATCCTCGGCGAGCAGCAGCGTGGAGAGCAGGTCGCCGCGGTCCGCGCCGGTCGCCCGGGCCTCGGCCACCACCTCGCCGACCACCCACCGGACCCGGGCGATGGCCCGGTCGAACCGCCGGTTCGCGGGGATCGGCGCGAGCCGCGGGGAAAACGCCCGCACCATGCCGTCCCTGATCAGGATCGGGACGCAGGCCTGAACCTCGTCGGCCGCCTGCCGGCCGAGCTCGGTGGTGAACAGGGTGCGCGCGACGACGGCCAGCCCGAGCTCGCGGAGCCGCACGTCCACCGCGATCTCCTCGCCGGCCCGCCAGCCGTCCACCATGGCCGAGGCCAGCTCGATCATGGTCCGGGCGTAGCCGAGGATGCGGTCGCGGTGGAAGGCCGGCTGCACCAGGCGCCGCTGCCGGCGGTAGAGGTCCCCGGTGGACAGCGCGAGCCCGTTGCCGAAGTACGGGCGGAACTTCTCGATGAAGATCCCTTTCCCGAATTTGCCCGCCTCCAGCGTCAATACCCGATAGGCCAGCTCAGGGTCGGTCAGCACGTACGCCGGGAGGGTTCCCAGATAGATCGTCACGACATCGCCGTGCGCCCGTAACGACGTCATCAAATCGAGCGGGCGACGTAAAATTGACAATGCGTGGCCAAAAAGCGGTAGCCGGCCGGGGGCGACCGGGACGGGAGCGTGGCCGGCGCTACTCTCGTCCGAATTGACGACCATGCCGTCATTCACCTCAGTGGGGGTACGGGGCTGGAGGTGGCACTCGAGGAGGGACACTCTAGGTCGCCACCGGGTGGAGGGATATCACCCGATGGGGTGCTGACAAGGTGTGCGCAACAGGCTGAGATACCACTGTCGCAAGCACCGCGACCGATCGACCACGGAGGTGTCCGTTGACGGACCACCCGCTCGGCGAGTCCGACGGGATCGACACCAGCGTCCCCAACATCGCCCGGGTCTACGACTTCTTTCTCGGTGGAAGTCACAACTTTCCCGCGGACCGGCAACTCGCCGCCATGATCGAGCAGAACATGCCGCACATCGCCGACGCGGCCCGGGTGAACCGGGCCTTTCTGCGGCGCGCGGTACTCTACATGATGGACCACGGTATCCGGCAGTTCCTCGATATCGGTTCAGGGATTCCGACCGTGGGCAACGTACACGAGATCGCCCAGAGCGCCGACCCCGAATGCCGGGTGGTCTACGTGGACAAGGAGCCGGTGGCCGTCGCACACGGTCGGATCCTGTTGCGTGGCAACGGCAAGGCCGGCACGATCCGGGCGGACATCCGGGATCCCGAGGAGATCCTGGGCCGGCCGGAGTGCAAGCAGCTACTCGATTTCACCCAGCCCATCGGCCTGATCACGCTGCTCGTGTGGCACTTCGTCCCGGATTACGACGACCCGGCGGGCCTGCTCGCCCGCTACCGTGCGGCGCTCGCGCCGGGCAGTATTCTGGCGCTCACGCACTTCACGCTCGACGACAGTTCCGAGGGACTGCGGCAGGCGCTCGCGGAGGTGAACAACCGCGGCCGGGAGCAGATGTTTCCCCGAACCCACGAGCAGGTCAGTGCGATGTTCACCGGTTTCGAACTGGCCGATCCGGGGCTGGTGGTATCCCCGGCCTGGCGCCCGCAGGGGCCGGGCGACTTCTCCGACTCGCCGGGCTCCAACGCCCTCTCTTACGCCGGTGTCGCACACGTGCCCGCGCCCCCCGGATGACCGGAACGCGCGCCGCGCGGGTGCCGGCGGTTCAGCGGTTTTCGAGTACAGTTCAATCGTTTCGGCACGGGGTGCAGGGGATAAGGGGTAGCAGGTATGACCACGCCGATGCCGGAGGAGGAACGGGTGCCGGCGACGATGCCCACCTCGGGCGAGAATCGTAGCCGTGAGCGGGCCAAGCTCGCCCGGAAATGGGCGTACCTGGTCAGCATGACCGCCTACCTGCCGCTGTCGCACGCCGAAATCGAGCGGCAATTGCTGGAGCTGGTCAGCGACCTCGCCGACGCGGTTCCGACCGAGCCGCTGGACCTCGCCCGGGCCAGCGGGGTCGGCGCCCGCCTGGTCCAGATGCATTGCGTCGGCCGCACCAGCCTGCAGGTCTCGGTGGACGTGCTGGCCGGCGCGCTGCTGGCCGACCCGGAACTGGCGCACGTCGACCGGATGGCCGAGCGGGTCACCCGACTGGTCGGCGCGCTCGCCTCCGGCTACGCCGAGGCGATCCGCACGTCCGCGCTGCGCCAGCAGGACGAGCTCAACCGGGCTCTGGTCGAAGCGGTGTCGAAGGGTGACCGGAGCCGGAAGGCCGGGGACCTTCGGTTCGACCAGGTGCTCAGCGGGTCGGACAGCGGGATCGCGATCACCGATCTGGACGGGCGGTTCGAGCGCACCAACGCGGCGTTCGACGCGATGGTGAACCGTTCGGCCGAGGCCACGTTCTTCGATCTGATCCACGCCGGCGACCGGCTCGCGGTCGGCGCCGCCTACCAGGAGATGCTGGCGGGCAAGGCGGAGCGGCTCCGGCTGCAGCCGCGGCTGCTGCTGGCCGACGGCGAGGTGGCGAAGGTGGCGCTGTCCGCGTCCGTGCTGCCCGGCGCCGACGGCCGGCCGAGCCATTACCTGACCATCGTCGCCGACGTCACCGAGCTTTCCTTGCTGCGTGGGCAGTTGAGCCACCAGCTGTTGCACGACGTGCTCACCGGGCTGCCGAACCGGCAGTTCTTCACCACCCGGCTGGAGCAGGTGCTGCACGAGGACGGCCCGATGACCGTGTTCCAGCTCGATCTCGACGGGTTCCCGATGATCAGCGACGGCCTCGGCCGGACGGTGACGGACAGTCTACTTCGGACGGTCGGGGAGCGGCTCACCGCGGTCATGGCCGGCGAGAAGGCGATGGTGGCGCACTTCGACGGCGCCCGGTTCGCGATCCTGCTGGAGGGCGCGCCGGACCTGGTGAGCACGGTCGGTCGGATCACGGAGACGATCACCCGCCCGGTCCGGGTCGACGGCCGGGACGTGGCCACCTCGGTCAGCATCGGCGCGGTGCACCGGCCGGAGCGCCGGGTCGAGCCGGCCGAGTTGCTGCGGTCCGCGGACATGGCGGTGCGCCAGGCCCGGCAGAGCGGGCCGGGCCAGTGGGCGGTGTTCGACCCGAGCCGGGACGCCCGCGACCGCGCGACGTTCGGGCTGGCGGCCGGCATGCCCGCGGCGTGGCGCTCCGGCCAGATCCGCGTGGTCTACCAACCCCTGGTGCGGCTCGCCGACCGCCGGATGGTCGGCGTCGAGCCGCTGTTGATGTGGAACCAGCCCGAGCACGGCTCCGTCCCGCACGACCGCTGCCTCGAGCTGGCCGAGCGGATCGGCCTGATCGCGCGGCTGGGCAGCTGGCTGCTCCGCCGGGCCGCCGATCAGCTCCGCCGGTCCGGCCGCGACCTGATGCTCGCCGTCGACCTCACCCCCAACCAGTCCGCCGACCCGGAGCTGGTCGCCCGCGTGCTGCACACGCTCAACGACACCGGCCTCCCGCCCGAGCGCCTCCAGCTCGGCATGCCCGTCCCGGAGCTGCTCACCGAGTACGGCCACGCCGCCGAGAACCTCCGCTTCCTCGCCGAAGCCGGCATCCGCACCGCCATCCATGACGTCGGCAACCTCGCCGCCGACCTGATCGTGCTGGAGGAGCTGCCGATCCGCGTGGTCCGGCTGTCCCCGCGCCTGATCAGCCGAGCCGGCCGGAGCACCCTGACCGCCAAGGCCGTCACCGACCTCGCCGCCCTCGTGCACTCCGCCGAGGCCACCCTCACCGTCGGCGGCATCCACTCCCAACCACAGGCCAACTGGTGGCACCGCACCGGCGCCGACGTGGCCACCGGCCCGCTGTTCAGCACCGGTCCGCAGGACGAGATCAGCGCGCTGTCAATGCCCTGAGGTGGCTCAGCGCGGCGACCAGTCGCCCAGGTAGTTAGCGACGGTGAACTGGGGTGCCTCGGCGTCGGTGAGCTGGGGGCGGTCCGGGCCGGTGCCCGCGCCGGGGCCGGTGTTCCGGTATTCCCGCATCCGCGCGTCACGCCAGGAGAAGCCGGAGAAGTCCGTCCACGGCGTGCTCTTGATCGCCGCGGGCAGGACGGTGTTGCGGATGACCACCTGGGCGATGGCGTTCGGGTCGCCGCTGGGATGCCATGGCCGGCCGAGGAAGTACGTGGCTGGCGCGGCCGGGCTGGTCACCGTGCTGTTGATGATCAGGAAGCCGAACGGGTTCTCCACCCGCGTGCTCGGCGCGGTCAGGTACCCGTTCGGGTTGCCGCCCCGGTCGAGCGCCACGATCGTGTCCCGGTCGAACACCGCCGTCGCCCGTCCGAACATGAAGTCGACATCGCCCGTGATCGTCGACCGCACGTAGTACTGCCGCGCCCGGGTGTCGACGTTCGCCGTGTCCGCGTACAGCGTGTCCTGGTGGCTCACGAACCGGTCATGGTCGAACAGCATCCGGTCCCCGGTCGCCTTGATGGCCACGGCCTGCGTCGCCGTGATCTCCGGATGCGCCGCCCGGCTGAACGAGTTGCTGAACGTGATGTGCCGCGCGGTGAAATCACTCGCCGCGACCATCGTCGTGGCGCTCCCGGTCGTCCCGAACGGCGTCCCGTCCGGCTTCAGCGTCCCCGAGGCGTTGTCGAAGTCGATGACCACATCCACCGGATTCCCGGTCGCGCCGACCATCGTGAGGTGCGTCTTGGCGGCCGGCACCCGCACCAGCTCCCGGTACACCCCGCGCTTGATCAGGATCGTGGTCGCCACCCCGTCCGGCACCGAGTCCACCGCCGCCTGCACGGTGGTGAAGTTCCCCGTTCCGTCCTTCGCCACCGTCACCATCCGGCAGGCCGCCGCCTCCGGCGCCGCACCAACCCCGACCGCCAGCGCCGCCGCCACGCCCAGAACCGCAACCCGCACCGGAAACCTCCTCCCACACACCCCTCAAGCCGCACCCTAGATCCACTCAGAGGGTCGATTCCGACCCCTGTGTGGACAATTCCGGCCGTGCGTGGTGGTCACCGGTGCCACATGGGTCGTCACACGATGTCTAACATCGACCCTGATAGAAGAGGCGGTTTCGCGCGGGTCGAGGAAATCCACCGGCACGTCGTAGACCACGTCCGGCTCGAGCACCCCGCACACGAACGGGTGCAGCGGCCAGCAGAGGGTCGGGTTCATCGACAGGGACACGTGCACACCGTCGCCGCGTCGAGATCCGCGCGGGTGCCCAGGGTGCTGATCCGCAGCAGCGACTCGAGCGACGTCAGCGCGGTCATGACAGCTCCTCGGCGAAGGCGGGGACGGTGGGCGCCACCGCGCGCACGGTGAACGACGTCTGCGGCGGGGTGGTCGGGGTGACCGGAGAGGTGGTCGCCGGGTGCTCGAGCACGGTCAGGGTCAGGTACGGCGGCAGCACGAGGCCGGGGCCGACCCGGCGGCGCCGCGGGATCACCGGCCTCCGGGTCAGGTACAGCACCCGGGTACCGGATCCGTTGCGGCGCACCACGTCGAACGGCACACCCAGGCAGTCCAGGGCGCCCAGCCGCATTCGGCATACGCGTTCCAGCGGTTCCGGGTTCTCCAGCAGCACGCCGGTCAGCCGCCACGCGCCGGGGTCCGGCCGCGACCAGAGCAGCGTGGCCCGGCCCCGGTCCACCGGTGGTGCCCAGAGCCCGAGGCCCAGCGCGTCCAGCAGCACCCCGAGCGCGGCGTCCGAATCCCGTTCCCCGGCGGGAAGTCCGGCGAGACCGGGCAGCTCAGGCACCGGCAGGCCGCCGTCGAACGCCGTGCTGAAGCCGAGATCCGCCACCTGCTCGCGCGGGTTGTGGTAGCGGGAGGTGCTGAACACCATGCCGGGCAACGGGATCCCGACGGTCTGGCCCTTCTTCGGCACGTGCACCGCCAGGTCGTAGGTCGCGCCCGGCACCAGACCGGCGTTGCCGCCGAGCGTGGCGCCCAGGTGCGGCACCGGGCAGTTCGCTCCACTGAGGACGTCCAGCTCGAGCAGCCGCTGATCCACCGCGATCTGCTTGTCCTTGGCGTCCGCGGACAGCGCCGCCCAGAGCGCGGCGATCGCGGTGGGCGGGAACGAGCTGGGCCCGGGCAGCAGGTCGGTTCGCGGCACCCGCCAGCGCCCGGGGTCCTCGACGTCCATGCTCGCCTGGTCGTAGGAGAGGTGGAACTGCTCCAGCCCGCTCGCCGCCGGGTCGATCTCCAGCCGCACCTGCCGGTACCGCACCCGCATCGGCACGTCGTCCTGCATCCCGATGGACAGCCCGCCGAACGTGATCGTCTTGACCAGGATGTCGACGCTGTAGTCCACCTCCAGCGCCAGCTTCGGCGAGCCCGGGCCGGCCATGCCGATCACGGTCACCCCGTGCACGACGACCTTTCCCTTCTGGCAGAAGCTGGACAGCACGCTGGCCACGCCGAGCAGCGCCGCGAGCCCCGCGCTGGTCGGGTCGCCGGAGGGCGCGGTGCTGGCCGGGGTGTCCGCGAGCAGCGAGCCGGCGAGCGCCGCGCCGGTCACGAACACCCGCGCGGCCACGTTGCCGGCGAGGCCGTCGTCCACCGCGACCCGCAGCAGGCCGTCCGGCCCCTCACCCTGCACGGTGACGTCGAACTGTTGCCGCGCCGGGGAGATCCGGGTGTCCCGGGCGTACCGGGCGCGCAGCGGCAACGGTTTGCCGGCGGCCAGGACCACGCCGCCGACCGGGCCGGCCGGGGGCGTCGTGGTGCCGTCCAGGTCGAACTCGGCGGACAGATCCACCAGCGTCGGCACACATTCCGCCAGGGACAGCGCGGCCGGGTCGTGCCACTCGATCACGCCGTGCAGGTGCGGGCGGCCGTCCTCGGCGGGGACGTCCACCTCGGTCCGCGCGTCCACGCCGGACGGCACGCCGAGGACGAGCTCGACGGGTACCACGGTGCCGCCCACGTACGGCACGCCGCGCGGCAGGAACAACTCGGCGCCGCGGATCGCCAGGCCGTTCGGCAGGTGCATGCCGAACTGGTCACCGGGCAGCACGAAATGCGGCGGGGCCAGGGTGATCTGGACGGTGCCCTCGGGTTCGGTTGGGACAGGTTGACGTCCACGGTGAGTCCGGGATCCAGCGACAGCGTGGCGAACCCGGGAAGCGCCTGTCCGGTCTTCACCTCGGCCTGCGCGGTGCCCGCTCCGGCCGGCCACGCCTCCGACTGCAGCGCGGTGAGCAGCGGTTTCAGGTCGCCGGGGATCGCGACCGACGCCGACCAGCCGAGCACGCCGAGCTGGTCGGCCAACGAGGTGAACGCCACAGCCGGCTCCCATCGCCGCAGGTCACTTTGATCGACAATCGCTCGGCGGCGGCCGAACGCTAGGGCCGCCGTCCAACTGCGACGGAGTGCCCGCGGGCGGCGGTGATACATG
>NZ_DASYTH010000209.1:0-21570 GCF_036002505.1 Actinophytocola sp. | reverse complement strand
CGTCGCCGATCCGTTCGGGGCGCCGGGGGAGCGGATGTACCGGACGGGAGACCTGGTCCGCGCCGGAGCCGAGGGCGCGCTCACCTACCTCGACCGCACGGACGAGCAGGTCAAGATCCGCGGCAACCGCGTGGAGCTCGGGGAGATCGAGGCGCGGCTCGTCGCCGAGCCCGGCGTGGCCCGGGCCGCCGTGATCCACCGGGACCGCCGCCTGATCGGCTACCTCGTTCCGGAACCCTCGGCGCGCCCGGATGTCGAAGCGCTTCGACTGCGGCTGGCCGGCGTGCTGCCGCCGGCCATGGTCCCCGACGCCCTGATCATGCTCGAGGAACTGCCGACCACCCCGTCCGGCAAGCTTGACCGGGCCGCGCTGCCGGCCGCCAGCTCCAGGCCCGCCGGCGACCTGTGCGCGATCTTCGCCGAAGTACTCGGCCTGCCGAACGTCGCCGAGCACGACGACTTCTTCGTGCTCGGCGGCGACAGCATCATGTCCATCGCGGTGTCCAGCCGCGCGCGCCGGCAGGGCATCGAGATCAGCCCGCAGGACGTGTTCGAGCACCGCACGCCCGCCGCGCTGAGCACCCTGCGCCGCAAGGAAATCGCGCCGCCGGACACCGACGGTGTGGGGGATGTTCCGCTGCTCCCGGTCGTCCGTCAGCTCCGTGAGCGCGGTGGCCCGATCAACCGGTTCAACCTGGCCATGCTCGTCGAGATCCCCGCCGGAGCCGAGGTCATCGAGCTGCTGCAGATTCTCGTCGATCATCACGACGCGCTCCGGCTGCGGCTCACCCGAACCGCCGAGGTCATCTGGTCGCTCGAGGTGCAACCGATCGGTTCGGTTGCCGCGGCGGACCTGGTGCGCCGGGCCGGCGCCGGTGCGGTGATCGCGGACGAGGCCGGCGCCGCGGCCGGCCGCCTCGACCCCGAGGCCGGGATCATGGTGCAGGCCGTGTGGTTCGACGGTGGCGACCGGCCCGGCCGCCTGTTGCTCGTGGGCCACCATCTGGCCGTCGACGGCGTGTCGCAGCGGATCCTGGCCGACGACCTGGCGGGACTCCGGGCCGGCCGCCGGCCCGATCCCGTGCGTACCTCGCTGCGCAGGTTCGCCCGCACGGTCCACGAGCAGGCGCAGACACCACAGCGGCTGGCCGAGCTGGCGCACTGGCAGCGCGTCCTTGCGCCCGGCGCCGAACTCGTACCGGGCGCGAGCACCCGGGGCACCGTCGGCTCCGCGCGCCGCCTCACCGTCCAACTGTCCACAGAGGACACGATGGCCCTGGTGGGCGGGGACGTCACCGAGACGCTGCTCTCCGCCCTGCACGCCGCCGTGACCAAGTGGCGTGGGCACGACGGCGACCTGCTCGTCGACGTCGAGCGGCATGGCCGGCAGGATCTCGGCGCCGGTCTCGATCTGTCCCGCACCGTCGGCTGGTTCACCAGCGTCGAACCGCTTCGATTGCCTTCGGGCGGCGGCCGGGCGGACGGCGGCATCGGCTACGGCATGCTGCGGTACCTCAACGCGCAGACCGCGCCGCTGCTGGCCGCGACCCCGGCGGCCCAGGTCCTGTTCAACTACTTCGGCCGAGTGGACTGCGAACCTGTCGCCGTGCCGCCGGACCGCGACCTCGGCCTGTCCCACCTGCTGCAGCTCGACGTGATCCGGACGGACACCCTCACCGCGACCTGGACCTGGTCCGACGGCCCGCTCACCGAGTCCGACGTGCGCGCGCTGAGCTCGGCCTGGATCGAAGCGCTTCGACAGAACCGCTGGCCGCTCTCCCCGCTCCAGGAAGGCCTCTACTTCCACGCCACCTACGCCGAGGACGAGCTCGACGTCTACACCGCCCAGGCGGTCGTCGACTTCGACCACCACCTCGACGAGGACCGACTTGCCGCGGCACTGGCCACGCTGCTGGCCCGGAACCCCAGCCTGCGCGCGGGTTTCCGCAGTGATGACCGGGGCCGGCCGGAGCAGTTCATCGCGCCGGCCCCGGTCGTCCCGCTCTCCATCGTCAACGCAACCGGCGCCGACGAGGTGGAGCGCTTCGACCTGGCGCGGCCGCCCCTGTTCCGGGTCGTGCTGGTCCGCGGCGAGGACGGGGACCGGTTGGTGATCACGCACCACCTGATCCTCTGGGACGGCTGGTCCGAGGCGCTGTTCGAGCAGCAACTGCTCACGCTGTACGACTGCGGCGGCTACGACCGCGGCTTGCCGGCACCCGGCTCCTACCGCGACTACCTCACCTGGTTGAACCGGCAGGACAAGAACATCGCGCTCGAGGCGTGGCGCATCGCGCTGTCCGGGCTGGCCGAGCCGACGCTGCTGGCGCCGGCGAGCGCGCCGGCGATCCCGGCCCGGTGCCAGGCCGACCTGCCCGTCGAACCGCTTCGAACCGTGGCGCACCGGCACGGGCTGACGCTCAACTCGGTGCTGAGCACGGCGTGGGCGCTGGTGCTGTCCGCCGCGGTCGGCCGGGCGGACGTGGTGTTCGGCACCACCGTGGCCGGCCGGCCACCGGAGATCGACAACGTCGAGTCGGCGATCGGGATGTTCCTCAACACCGTCCCGCAACGGGTTCGGCTGGACCCGCGCGAGACCGTGCTCGACCTCCTCCGGCGCGTACAGGCGGAGCGGTCGGCCCTGATGCCGCACGAGTTCCTCGGGTTGAGCGACATCCAGCGGGCCGCCGGGCATCCGCAGCTCTTCGACACGCTGTTCGTGCTGCAGAACTTCCTCGACGAGGACGCCATGAGCGAGCTGCGGCGTAAGCACGGCATCCGCGCGGCGTCCGGTGTGGACGCGACGCACTACCCGCTGACCCTGGTGGTGACCCCGGGTTCCCGGCTGCGGATCAAGCTCGAGTACCGGCCCGACCTGATCGACGCGACCACCGCGGAGACCATGCTCAGCCGCTACGTCACCGTGGTCGAGCGGCTCGTCGCTGAACTGACGGCACCGGTCGGCACCCTCGACCTGTTGCTACCGGCCGAACATCGGCTCATCGCCGCCGAGCGCCAGCCGGATCGTCCCCTCGGCGAGGAGACCATCGCCGAGCTGCTCGTCGCGCAGGCCGCGCGGACCCCGGACGTCGTGGCGCTGGTGTTCGGTGATCAGCGGCTGACCTACCGCGAGCTGGTCGACCGGATCGACCGGCTGGCGCGGTGGCTGCTCGATCGCGGTGCCGGGCCGGAACAGGTTGTGGCGCTTGCCCTTCCGCGGTCGATCGACATGGTGGTGGCGCTGTTCGCCGTGCTGCGCACCGGTGCGGCCTACCTGCCGCTCGACCTCGACCATCCGGCCGAGCGCCTGGACCGGGTGACCGAGGACACCGGGCCGCTGTGCGTGCTGCGCGCGCTCCCCGACACGGACCCGTTGGCGGGCAACGAGAACTGGCCACGGTTCAGCCTCGAGCACCCGGCGTACGTGATCTACACCTCGGGCTCGACCGGGCGGCCGAAGGGCGTGGTGACGCCCTACCGCGGCCTGACCAACATGCTGTTCAACCACCGGGAGGCGACCTTCGGGCCGGCCGTCGCCGCGGCGAACGGGCGGCGCCTGCGCGTCGCGCACACCGTGTCGTTCGCGTTCGACATGTCCTGGGAGGAGCTGCTCTGGCTGGCCGAGGGCCACGAGGTGCACATCTGTGACGAGGAGCTGCGCCGCGACGCCGAGGCGCTGGCCGCCTACTGCGCCGAGCACCGCATCGACGTCGTCAACGTCACGCCCACCTACGCCCAGCTCCTCCTCGAGCAGGGTTTCCGGCCGCATCTCATGATGCTCGGCGGCGAGAACGTGCCCGAACCGCTCTGGACCACCCTGCGCACGACCGGCGGCACCTACGGGTACAACCTGTACGGCCCCACCGAGTACACCATCAACGCTCTCGGTGCATCCACAATAGACAGTCCACTGTCGACGATTGGACGGCCGATCCACAACACCCGGGCCTACGTGCTGGACGGCAACCTGCGGCCGGCTCAGCCCGGGGTCGCCGGTGAGCTGTACCTGAGCGGGATCGGGCTGGCCAGGGGGTACCACCGCCGCCCGGACCTGACCGCCGAGCGGTTCGTCGCCGACCCGTTCGGACCGCCGGGGGAGCGGATGTACCGGACCGGGGATCTGGTGCGCCGCGGTCCCGACGGGAACCTGGAGTTCCTCGGTCGCACCGACAACCAGGTCAAGATCCGCGGGTACCGGGTGGAGCTGGGCGAGATCGAGGCGGTGCTGGCCGAGCACCCGGAGGTCGCGCACGCGGCCGTGATCGCGGGCGACGCGCAGCGGTTGGTCGGCTATGTGGTGTCGCCGGCCGATCCGGCAGCGTTGCGCCGGTATCTCAGGGACCGGCTGCCGGACTACCTGGTGCCCGCGGTGATCGTGCCGGTCGACCGCTTTCCGTTGACCGTCAACGGAAAGCTGGATGTCGCCGCGCTGCCCGCGCCGGTGGTCACGGCCGAGCCGTCCCGGCCACCCGGCTCCCGGCAGGAAGAGGTGCTGTGCGCGTTGTTCGCCGACTTGCTCGGGCTGCCGGCGGTCGGCGTCGAGGACAACTTCTTCGACCTCGGCGGCCACTCCCTGCTGGCCACCAGGTTGATCAGCCGCGCCCGCACGGCACTGGGCGTCGAGTTGGCCATCCGTGACCTGTTCGAGGCGCCGACGGTGGCCGAGTTGGCGACCCGCGCGGCGACACCCGCCCGTCCCGCGCTGGTACCGATGACCCGGTCCGAAGAGATTCCGCTGTCGTTCGCCCAGCGCCGGCTCTGGTTGATCCAGCAGTGGGATCGTGACTCGGCCGCCTACAACTACCCGCTGGTGTTCCGGCTGCGCGGTGACCTCGATGTCGAAGCGCTTCGACGGGCGGTCGGTGACGTGCTGGACCGGCACGAGGCGCTGCGCACGCTGATCGAGGTTCGGCAAGGTGAGCCGGTCCAGCGGATCGTCGCCGTGCGGCCGGTGGTCGAGCTGACCCCGGCGACCGATGACCTGGCGGAGACCGCCATCGCGCGGCCGTTCGACCTGGCCGCCGAGCTGCCGGTGCGGGTCACGGTGGCCCGGCAGGACGACGGCGCGCATCTGGTGGTGGTCCTGCTGCACCACATCGCCACGGACGAGTGGTCCGACCGGCCCTTCCTGCGCGACCTCGCCACCGCCTATGCCGCACGACGTTGCGGCGACGCTCCACAGTGGAACCCGCTGCCGGTGCAGTACGCCGACTATGCCCTGTGGCAGCAACGGCTTCTCGACGGTTGGGCTGCGCCGCAGCTCGACTACTGGGCGCGGGTGCTGGCCGGGGTGCCCGAGGAACTGGAGCTGCCCACCGACCGGCCGCGCCCGCCCCGGCCGTCGTTCCGTGGCGGTGAGGTGAGCGTCGACCTGCCCGGCGAAGCGCTTCGACAGTGCGCGGACGGGTACGGGGTCAGCGTGTTCATGGTGCTGCACGCCGCCGTCGCCGCCCTGCTGCACCGGTTGGGGGCCGGCACGGACATCCCGCTCGGCGCGCCGGTGGCGGGCCGGACCGACCAGGCGCTCGACGACCTGGTGGGTTTCTTCGTCAACACGGTGGTGCTGCGCGCCGACCTGTCCGGCAACCCCAGCTTCGCCGAGCTGCTGCAACGGGTTCGCGAAGTCGATCTCGCCGCGTTCGCGCACGCCGACGTGCCGTTCGAGGCCGTCGTCGAGCGCCTGAACCCGAGCCGCACCCCGGCCCGCAACCCCCTGTTCCAGGTCATGGTCGGCTACCACGAGCGGCAGTCGAACCGCTTCGACTTCGACGGACTGCCCGTCGAGCCGGTCGAGTTCGAGACCCGGACCGCCAAGTTCGACCTCGTGTTCAGCTGCACCGGCGACCGCGCTCGCATCGAGTACGCCACCGATCTCTTCGACCATGACACCGTGGTCCAACTCGGCTCCCGGCTGGCGACGCTGATCGACGCGGTGCTCGCCGACCCCGGCCTGCCGATCAGCGCGATCGACCTGCTCACCGGCGCCGAGCGCGATCAGGTGGTGAACCGCTTCAACGCCACGGAAAGAGCGGTCGAGGAGGCCACGCTCCCGGAGCTGTTCGCCCGCCGGGTCACCGAGTCGCCCGGCAGGCCCGCGGTCGATCAGGTGACCTACGCCGAGCTGAGCGCCCGGGCCAACCGGATCGCGGCCCAGCTGTCCGCCCGCGGGGTCAAGCCGGGAGACGTCGTGGCCATCGCACTTCCCCGCTCCGTGGAGCTGATCGCGGCGATCCTCGGCGTGCTCGGCCTCGGCGCCACCTACCTTCCCCTCGACCTCTCCCTACCGGCCGAACGCCGGCGGTTCATGATCGAAGACGCCGGTGTTCGGGTGGTGATCGACCAGCCGCTGCCGGACGAGCCCGATGAGCTCACCATCGAGAGCTATCCGGCCCTGGACTCGGCGGCGTACGTGATCTACACGTCGGGGTCGACCGGGCGGCCCAAGGGCGTGATCGTTACCCATGAAGGCATCGGGAGCCTGATCGCCACGGCGGTCGACCGGATGGGGGTGACCGCGGACAGCCGGGTGCTCCAGTTCGCGTCGATGGGCTTCGACGTCGCCGTGTTCGAGCTGGTGATGGCCCTGTGCGTGGGCGGGACCCTGGTGATCGCTCCGGACGAGGTGCGGGTGGCCGACAAGCGGCTCACCGACTTCCTGCACGAGCAGCGGATCACGCACCTGATCCTGCCGCCCTCCCTGCTCTCCGCGCTGCCCGCGGAGTGCGAGCTGCCGGCCGGCGCGACGATTCTGGTCGGCACCGAGACCGTCCCGCCGGAGCTGGTCAAACGCCATGCGGGGCAGGTGAACCTGCTGGCCGCGTACGGGTTGACCGAGGCGACGGTGAACTCGACGCTCTGGGCCGCGGAGCTGGAATGGCGCGGCCCGGTGCCGATCGGCATGCCCGATCCCAACACCCGGGTCCATGTCCTGGATGCCGGGCTCCGACCGGTGCCGCCCGGCGTGGCGGGGGAGCTGTACGTGGCCGGGCGTGGGCTCGCCCGCGGCTACCTCGGCCGGCCGGACCTGACCGCGGAGCGCTTCGTGGCCTGCCCGTTCGGCCCGCCCGGCGCCCGGATGTACCGGACCGGCGACCGGGCCCGCTGGCGCGATGGGAACCTGGACTTCCTCGGCCGGGTCGACGATCAGCTGAAGATTCGGGGATTCCGCATCGAGCCGGCCGAGGTCGAGGCGGCGCTGACCCGCCACCCGGCGGTGAGCCAGGCCGCGGTGATCGCCGACGGGGACCGGCTGGTCGGCTACGTCACCGGGCCGGCCGACCTCGCCGAGTTGCGCGCCCAGCTGACCCGTGAGCTGCCGGACTATCTGGTCCCGGCCGTGCTGATCCCACTGGACGGCCCGCTTCCGTTGACCGCCAACGGAAAGCTCGACCGCCGGGCACTGCCGGCACCGGACTGGGCGGCCCTGACCGGTGACGCCCGGCCGGAGACGCCGGTGCAGCGGGCCCTGGCCGGGCTGCTCGCCGAGATCCTGGGCCTGCCCGAAGTCGGTGTGCACGACAACTTCTTCACCCTCGGCGGACACTCGATGTCGTCGATGCGGTTGCTCGGCCGGATCCGCGCGGCACTCGGCGCCGACCTGTCCGTTCGCGACGTCTTCGAAGCTCCGACGGTCGCCGGCCTGGCCGGGAGGATCCCCGGACCCGTGCCCGCGCCCGTGCAGAAAACCTGGCAGGACCGTCCCGGTTACGACCACGCCTTCGAGTTGCGGGGCGCCGACGTGAACGTGCTCACCGCGGCACTCGCGGACGTCGTCGAGCGCCACGAGCCGCTGCGGACCGAGCCGTCGATGCGCATCGAAGGGCTCGACGGCGGGGGTCTGCGGCTGCGCCTGCACTACGCCGCGGTGGACGAGTGGTCGGTGGTGCCGCTGTTCGCCGATCTCGCGGCCGCCTACCGGGCGCGGCTCGACGGGCGCGCTCCGGACTGGAGTCCACTGCCCGTCGCGTACTCCGACTACGCGCTCCGGGCGCGCGAGCTGCTCGGCGATCCCGAGGACCCGACCAGCCGGCACGCGCGCCAGATCCGGTACTGGCGGGAGGCGTTGCATGGGCTCCCACCCGCACCGCCGGCCGAGCACCCAGCCGGAATCCTCGGGTTCGAGCTCGATACCCAGTTGCACAAAGAGATCCGGTCGCTCGGCACGAGCCTGTTCATGGTGCTGCAGGCCGCGCTGATCACCGTGCGGCCCGGGCCGGTCGGCACCCTGACCGCCGGGCGGGCCGACGCCGCGCTGGCCGGCCTGGTCGGCTGCTTCTTCAACCTGCTGATCCTGCGCACCGACACGTCCGGCGACCCGGCGTTCACCGAACTGCTGGGCCGGGTGCGCGAAACAACCCTTGCGGCGCTGGACAACCAGGACGTCCCGTTCGCGGACCTCGGCCTGCCGCATCCCCGCGCGATGCTGATCCACCACGAGCAGGCCCGGCTCGCCGACCTCGGCGCCACCATCACCGCGGTGCCGCCGGAAACCACGCCGGCCGAGCTGACGCTGAGCTACTACCAGCCGCCTGGAGACGGCCCGGTTCAGTGCTACCTCATCTACGCTACCGACGTGTACGACCGGCCCGGGGCGGAGCGCGTCGCCGACGACCTGACCAACGTCATCCGGAGGATCATCGCATGAGCACCAACCCGTTCGACGACCCCGACGGCCGGTTCCTGGTGCTGGTCAACCACGAGGACCAGCACTCACTCTGGCCGTCCTTTGTGGATATTCCGGAAGGGTGGACCCAGGTCTTCGGCGAGGACATCCGCGAGGTCTGCCTTGCCTATGTAGAGGCTAACTGGACCGATATCCGCCCGCGCAGCCTGCGTGATGCCGACCCGGCAAAGGCCGATTCGAACTGATCCGTTGGAGTGGACTTGCGCGCTTCCGGATGAGGAAACGCGGCACGTGGTCATAACGTGTCGGGCATGGGAAGAGTAAATGCCTACGCGTGCTACCGCGAACTGGGCGGGCACCTGAGGAAACTCCGGGCCACCGCGGAGTTGACCGGCACCGCGCTGGCAGAAGAACTCGGCTGGACGACGACCAGAGTGTCCCGGATCGAGAGCGGCCAGATCGAACTGGACACTGTCGAACTGATCCGCTATCTAGGTGCGTTGGGGATCTACGGCTCTGCGGGGGACGACCTCATCGAGCTGTGCCGCCTCGCCGGGCGCAAGATCGGCTACTGGTTGAGCCCGCACGGCGAGTGGTTGCAGGACTCGCTCACCTCGCTGGTCTTCCATGAGGCAACCGCCGACAGGTGCACGACCTACGAGCCGCGTCTGGTTCCAGGGCTCCTTCAGACTGCCGAGTACGCGCGGACGAGGATCGCGGCGGAGCAATGGCGAAGCCTGACGGATGTCGACGAATGTGTGCGTGTACAGCTCGAGCGCGGACAAGTGCTCCATGTGCCGAACCCGGGCCGATTCCCCTTCTTCATCCATGAGCAGGCGTTGCGCTTCGAAGTGGGTAGTGCCGCGATCATGCAGGAGCAGATGATCAAGCTGGTACTGCTGGCTGGTCTCAGTCATGTCACCGTACGAGTAGTGCCCACCTCGGCTGGTGATCAGGCGGCGTTCGGTGAGCAGTTCCAGCTGTTCGAGTACGGCGACAATCGGCCGCTGGTGTATCTGGATAACCACGCGACCGGTCTGTTTCTGGAAGATCGGGATTACGTCGCACCCTATCGAGACCTGGTAACTGTTCTCTCCAAGGCTGCCCTGGATGAGGGACAATCGCGGCAGATGATTGCCACCCTGGCAAGCGAGTATGACCGAGGGAGCGAGCGGGATGCCGGCCGCAGCGTGGAGGAAGAGCAGCTTTAGCGACGGCGGGGGGAGTTCCTGCGTCGAGGTGGCGCTAGGCCCGGTGGGCGTGGCGGTGCGTGACTCGAAGAGCCCGGATGGGGGAGTGCTGAGGCTCCCCGTCGGTGCGTGGGGGCGGCTCGTTGCAGAATGTTCAGGTGCAATCGATTCATGATCGGATAGCGGAGGAGCTCGGGGTCCGCGAGCGGCAGGTCACGGCGGCGGTCGAGCTGCTCGACGGGGGCGCGACGGTGCCGTTCATCGCGCGGTACCGCAAGGAGGTCACCGGGACCCTGGACGACGCCCAGCTGCGCACGCTCGAGGAGCGGCTGCGGTACCTGCGCGAGCTGGAGGAGCGGCGGACCGCGATCCTCGACTCGATCCGGCAGCAGGGCAAGCTCACCGGCGAGCTCGAGGCGCAGATCATGGCGGCCGACTCGAAGGCCCGGCTGGAGGACATCTACCTGCCCTACAAGCCGAAACGGCGCACCAAGGCGCAGATCGCCCGGGAGGCCGGCCTGCAGCCGCTGGCCGACCTGCTGCTGGCCGATCCGGAGCGGGATCCGCGCACCGAGGCCGAGGCGTTCGTCGACCCGGAGAAGGGTGTCGCGGACCCCCAGGCGGCGCTGGACGGCGCCCGGGCGATCCTGATCGAGGAGTTCGCCGAGGACGCGGACCTGATCGGCGTCCTGCGGGAGCGCATGTGGTCGACCGGCCGGCTGGCGTCCAAGGTGCGGGACGGCAAGCAGGAGGCGGGCGCCAAGTTCGCCGACTACTTCGACTGGTCCGAGCCGTACACCAAGCTGCCGTCGCACCGGATCCTCGCCATGTTCCGCGGCGAGAAGGAGGACGTCCTCGACCTCACCATGGCCCCGGACGACGGCTCCGAGCCCGATCCGGTCGCCGGGCCGAGCCCGTACGAGCAGGCCATTTCGAAGCGCTTCGACGTCGCCGACCTGGGCCGGCCCGGCGACCGGTGGCTGCTGGACACCGTGCGCCTGGCCTGGCGCGGCCGCATCCTGGTCCGGCTGGACATCGACCTGCGCACCCGGCTGCGCCAGGCCGCCGAGGAGGAGGCGGTGCGCGTGTTCGCCGCCAACCTCCGCGACCTGCTCCTCGCCGCACCCGCGGGCACCCGTCCCACCATGGGACTGGATCCCGGTTTCCGGACGGGGGTCAAGGTCGCGGTCGTGGACGGCACCGGCAAGGTGGTGGCCACCGACACGATCTACCCGCACCAGCCGCAGAACCGCTGGGACGAAGCGCTCGCCGTGCTCGGCACGCTGGTCCAGGCGCACCACGTCGAGCTGGTCGCGATCGGCAACGGCACCGCCTCCCGGGAGACCGACAAGCTGGCCGGCGACCTGATCAAGCTCATGCCGAAGGCGACCAAGATCGTCGTGTCCGAGGCCGGGGCGTCGGTGTACTCGGCCTCCCAGTACGCCTCGAACGAGCTGCCCGGCCTGGACGTGTCGCTGCGCGGCGCGGTGTCGATCGCCCGCCGGCTGCAGGACCCGCTCGCCGAGCTGGTCAAGATCGACCCGAAGTCCATCGGAGTCGGCCAGTACCAGCATGATCTGCCCGAGACGGCGCTGTCCCGGTCGCTGGACGCGGTGGTGGAGGACTGTGTGAACGCGGTCGGCGTGGACGTCAACACCGCCTCGCCGCCGCTGCTCACCCGGGTCTCCGGAATCGGCGAGGGGCTGGCCGCGCAGATCGTCGCGCACCGGGACGCCAACGGGCCGTTCCGCACCCGCCGTGCGCTCAAGGACGTGCCCCGGTTGGGGCCCAAGGCTTTCGAGCAGTGCGCCGGCTTCCTGCGCATCCCCGCCGGCGACGACCCGCTGGACTCCTCGGCCGTGCACCCCGAGGCGTACCCGGTGGTGCGCCGCATCCTCAAGGCCGCCGGCGGTGACCTGCCCAAGCTGATCGGCAACGCGACCGTGCTCCGCAAGCTCGACCCGAAGTCCTTTGTGGACGAAATGTTCGGGCTACCCACGGTCACGGACATCCTGACGGAGCTGGAGAAGCCGGGCCGCGACCCGCGCCCGGCGTTCAAGACGGCCACCTTCGCCGAGGGCGTGGACAAGATCGCCGACCTGAAGCCGGGCATGGTGCTCGAGGGCGTCGTCACCAACGTGGCCGCGTTCGGCGCGTTCGTCGACGTCGGTGTGCACCAGGACGGGCTGGTGCACGTGTCGGCCATGTCGCGGTCGTTCGTCAAGGACCCGCGCGACGTCGTCAAGCCGGGTGACGTGGTGCGGGTCAAGGTGCTCGACGTGGACGTGGCGCGCAAGCGGATCGGCCTGACCCTGCGGCTCGACGACGAGCCGGGCCGCCGCGAGGCCAAGCCCGCCGAGCCGCGCGGCGGCGGCCAGCAGCGCCGGGATCGCAAGCGGGACAGCACCCCGGCCGGCGGCTCGATGGCGGACGCGTTGCGCCGCGCCGGTTTCAACGACTGATGCTCGACCTGCTGCTGACCAACGCCGATGTGATCACCATGGACCCGGCGCGCCCCACCGCGCGCCGGGTCGGGGTGTGGCGTGGGCGGATCTTCGCCCTCGACGAGGCGTTGCCGGCCGAGCGGATCGTCGACCTCCAGGGCGCGACCGTCCTACCGGGACTGATCGACGCGCACGTGCACCTGGCCTGGACCGGTTTCGAGCAGATCAACCCGAGCATCGCCGCGTGCGCGACCCCCGACGAGGCCCTGGCGATCATCGGCGCGGCCGCCGCGGCCCGCGCTCCCGGCGACTGGGTGGACATCGTCGGCTACGACCAGCGCACGCTCGGCCGGCACCTCACCGCCGCCGAACTGGACGCGGTTTCCTCGAGCCGCAAGGTCCATGTCGTGCACCAGTCGGGCCATGCGTGCGTGGTGAACAGTTCCGTGCTGGATCTGCTGCCTGCCGAGGTCCCGCACGAGGACGGGTTGCTCGCGGAGTCCGGCATGGCCGCGGTTCGCAACCTGCGCAGGCCGTACTCGGTGGGTGAACTTGCCGGCGCCATCGAGCGAGCCGGTCGCACCTGCCTGTCCGAGGGGATCACCGCGGCGTCCGAGGCCGGCATCGCCGGCGGCATGGTCGGCCACAGCGCCGCCGAGGTCGCCGCCTACCAGCTACTCGACGACACCGGCCGGTTGCCCATCCGCGTTCAGCTCATGGTCGCCGCCGACGTGCTGCACCCGCTCGCCGCGCACCCGTCCGACGGGATCCCGCGTGGCGTCGACCTCGGTCTGCGCACCGGGTTCGGCGGTGACCGGCTGGCCATCGGCGCGCTCAAGGTGTTCACCGACGGCGGCATGATGGCCCGCACCGCCGCCCTGACCCGCGACTACGAAGGTCTCGATCACAACGGCCAGCTGTTCGCCGACCCGGACGTGATCCGTGGTCACATCCTTGACGGCCATCTCGCCGGCTGGCAGCTGGCCATCCACGCGATCGGCGACAGAGCCGTGGACGTCGCCTTGGACGCCCTCGAGCAGGCCCAGCGCGCTCATCCCCGCCCGGACGCCCGGCACCGCATCGAGCACGCCGGCCTGGTCCGCCCCGACCAGTTGAAGCGCTTCGCCGGCACCGGCGCCATCGCCGTCATCCAGCCCAACTTCCTCTGGTACAACGGCGACGACTACGTCTCGATCATGGGCGACGACCGGGCCGCCTGGCTCTATCGCGGCCGCGCGTTCCTGGACCACGGGATCACCCTGGTCGGCAGCTCCGACCGCCCGGTGACCCCGGGTGCCCCACTCCGCGCCATCCAGTTCATGGTCAGTCGAAGCGCTTCGACCGGACGCGTCATCGGCCCGGACGAGGGCATCACGGTTCAGGAGGCGTTGCGGGCCTACACGGTCGACGCGGCCCACGCCCTCCGGTGGGACCACGCCCTGGGCAGCATCACCCCCGGCAAGCACGCCGACCTGACGATCCTGGCCGACGACCCGCACCGGGTGGACCCGTCCCGGATCGCCGAGATCGACGTCGTCGCCACGGTCGTCGCCGGCGACGTCGCGTACGGCACCCTCAACTAGTGTGCCCCGCCTGACATTCGCGCCGAGGTGTCCTGAAGGTGACCTTCGGGACGTTGAGCGCCCTGAAGGTCACCTTCAGGGCATTGCCCAGCCTTAGCCCTGCGCGGAACCCGCCTGGATCACGAGACATCCAGCACGATCAACCCGGCCTCGGCCGCGATCAGCGTCGAGATCGACACCGCCTGCTCCGGGCTGATCGTCGCGCCGCGCAACGAAAGCAGCCCCCGCGCGCTGGTCAGCCGGGAGGTGCGCAGGTCGCACTTGGCGGCCCGGGTGACCCGGAACTCGGTGTCGGTGAAGTCGCAGTCCAGGAACAGCACGTTGGACAGGTCGCCGCTGATCGTCGCCTCCCGGAAGGAGCACCCGGTGAACGCGGCCACGCCCTTGACCTTCTCGAGGTGCAGGGTCGCGTAGTCCAGCCGGCAGTCCACAATGGACAGATCGGTGGCCAGCTCGACGGACAGGCGCAACCCGATCGCCCGGCAGGTGCGCAGCTCCGTGCGGCGGGCCACCACCCGCTGCCACGAGGCGTTTGACAGGTCGACCTGCCCCAGCAGCACGTCGACCAGGGTCAGCGGGCCCCACCTGGCACCCGACAGGTCCACCTGCCGCAGCACCGAACCGGTGATCGTGCCCTCGGCCACCAGGCCGGTGTGGTCACCGCCGTCCACCAGCACCGACTCCAGGTCCAGCTCGCCGGCGAGCGTCCCGAGCGCTTCCGGCGGGTTCTCGGCGTCGACGTCCGGAAGGTTGATCAGGCGGCCGGCGGCCAGCTCACGGGAGGGCACCGCACGACAGTAGCCGAAACGGCTTTTTGACTGTGGGTGACCGGATGTTCACCACATCGTGGTGGTCCCGGGCCCTGGTTGGCGCTAGCGATCGTGTCTCCCTTCCGGACAGGCTGATATGGACAGAAATGTCGCGATAGCTGGGAAGTTCGTCCATGTTCCGGTCGGGAGGAATCGTGTCCAGAAATCGGAGATCGTCGGCGGCTGTGGCGGCTGCGAGCGTTCTTCTGGCAGGTGGAGTAGTACTTGGTGGCGCGCCCGCGTACGCCTGGAATGATGCGGCCCGGCCGCCGGAAGTTCTCAAGGCGGCCCTTGATGTGCTGGCCTGGGAGGGCAAGGCGGGCAAGGCCCAGTACTGGTATATCGATCCGGCGATCGGCAAAGTGGTGATCTCCGTTTTGGAGGGCCTGCCGGACCCGGTGACCCAGGCGTTCCTGGCGACCGCGCTTCCCGGCGAGGCAGTGGTGTCCACCGTGTCTGTGCCGATCGTCCCGATGGTCGGCCACGTCCCCGCCGGTCATGTGGCGGCACCGTCCCTGGCCGGTGGAACTCTTTATGCCGGCCAGTCGATCGAAATGATCTGGGGCACCGGCGGATCGATCTGCACCAGCGGGTTCAACCAGCAGGATGCGACCGGCGTTCCGCGAACGCTCACCGCGGGGCACTGTGGCAACGGCGTCCTCGGCAACGGGTGGCATATCACCGGTGGCGACACGTTCGGCTATATCAAGGAATCCCACTTCCCCGGAGCCGATTGGTCCTCGATCAGCCGCCCCAGTGCGGACCCCACCTGGCATTACCCCTGGGAGGTCAAACAGGCTGGTGGTCTGCCGAACCAGCCGATCAACAGCTACGCCCAGGCCTATGTCGGTGAGAACCTGTGCGCGACCGGCCAGACCTCGGGAACCAAGTGCGGTACGGTCACCGCCACCAACGTCACGGTCAACTATCGGGAAGGGGCGATATACGGTACGACGCAGACGACCATCTCAACCGCCCCAGGCGACAGCGGCGGGCCGGTGTACAACGGTTCCATCGGTGTCGGGCTGGTCAGTGGCGGCCCGCAGGGCGGCGGTGCGCCCACGTTCATCTATCCCGCGCAATGCGACCCAGGCCGACCGCAGGTATGTTCCTGAACACCTGATCACTTCTACGCTGCAGGAGCGGCTCATCAATTAGTCCATAGTGGACTAATTGCGTTCGGAGGGCTCGTCGAGGACGTGCAGGATCCGCGCAGCGCCTCGGCCGGATTCCGGAATTGCTTCGCCGTCAGGACGAGGTGAGGTAGCCGCCCAGGGTGCGGAAGTATTCGGTGGCGGGGATTTCCTGGCCATCTTCGGTGCGGACGCTTTTGATCAGCAGGCCGTGATTGCGGCCGCGATGGGCGTCCGGGCCGGCGACGATGACGATGCCGTCGGACTCGCGGATGAAGATGCGGCCGGGGGTGCCGCCGTAGCGGCCCTGGGACACCGCCGCGGCGGTGATGCGGAGTCGGTTTCCGCGGTGACAGGTGAAGGCGTTGGGGTAGGGGTCGGACTGGGCGCGGATCAGGCGTTCGAGCGTCTCGGCGGGCCAGGTCCAGTCGATCCGACTGTCCTCAATGGATCTTTTATGGAAGAACGTGGCCCTGGCGCGGTCCTGCTTCGCCCAGTCCGTGCGGCCGGAGGCGATGCGGGACAACGCGTTCAGGGTCACCGGGGGGATCAGGGCCACGGTCTTGCGGAACAGCGTCGTGGCGGTGTCGCTGTCCTCGACCGGAATGGCCTGCTGGAGCACGATGTCGCCGGCGTCGAGGTCCTCGTTCATCAGGTGCGCGGTGAGGCCGACCTCCTTCTCGCCGTTGATCAGCGCCCAGATCAGCGGGGAGAAGCCGGCGTAGGCGGGGAGCAGGGAGTCGTGCACGTTGAGCGTGCCGTGCCGGGGAAGGCCGAAGATGCTTGAGGGGAGCCAGGTTCGCCAGTTGTTGGCGACCAGGATGTCCGGGTCGGACTCCTTCAGGCGGTGGACCACGTCCTCGTCCGGGCGGTCGCGGACGAGCACCGGGACGCCGTGGCCGGCGGCGAGGTCGGCCACCGAGTCGTCCCAGATGGACTCGTAGGCGTGGTCGCTCTTCGGGTGGGTCACGGCCAGGACGACCTCGTGCTCGGAGCCCAGCAACGCCTCCAGCGTGCGGAATCCCCAGGTCTGGTAGCCGAACACGGCGACGCGCATCGCTGCTCCTATCGCTGACCGGTGATCGATGTTAGGTTAGCCTAACTTCAGTTGCACGAGCGAGAGGGTGGCCTGATGCCGGTGCACGACGTGATCGGAGTTGGCTTCGGACCGTCCAATCTGGCGCTGGCCATCGCGATCGAGGAGCACAACCGGCGAGCCGGTCCGGACGATCGGGTGAGCGCGCTGTTCCTGGAGCGGCAACCCCGGTTCGGCTGGCACCGGGGGATGCTGATCGAGGACGCGACGATGCAGGTCTCGTTCCTCAAGGACCTGGTGACGCTGCGGAACCCGACCAGCGAGTTCAGCTTCCTCGCCTACCTGCACGGCAAGGGCCGGCTGATCGACTTCATCAACCACAAGTCGCTCTTCCCACTGCGGGTGGAGTTCCACGACTACCTCGAATGGGCGTCGAAGCGCTTCGACGACCTGGTCCGGTACGGCCACCAGGTCGTGGAGATGCGCCCGGCAGCCGAGGGTTTCGAGGTGGTGTCCCGCGCCGGCGGCGATCCTGTCGTCCACCGGGCCCGCAACCTGGTGCTCGGCCTCGGTCTCGAACCGAACCTGCCGGACGGCGCCGAGCTGGGGGAGCGGGTCTGGCACAACCGCGACCTGCTCGACCGGATCGGCGCGATCGAGGAGCCGCGGTCGAAGCGCTTCGCCGTGGTCGGCGCCGGCCAGAGCGCGGCCGAGGTCACCAAGTTCCTGCACGACCGCTTCCCGGACGCCGAGGTCTGCGGAATCTTCGCCCGCTACGGCTACAGCCCGGCCGACGACAGCCCGTTCGCCAACCGCGTCTTCGACCCGTCCGCGGTCGAGGAGTTCTATCTCGCCCCGGACGAGGTGAAGCAGCGAATCCTCGACTACCACGGCAACACCAACTACTCGGTGGTGGACACCGAGCTGATCGAGGAGCTCTACCGCCGGGTCTACCGGGAGAAGGTGCTCGGCACCGAGCGGCTCCGGATCCACAACGTGTCCCGGCTGGTCGAGGTCGTGCCGGGCGGCGGTGGCGTGCGGATCGCGATCGAGTCGCTGACCACCCGGGAGAAGTCCGTGCTCGACTGCGACGTGCTGATCTACGCCACCGGCTACCGGCCCGTCGAACCGCTTCGACTGCTCAGCGCCGACCTGGCCCGGTCCTGCCATCGGGACGCGGCCGGCCGGGTCACGCTCGCCCGCGACTACCGGATCGTCACCGCACCCGACCGGGACGCCGGCATCTACCTGCACGGCGGCACCGAGCACACCCACGGGCTGTCCGCCACGCTGCTGTCCACGACGGTGGTGCGGGCCGCCGACATCCTGCAGTCGATCGTCCGCCGGCGGGTCAGGTGTTCCGCTGGATGATCCCGGGGGTGTCCGGAACCGGTTGGCGCAGCAGGGTTTGCGCCTCGTCGTCGGTCAGCTCGCCCAGGCCGCGCAGGATCTCGATGGACTGCTGCCAGTAGGTGCGCGCCGGCTCGGGATGGCCGAGCGCGTGGTGGCCCTGGCCGAGGCCCCACAACGTCTCCGCCTCCTGGCAGGCGTCCTTGACCTCGCGCGCGATGGTCAGGCTCTGCTGGTGGTAGGCCAGTCCCTGGGCGTGCCGGCCGGCGCGGTGGTGCGCCCACCCGAGGTTGCCCAGCGAGATCGCCTCGGCGAAGCGGTCGCCCAGCTCGCGGTCGATGGCCAGGCCCTGCTCGTGGCAGATGATCGCTTCGGCGAACCGCCCCTGCCGCTGGTAGACCAGCCCCAGACCGTCCAGGTTGCGGGACGCCCCGCGGCGGGAGTCGATCGTCCGGCAGATCTTCACGCCATCCTGGTAGCAGCGAATCGCTTCGGCCAGCCGGTTCTGCGCCCGGTAGACGGCGCCGAGGTTGCTCAGGCAGGACTGCTCGCGCACCCCGTCGCCGAGCTCGCGCCAGGCCTCCAGCGCCCGGCGGGTGATCGTGACCGCGTCGTCGGCACGGCCCACCCGCCAGTAGGCCCAGCCGAGGTCCTGCAGGGCGAGCGCCTCGGCCGGGCGGTCGCCGAGCTGGCATGCCATCCGCGCGGCCAGCCGGCGCGCATCGATGAGGTCACGCCAGTGGCCGCGCAGGTTCAGCGCCCAGTTGAGCGAGGCGGTGAGCCGGACGGTGAGCGCCGCCGCGGCCGGGCTGGCCGACGCGGCGGCCTGGTGCGCCACGGCGAGCAGGTTGGCGTGCTCGGCGTCGATCCACGCGGCCGCGTCCGCCGGGCTGCACAGCGCGAACCGGCTGCGCGTGGCCCGGGTCGGATCCTCGGGGATGCGCGGGGTGTCCGGGTTGAGCAGCAGCGCGGCGAGCTCGGCTGACGTGAGGTAGCAGTCGAGCGCGCGCAGCAGCGCGGCCTGCCGGTCCGGCTCGGCATGCTCGGCCCGGTCCCTGGCGTAGAGCCGAAGCAGGTCATGGGTGTGGTAGCGGCCGGGGGTGGTCGAGTCCAGCAGATGGTCGTCGACGAGGCGCTCCAGCGCGGCGTGCACGTCCGGCTCGGGCAGCTCGGCGAGCGCAGCGGCGACCGGGACGCTCATGTCGACCCAGTCCAGCATGCCGAGCACCCGGAAGACCCGGGCCGCCGTGCGGTCGACCGGATCGTCGCCGTCGCGCAGCGCGTGGTAGCTGACCGCGAAGCTGGCCCGCACCGCGCGGTCGGCGACCTGCAGCTCGTCCAGGCGGTGCTGCGCGTCGGCGAGCCGCTGCACCAGCGTGCCGATGGTCCAGCCGGGCCGGGCGGCCAGCCGGGCGCCGGCGATGCGCACCGCCAGCGGCAGCCGGGCGCAGAGGTCCACCAGGGTGGCGGCCATGCCGGGGTCCGCCTCGACCCGGTCCTGCCCGGCCGTCCGGGCCAGCAGGGTCAGCGCCTCCTCCTCGGTCAGCACGTCGAGCTGCAGCCGGGTCGCGCAGTCCACAGTGGACAGCGTGCCCCGGCTGGTGATCACCACCAGGCAGCCGGGGTAGCCGGGCAGCAGCGGCTCCACCTGCTCGGCGGTGCGGGCGTTGTCCAGCACCACGAGCACCCGCTTGCCGGCGATCAGCGACCGGTAGGTGGCGGCCTGCTCCTGCTCCTCCCGGGGGATGCGCTCGGGCGGCAGGCCGAGGCTGCGCAGCAACCGCTCCAGCGCCTCGCCGGGCGTCATCGCCGGAGTCGGCGCGTAGCCGCGCAGATCCAGGTACAGCTGCCCGTCCGGGAACCGGCCGGCGACCGTGTGTCCGAAGTGGACGGCCAGGGCGGTCTTGCCGACGCCGGCGGTGCCGTGGATCGCCGAGATCACCACGGACCCGGACGCCGCCGCCAGGTCGGCGAGTTGGGCCAGCTCCTGCTCCCGGCCGGTGAACGAGGCGACGTCGGCCGGCAGCTGCCGGGGGGTGGTCGATGCCGGCGCCGGCGTGCCGGTCCGCAGCTGCGCGTCGTCCCGCAGGATGCCCTCGTGCAACCGTTGCAGGCCCGCCCCGGGCTCGACGCCGAGCTGGTCGACCAGCAGCTCGCGGACCTCACGGTAGGTGTGCAGCGCCTCCGCCTGCCGCCCGGAACGGAAAAGGGCCAGCATCAGCTGGCCCCAGAACCGTTCCCGCAGCGGGTGTTCCTTCGTCAGCGTGGACAGCTCCACGACCAGGTCGCCGTGCCGGCCGACCTCGAGATCGAGGTCGATGCGCCGCTCCAGGGCACGCAGCCGCTCCTCGGTCAACCGGGGCAGCTCGTCGCCGCGCAGCGACTCGGACGGGATGTCGGCCAGCGCCGGCCCGCGCCACAGGGCCAGCGCCTCGTGCAGGGCTTCGGTGGCGGCGTCCGGTTCCAGACCCTCGGCGTGCTGCACCAGGTAGCGGAACCGGCTCAGGTCCAGCTGATCGCGGGTGACGGTGATCTGGTAGCCGCCGGGCAGGGTGTGGATCAGCTTGGGGTTCCGGGGATCGTCGCCCAGCACCTGGCGCAGCCGCATCACGTAGGTCTGCGCGGTGTTCCTGGCCGCGGCCGGGGGTGTGTCGCCCCACAGCCGGTCGATCAGCTCGTCGACCGGCACGGTCTGGTTGGCCCGCAACAACAACGTGGCGAGCACGACGCGCAGCTTGCCGGTGCGCAGCGGCCGCTGTTCGCCCGCGCTGGTCACCTCGAGCGTGCCCAGCAGCCGAAAGTCCGGTACGGCCGGCATGGCAATCCCTTGAACGCGCGCGTGCACCCCAACTTCGTGAGCAGCCTACGAGGTGGATGCGTCGCTGAGGAAATCCTGGTCCCTGATCGTGTCAACGAGACGTCATCCGGGTGTCGGCGGTTCCGGGCAGGATCGCGATTGATCATCGCGAGTGCGCAGGCCGAAAGGGCGCTGAAATGGCAGCTCACGACATCGTCTGGAGGTAAAACTTCGGCACGGCAGTGTCGCGGCCGACCTGGCGGGCGACACTCGCGATGATCCGTTTGCTCTCGGGCGACCCAACTGCGCGCCTGGCGCAAGCGGCCCGCCAACCGCCTAACCCCGCATGCATTCACCCGCCCCCCGGGGGTGGTCAGTCGGGCCAGCTGCTCACGCGCGCTTCCTTCCAGCTGGCCCGACTGACCTGTCTGGCCGGCGTCCACATATGTGGACGTGAGCCACGCTTGCGAACGGCAACCCCGGTGAGGTAGACCGAGGCTGATCTCTGCTCCTCGAGCCACGGAGTCGGACCTTGCCTCAACGAGTGCTGCTCACCGGCGCGGCGGGGCGCATCGGCACGATGATGCGCTCGCGCCTGGCCCGAC
>NZ_DASYTH010000208.1:0-39083 GCF_036002505.1 Actinophytocola sp. | reverse complement strand
CGGTGCCAGCTCCACCCGCCCCAGCCTGATCGGCCTTGGTAGGGGACCAGCGGCTGTCCCGACACGCACGGGTACGTTGGGGATCAGCCCAACCAGGTGTACTAGGAGGATCAGGTGTCGGACCCCGAGCCGCCCACCGGCGCCGGCAACGGCGGCTCGGACGACCGCTCGAGCCGGGACCGGCGTGCCGGCCGGCCCACATCCCGCGGCCGTTCCGACACCCCGTCCCGCGGCGGGTTCCGCGCCCGCGATGCCGGCGACCGGCGTACCGGTGGCTTCGGTAAGCCGCAGCGCGGTGGCACCGCACGCAACGGCGGCTTCCGCGACCGCCGCGAGTCCGGCAACCAGCCCCGCGGCTCCCGGGATCGCGACCCCGGGACCGCCCGAGGCGGGTTCCCCGACCGCGACGGCAACGCTCCGCGAACCGGCGGCTTCCGGCACGGGTCCCGGGACCGCCAGGACGACACCGGCCGGGATCGCCGCGACCCCAGCGGAAACCGCGACCGCACCTCCGCTCCCGGCGGTTTCCGCGACCGGAAGAGCACCGGCGGTTTCCGCGCCCGGCGGGACGCCGGCGAGCAGGGCGGGTTCCGCAGCCGCCGCGAACCGGACCGCCGGGAGCCGCGCGATCCGGGGTTCCGCGACCGCCGCGGCGGCTCCGACCGAACGGGCGGCACCCCACCGGATCGTTTCCGCGGCCGCCCAGACACATCGGGGTCTCGCTCCGGCTTCCGCGACCGCCGGGACGCGGCGAATCAGAACCGGAATTCCGACGACCGCCCGGCCTTTCGCCCGCGCCGTGACCCGGACGACCGGCCTCGGGACGAGAAGCCCGGCACCCGCGGAGACTTCCGCGACCGTCGCGAACCGGGGGACCGGAACCGGCCACGCGACGAAGCCCGCAACGGCACCGGGTTTCGAAGGTCCGGCGAACGGGGTGGCGGTACCTTCCCGGGCGGTCGTCAGACCGGCGGAAACGATCGCGGCGAGCGCGCCGGCCGGCCGGGCCGGGACCAGAATCGCGGCGGATTCCGCAACCCCGCCGAGCGGGGCGGCCGGTTCCAGGACCGGCGCGACGCAGCCGGCCAGGACCGTGGCGACCGTGCCGGGTCGCGCGGTGGTGAGCGAGATCGCGGCGAGTTCCCGGGCGGGCGTGACGCGGGCGGGCGAAGCCGTGACGAACGGGATCGGGGCGGGTTCTCGGGCCGGCGTGAGGGAACTGGGCGAGATCGTGGAGAGCGGGCGGGTGTCCGGGGGGACGAGCAGCGGGAGTTCGCGCCGCGGGATACCGGGCCCGAGTTGCCCGAGGGGGCCGAGTATTCCGCGCTGGATGCCGAGGCTCGGCGGGAGTTGCGGGGGTTGTCGAAGGGGCTGGCGGAGATCGTCGGGCGGCACCTGGTGGCCGCCGGGATGCTGGTCGACGAGGAGCCGGAGCGGGCCCTGGAGCATGCCCGGTATGCCCGGAGCCGGGCGGCGCGGGTAGCCATTGTCCGGGAGGCGGCCGGGTTGACCGCCTACCACGCGGGTGAGTGGGCGGAGGCCCTGGGCGAGCTGCGGGCGGTGCGGCGGATGTCGGGTGGCAACACGCACCTGGCGGTGATGGCCGACTGCGAGCGGGCGTTGGGGCGGCCGGAGCGGGCCCTCGATCTGGCCGCGGAGGCGGGGCCGGACGTGGCGCCGGCGACCGCGGCGGAGTTGCGCATCGTGGCCGCGGGTGCGCGTCGCGACCTGGGGCAGCTGGACGCGGCCGTCGTCGCCCTGCAGGGGCCCGACCTCGACCCGCGCCGGCGCGATCCGTGGAGTGCCCGGCTTTTCTACGCCTACGCCGACAACCTCCAGGCGGCCGGCCGCACCGAGGACGCCATCCGCTGGTTCCTCAACGCCGCCGAGGCCGACGACGACGAGCTTACCGACGCCCCCGAGCGCGCCGTCGAGCTCGGCGCCACCCTCGACACCGAGCCGCCCGGCGCGCTCGAACCGGATGCCGCCGCCGATGAGTGACCGGCTGCTGGACCTCTACGACGCGGTGCTTCTGGATCTTGACGGCACGGTGTACCGGGGGGCTGAGGCGGTGCCGGGGGCGGCGGGCGCGGTGACCGCGGCCCGGGAGGCGGGCACGGCGGTCCGGTTTGTCACGAACAATGCCGCCCGGTCGCCGCGAGAGGTCGCCGACCAGCTGGTGGAGCTGGGCATCGCGACCGAGCCGGCGGAGATCTGCACGAGTGCGCAGGCGGCGGCCGACGTCCTGGCCGGGCGGTTGGCACCGGACGCCATTGTTCTGGTGGTGGGTACCGGGGCGCTGGCCGACGAGGTGCGCCGGGTCGGGTTGCGGCCGGTTGCCGAGGCCGCCCCGGATGTGGTGGCCGTGGTGCAGGGGCTGTCCCGGGACCTCGGCTGGCGGGAGCTGTCGGAGGCCGCGCTCGCGGTCCGGGCGGGGGCGCTGTGGGTGGCGTGCAACGTCGACACCACGCTGCCGACCGAGCGCGGGCAGATGATCGGCAACGGGTCGCTGGTGGCGGCCGTGAGCGCGGCGACGGGCCGGCGGCCGGTGGTGGCGGGCAAGCCCGAACGCCCGCTGCTGGACCGGGCGGCGCGGTCGGCGGGGGCCGGCAACCCGCTCGTCGTGGGCGACCGGCTGGACACCGACATCGACGGTGCCGCCGCCGCCGGGCAGGACGCGTTGTTCGTGTTGAGCGGCGTGTCGCGGCCGGCGGATCTGCTCAGCACCACGCACCTGCCGCGGTACCTCGCCGCCGACGTGTCCGCGCTGACCGGGCGGGCCTCGGAGCTGGAGATCGCCCCGCAGCCGGATTGGGAGGTCGACGGGAACTCCGTGCGGTGGCGCGGAGACGGCCCGGTCGATCCGCTGGCCCTGCTGCGTGCGCTCGCCGCCGCGGGTACCGGGCCGGACGTGCGCGGCGACGACGACCCGGCGCGGGCGGCGTTGTCCGAGCTTGGGCTGCCGGCATGAAGCTTGCGGAATGCCGGGCGAGGGAGTTGGCCCACCGCGACGAGGTGGGCCCGAGGAACTGGGGTCTGGGGGCTTGCCCCCAGCGGAACACGGTCTGCCCGAGGAGTGGTCCCGGTGACCCACCGCCCGGGGCGACCCACGGCAGGGGCCAACATTCCCGAGTTGGAGAATCGCCATCGGCTAGCGTGAAGGGATGCAGGTGGAGCCAGACGGGACGAGCCCGATCGCCGCGATCGAGGAGGCGGTGGCGGGCCTGGACGAGCTCGACGAGCTGCCGGTGGCCGAGCACGTGGCCCGGTTCGACGCCGTGCACGTGGCGCTGAACGTCGCGCTGTCCGCGATCGACAGGGAATGAGCCGTGCCGCGGAGGGCGCGGCTGGACGCCGAGCTGGTTCGCCGGGGCCTCGCCCGCTCCCGTGAGCACGCCTCGCAGCTGATCGGAGCCGGCCGGGTCACGGTGCGCGGCACGGTGGCCAGCAAGCCGGCGACAGCGGTCGAGCCGGATGCGCCGCTCACCGTGACCGAAGGCGACGACCCGGGCTGGGCCTCGCGCGGCGCGCACAAACTGCTCGGCGCCCTGGCTGCGTTCGAAACCCTGACCGTGCAAGGAAAGCGCTGCCTCGACGCGGGTGCGTCCACCGGCGGGTTCACCGACGTGCTGCTGCGCGCCGGGGCCCGTGCGGTGGTCGCCGCCGACGTCGGCCGCGGCCTGCTGGACTGGCGGCTGCGCACCGATCCCCGGGTGGTCACCCTGGACCGGACGAACGTGCGCACGCTGACCCCGGAGCAGACCGGCGGCCCGGTCGAGCTAATCGTCGCCGACCTGTCGTTCATCTCGCTGCGTCTGGTGCTGCCGGCCCTGCTCGCCTGCACGACCCCGGACGCCGACCTGCTGCCGATGATCAAGCCGCAGTTCGAGGTGGGGAAGGACCGCCTCGGCTCCGGCGGTGTCGTGCGGGATCCGGGGCTGCGTGCCGAGGCGGTGCTCGAGGTGCTGAGCTCGGCCGCGCAGCGGGGTTTGCGCGTGCTCGGGGTGACCGCCAGCCCGCTGCCGGGCCCAGCGGGCAACGTTGAATATTTCGCGTGGCTTCGTTGTGGTGAACCGTTGGGGCACGAAGATATGGCCGCGATGGTCGACCAGGCAGTCCGAGAGGGGCCCCAGTGAGCGGGAGCGAACGAGGAGCACAGTGACAGAGCGTGAGGTCCTGCTGGCGATGCACACCGGCCGGCCCGATGTCCGGCTCACCGCGGAGAAGGCGGCCGCCTGGTTCGCCGCGGCCGGCATCCGGCTCCGGGTGCTGGAGGACGAGGCCCTCGTGCTGGACCGGTCCAGCTTCGACCGGGTGGTGCCGTGCGGGCCGGCCGCGGCGGACGGCACCGAGCTGGTGTTCGTGCTCGGCGGGGACGGCACGCTGCTGCGCGGGGCGGAGCTGGCCAGGCCGATGGACGTGCCGGTGCTCGGCGTGAACCTCGGCCGGGTCGGGTTCCTCGCCGAGGCCGACTCCGACCACCTCGAGGACGCCGTCGCCCATGTGGTGCGCCGGGAGTACCGGGTCGAGGACCGGATGACCGTCGACGTCACCGCCACGCTGAACGGCCGGGTCATCGCCGAGGACTGGGCGCTCAACGAGGCCAGCGTGGAGAAGTCCAGCCGGGAGCGGATCCTGGACGTGCGGATCGAGGTGGACGGCCAGCCGGTGTCCTCGTTCGGCTGCGACGGGGTGCTGTGCGCGACGCCGACCGGCTCGACGGCCTACGCGTTCTCCGCCGGCGGGCCGGTGGTGTGGCCGGACGTGCGCACCATGCTGGTGGTGCCGAGCAACGCGCACGCCATGTTCTCGCGCTCCCTGGCGGTGTCGCCGGACTCCGTGGTGGCGGTGGAGGTCGACCCGGCCGGCCACCCGGCCGTGCTCTGCTGCGACGGGCGCCGCACCGTGGACATCCCGCCGGGCGGCCGGGTCGAGGTGCGCGGCGGCCACAAGCCCGTGAAGCTCGTCCGGCTCGGCCAGGGCACGTTCACCGAGCGCCTCGTTCGCAAGTTCGAATTGCCTGTTCAGGGCTGGCGGTCCAAGTAGCCCGGCGTGGCCTGTGGATGGTTGCCGGATTTCGTCACGGCGAGCCGATAAGGTGCGGGTGTGCTGGCCGAGATGCGCATCCAGGGGCTGGGCGCGATCGACGAGGCGACGCTCGAGCTCCATCCCGGATTCACCGTGGTGACCGGGGAGACCGGGGCGGGCAAGACCATGGTGGTGACCGGGCTGTCCCTGCTGTCCGGCGGCCGGGCCGAGACCTCCCGGGTGCGCAGCGGCGTGCCCAAGGCGGTGGTGGAGGGCCGGTTCGAGGCGCTCGGCGGCAGCGCGGCGCGCGTTGCCGCCGAGGCCGGCGCCGATCCGGAGGAGGACGGCAGCCTGATCGCGCTGCGCACGATGACGTCGGACGGGCGCTCTCGTGCCCATCTTGGCGGCCGGTCGGTCCCGGTAGGCGTGCTCTCCGAGCTCTCCGAGCAGCTCATCGCCGTGCACGGGCAGAACGACCAGCTCCGCCTGCTCCGTCCGGCCGAGCAGCGGGCCGTGCTGGACCGGTTCGCCGGCGAGGACGTGGCCGGCACACTCGCCGCCTACCGGGCCACCCGGGAGGAGTGGCTGCGGGTGAGCGCCGAGCTGACCGAGCGCACCGAGCGGTCCCGGGAGCTGGCCCGGGAGGCCGACCTGCTCCGGCACGGGCTCGCCGAGATCGAGGCGGTGGACCCGCAGCCCGGCGAGGACGAGGCGCTGGCCGCGAAGGCGCGCCGGCTCGCCGACGCCGACCAGCTCCGGGAGACCGCGAGCGGCGCGGCCTACGCGGTGACCGGCTCTCCGGAGGGCGACCCGGACGCGCCGGGCGCGCTCGGGCTGATCGCCGAGGCTCGCCGGCGGCTCGGCGCCGCCGAGGATCCACGGCTGCGCGAGCTGGAGCCGCGGCTGGCCGAGGCGTCCATGCTGCTGGCCGACGTCGGCACCGAGCTGGCCGGTTACCTGGAGACGCTGGACGCCGACCCGGCGGTGCTGGAGCAGGTGCTCGCCCGGCAGGCCGAGCTCAAGCAGCTCACCCGGAAGTACGCGGCCGACGTGGACGGCGTGCTGGCCTGGTCGGCCGCCGCGACCGAGCGGCTCGCCGGGTTGGACACCTCCGAGGAGGCGCTGGCCGAGCTGGCCCGGCGCCGTGACGAGCTGGCCGGTGAGCTGGCCGGGCACGCGGAAACCCTGACGGTACAACGGCTTGCGGCTGCGGACGAGCTGGCCAAGGCGGTCACCGAGGAACTCGGCGGGCTGGCCATGCCGCAGTCGGTGATCGAGGTGGGCGTCCGGCCGCGCCCCACCGACGAGCGTGACCCGCACGCCTTGGCCGTGGGCGGGCGGCTGGTGCACGCCGGCCCGGACGGCGCCGACGACGTCGAGCTGTGGCTGCGCGCGCACGACGGCGCGGAGCCGTTACCCGTGCACAAGGCCGCGTCCGGCGGTGAGCTGTCCCGGGTGATGCTGGCCATCGAAGTGGTCCTCTCGCACGCGGACCCGGTCCCGACCCTGGTGTTCGACGAGGTCGACGCCGGCGTCGGCGGCCGTGCCGCGGTGGAGATCGGCCGCCGCCTGGCCCGCCTGGCCCGCAGCCACCAGGTGATCGTGGTGACCCACCTGCCGCAGGTTGCCGCGTTCGCCGATCGCCACATCGTCGTCGACAAACGCGCCATGGGCGGCGTCATCGGCGCCGACGTGCGCACCGTCAACGACCGCGACCGCGTCGTCGAGCTGGCCCGCATGCTCGCCGGCATGGACTCCACCGAAACCGGCCGCGCCCACGCCGAGGAACTCCTCGCCGTCGCCGAGCAGGACAAGCGCAACGGCCACAAACCCAACCGCCGCAAGCGAACCCGCTAGGGCGCCAGGCCACGCAGCAGGATGCTGAGGCCGCCGCGGAACTCCTCGTCGGGGGTGATCCGCTGGGCGAGGCGGGCGTTCTCGGTGATGTGCGGGTACTCGGTTCGGGGTAGCTCGGCGAGGGCTTTGGTGCCGGGGCCGGAGAGCGGGCCGAGGTGCTCGACCTGCAGGGCGCCGGTCACGTAGCCGACCAGGGCGCGGAACGCGATGACGCGAGGGCGGTCGGTGAAGCCGGCGTCGGTGAGCACCGCGAGCACGGACTCGCCCCAGCGGGCCAGCCGCATGGAGGTGTGCCGGTTGGTCAGCAGCAGCGGCACGACTGCGGGGTGGGCGCTGACGGCGGTGCGCAGCCGTTCGACCAGGACGGTGAGCCGGCGCTGCCAGGTGCCGCGGGCCGGCGGCTCGGGGTCGGCGGCGCTGAGCACGAGGTCCACGACCAGGCCCTCGAGCTGCTCGCGGTCGGTGACGTAGCGGTAGAGGCCCATCGTGCTCAGGCCGAGCTCGGCCGCAATCGTGCGCATGGACAGCGCTTCGAGGCCGTCGCGGTCGAGGACGGCGAGCGCGGCCGTGGCGATCTCGGCTTCGGTGAGGGACTTCGGGCGGGGCACGGATTGACAGCGTACACCCTACGCGCATAACGTTGTAGGCGTACAACATACGCCTACGAGGAGAGAAGTCAGATGCGGGTCGGGATGCGTGAGCTGGTCACCGTCATGGGTGCGGCGATCCGGGTGCCGGACCCGGAACGGTTGGTGCACCTGCAGTTCCGGCGGTTCGCCGGGTGCCCGGTGTGCAATCTGCACCTGCGCTCGGTCGTGCGGCGGCACGCCGAGATCGAGGCGGCCGGTATTCGCGAGGTCGTGCTGTTCCACTCCACCGCGGAGGAACTGCGCGAGCACACCGCGGACCTTCCCTTCGCGGTCGTCGCCGATCCGGGCCAGCGGCTCTACGCCGAGTTCGGCGTCGAGCCCGGCCCGCGCGCCCTGCTCAACCCGCGCGCCTGGCCGGCGGTCGTGCGCGGGATCGCCCGGGATCTGCCCGCGGTGCTGCGCCGGCGCAAACCCGCCCCGAAGACAAGGCCGGACGGCGGGCGGCTCGGGCTTCCGGCCGATTTCCTGATCGCCCCGGACGGCCGGGTGATCGCGCACCAGCACGGCAGCCACGCCTACGACCAGTGGCCGGTTGACGATCTCCTGACCCACGCCGCGCAGGTCAAGATCCAATTGGGGTAACGACACGCCGATCGGCGTGGCATACGGATCAATCGCCGTCCATTTGTCACCATCAGCCTCATGAAGCTCAGCGGCCTCCTGGCCAGATCGGACAAAAGCCTGCCGGGCGTGGTCGGAATCGCCCGGGTGGGGCGCCGCACCGAGGCGCTGCTGCGCCGGGTCGGGCCCGGGGACATCGCGGTCCTCGACCAGGTCGACGTCGACCGGGCCACGGCGGACGCGCTGATCCAGGCCGAGGTGGCCGGTGTGGTCAACGCGTCCCCGTCGATCTCCGGGCGGTACCCGAACCTGGGCCCGGAGATGCTGGTGGGCGCCGGGATCACGCTGATCGACGGGGTGGGCGCGGACGCGCTGCGGACGATCAAGGAGGGGTTCCGGCTGCGGCTGCACGACGGCGTGGTCTACGCCGGCGAGCGGGAGGTCGCGCGGGGCAGCCAGCACACCGCGGAGACCGTGGCCGACCTCATGGTGGAGGCCAAGGCCGGGATGTCCGCCCAGCTCGAGGCGTTCTCCGCGAACACGATCGAGTTCCTGCGCCGGGAGCGCACGCTGATCCTGGACGGGGTCGGCGTGCCCAACCTGCGCGCGCCGATCCGGCACCGCCAGGTGCTGGTGGTCGCGCCGGGCGCCGGGCATGCGGAGGACGTCAAGGCGCTCAAGCGTTATCTGGCCGAGCACCGGCCGGTGCTGATCGCGGTCGAGTCGGCGGCGGACACGCTGCACCGGCTCGGCTACCGGCCGAACGTGATCGTCGGTGACCCGGACGTGATCTCCACCGAGACCCTGCGCTGCGGAGCGGAGGTGGTCATTCCCGCGCACTTCGACGGCCACGCGCCCGGCCTGGAGCGGATCCAGGACCTCGGCATCGGCGCGGTCACGTTCCCGGCCTCCGGCAACGCCGAGGACCTGGCGCTGCTGCTGGCCGACGCGCACGGGGCGAGCCTGGTGGTCACCGCCGGCTTCCAGGCCACGCTCGGCGAGTTCCTCGACCGCGGGCGCTCCGGCTCCAACCCGTCCACGTTCCTGACCCGGCTCAAACTCGGCAGCCGGCTGGTCGACGGCGCGGCGGTCGCGGCGCTGCACCGCAACCGGGTGTCGGTGGTCGCGGTGCTGCTGCTCATCCTCGCCGCGCTGGTCGCGGTGGTCGTGGCGCTGGCCGTGTCCGGCGTCGGCGGTGTCTACCTGGACTGGGCGGCGGACACCTGGGCCGGCTTCGTCTCCTGGATCAAGGGGCTCTTCACGTGATCTCCATGCGGTACCACCTGATCTCCATCGCCGCGGTGTTCCTGGCGCTCGCCATGGGCGTCGTGCTCGGCTCGACCACCCTGAGCCGGACCCTGCTGAGCGGGCTGAGCAGCGACAACGGCGACCTGGTGCGGCAGGTGTCGGAGCTGGAGGCGCAGCGCAACGGTCAGGCCGCGCGGCTGCGCGACGCCGACGGGTTCGCCGCCACGGTCGGTCCGCTGGCCGTGCGCGGGCTGCTGGACCGGCGGACCGTCGTGCTGATCACCACCGCGGACGCCGCGCCGGCCGACCGGGACGCGGTGAGGACGCTGGTCACCGCGTCCGGCGCGACGGTCACCGGGGAGCTGCAGCTCACCGACGCGTTCGCGGATCCGGCGCGGGCCGAGGCGCTCAAGGACATCGCCACCCGGCTGCTGCCGGCCGGGGTGCAGCTGCCGACCGTGACCGATCCGGGCACGCTGGCCGGCGGGCTGCTGGGCCCGCTGCTGCTGATCAGCAAGGCGGACAACCGGCCGCAGGCCTCGGCGGAGGAGACCGCCGCGGCGCTCGCCGGCCTCACCGACGGCGGCTTCGTGCGCGCCGCCGAGGGTCTCAAGCCGGCGCAGCTCGCCGTCGTGCTGACCGGCGGCGCGATCCGCGGCGACGCGGTGGGCGACCGGGCGGCCACGATCGCGCGGTTCGCCACCCAGGTCGACCGCTCCGGCGCCGGCACGGTGCTCGCCGGCGGTGCGGGCTCGGCCGACGGCACCGGCCCGCTCGGCGTGGTCCGCGCCGACACCGCCGCCACCCAGATCCTGTCCACAGTAGACAACGTGGACACGCCCGCCGGCCGCGTCGTCACCCTCCTCGCCCTGCGCGAGCAACTCGACGAGAAGTCCGGCCGCTACGGCACCGCCGGCAACGCCCAAGCCGCCGCCCCCGGCCTGCCACCCACCTGACGGGGATCCGGCGAGTCCCCGGTTCAGGCACGCGAGTCCCCGCTTCAGACACATGAGTTCGCGGTTCGCGCGGGCGGGCCGGCTGGGCGCCGCGCTGGAAGCCAGAACTCGCGTGCCCGAAGTGGGAACTCGCGTGCCTGAGTTGGGGACTCGCGGGATCCCGACTCGCGGGATCCCGACTCGCGGGATCCTGGCGGGGGTGAACTGGCGTGTCTTCCGTGCGCGAGGGTTTGTGCACGTGTTAGCGTGAAACCCCGTGGAAAGGCAGGCGGGACGCCCCGCTTTGAACGGTGCCGCCGGGAACGGTCGGGCACGAGGATTGACGCCACGGGGAGCCCCTTTGCAAGCACGGACGACCAAACACGTATTCGTTACCGGGGGCGTGGCCTCCTCGCTGGGCAAGGGGCTCACCGCGTCCAGCCTCGGCCAGTTGCTCACCGCCCGTGGTCTGCGGGTCACGATGCAGAAGCTCGACCCCTACCTCAACGTGGATCCGGGCACGATGAACCCGTTCCAGCACGGCGAGGTGTTCGTCACCGACGACGGTGCCGAGACCGATCTGGACATCGGCCATTACGAGCGGTTCCTGGACCGCGACCTCACCGGCAGTGCCAACGTCACCACCGGCCAGGTGTACTCGACGGTGATCGCCAAGGAGCGCCGCGGCGAGTACCTCGGTGACACCGTCCAGGTGATCCCGCACATCACCGACGAGATCAAGTCCCGGATCCGGGCGATGGCCGAGCCGGACGACACCGGGCGCGCGCCGGACGTGGTGATCACCGAGGTGGGCGGCACGGTCGGCGACATCGAGTCGCTGCCGTTCCTGGAGGCCTGCCGGCAGGTGCGGCACGACGTCGGCCGGGACAACTGCTTCTTCCTGCACGTCTCGCTGGTGCCCTACCTCGCGCCGTCCGGGGAGCTGAAGACCAAGCCCACCCAGCACTCCGTGGCTGCGCTGCGCAACATCGGCATCCAGCCTGACGCCATCGTCTGCCGGGCCGACCGCGACATCCCCGACGGGCTCAAGCGCAAGATCGCGCTGATGTGCGACGTGGACACCGACGCGGTCGTGGCCGCGCCGGACGCACCGTCCATCTACGACATTCCGAAGGTGCTGCACCGCGAGGGGCTGGACGCCTACGTGGTGCGCCGGCTCGGCCTGCCGTTCCGGGACGTGGACTGGACCGTGTGGGGCGACCTGCTCGACCGGGTGCACAGTCCGAAGGAGACGGTGCGGATCGCGGTGGTGGGCAAGTACGTCGACCTGCCGGACGCCTACCTCTCGGTGACCGAGGCGCTGCGGGCCGGCGGGTTCGCGCACCGGGCCAAGGTCGACGTGGTCTGGGTGCCGTCGGACACCTGCCAGACGCCGGCCGGCGCCGCGGCCGCGCTGTCCGGGGTGGACGGTGTGCTGATCCCCGGCGGGTTCGGGGTGCGCGGCATCGAGGGCAAGATCGGGGCGATCGCCTACGCCCGGCCGAACGGCATCCCGACGCTCGGGCTGTGCCTCGGGCTGCAGTGCATGGTGATCGAGATGGCACGCAACCTCGCCGGGCTCGCGGACGCGAACTCCGACGAGTTCGACGAGACCACGAAGCACCCGGTGATCAGCACGATGCCCGACCAGCAGGACGTGGTGGCCGGCGAGCGGGACATGGGCGGCACCATGCGGCTCGGCGCCTACCCGGCCAAGCTCGCCTCCGGCTCCGCGGTCGCCCGCGCGTACGGGACGAAGGAGGTCTCCGAGCGGCACCGGCACCGCTACGAGGTCAACAACGCCTACCGGGACCGGCTGGCGAGGGCCGGCGTGGTGTTCTCCGGCGTGTCCCCGGACGGGCACCTGGTCGAGTTCGTCGAGCTGCCCACCGACGTGCACCCGTTCTTCGTCGGCACCCAGGCGCACCCAGAGCTGAAGAGCCGGCCCACCCGGCCGCACCCGCTGTTCGCCGGGTTCGTCAAGGCCGCCGTGGAGTACCGCGCGGCCGAGCGGCTTCCCGTCGTGCTGCCCGAGCAGTCGGTCACCAGCGCGGCCGGGGCCGGGCGGTGAGCGAAGAAGAGCGCCACGTCTTCGAGGTCGTGTCCACTCGGGACATCTACGTGGGACGGATCTTCGCGCTGCGCGAGGACGAGGTCGTGATGCCCGGCGGGAAGGCGGCCAGGCGCGAAGTGATCGAGCACATCGGTGCGGTGGGGATCCTGGCCCTGGACGAGGACGACCAGGTCACCATGATCCACCAGTACCGGCATCCGGTTGGCCGGCGGCTCTGGGAGCTGCCGGCCGGACTCATCGACCACGCCGGCGAGGACCCGCTCGAGGCCGCCCGGCGGGAACTGGTGGAGGAGGCCGGGCTCGCCGCCGAGCACTGGGCGGTGCTGGTGGACCTGACCAGCTCGCCCGGGTTCACCGACGAGACGGTCCGGGTCTACCTCGCCACCGGTTTGTCCACTGTGGACAGGGAGGAGATGGGCGAGGAGGAGGCGGATCTGGAGATCCGGCGGTTCCCGCTCGGTGAGGCGGTCCGGATGGTGCTGGCCGGTGAGATCGTCAACAGCCAGGCCGTCGCCGGGTTGCTGGCCGCACATGCCGTCCGCGCCGGCAACGCCTCGCCACGGCCGGCGGATGCGGCCTGGCCGACCCGCTCCATCCGGTTTCTCAACCGCCTAGACTGAGCCGAGATCACGCTCGATCGCGGCCAACTCCTCGGCGCTGCCCTGCACCTTCGGGCCGGTGAACCAGTTCCGCGCGGACACCAGCCACCAGATCCCGGCGAAGCCCAGCACCACCAGCACGGCGACCGGCGCGTAGTTGAAGCTGTCCCTGGTTACCGGGCTCGCCTGGGGCAGCATGAACAGCACAGTGATCACGCACACCCAGACGACCGCGACCGTTCCGACCGGACGGCTCCACCGGCCGAGATGCCACGGCCCGCGCACGAACTCCTCGCCCTTGCGCAGCCGGAGGAATGTCGGGAGCACATAGGCGATGTAGAGCCCGATCACCGCGATCGACGTGACGGCGTAGTACGCGGTGGCGTTCCACAGGTACGGCAAGCCAAGCACGAACGCGCCCGCGGCTGCCAGCCAGACCGCGTTGGTCGGCGTGCGGGTGCGCTTGTTCACCCGGTGCCAGAAGGACGAGAAGGGCAGCGCGCCGTCCCGGGAGAACGCGTAGATCATCCGGGAGTTCGCGGTCACCGAGGACATGCCGCAGAAGAACTGGGCGCCGATCACGATGAGCAGCAGCAGCTTTCCGCCGGTGGAACCGATCGCGTCGATGAAGATCTGCGCCGGCGGGGCAGCGGAGGCACCCTCCACCGAGTAGTCCTGGATGGCGAAGGTCAGCCCGATCAGGAGCACCCAGCCGGCGGCGAGCGACACCACGATCGACATCACGATGCCGCGGGGACCGGAGCGCGCGGCATCGTGCGTCTCCTCGGTCATGTGCGCGCTGGCGTCGTAGCCGGTGAACGTGTACTGGGCGAGCAGCAGGCCGAGCAGCGCCACGTACAGGCCGGAGCTCCAGCCGGTGTTGTTGACGAACTCGCCGAACACGAACGAGGCCGACTGGTGGTTGTCGGGCAGGAAGGCCAACGCTCCGACGATGATCAGCACGCCGAACACGTGCCACCACACGCTGATGTCGTTGAGCCGCGCGACGAGCTGCACGCCGAACGTGTTCAGCAAGCCGTGCAGCACCAGGATGATTCCGAACAGCAGGATGGTGTGGCCTGGCGTCGCGGCGTACCCGAACTGCAGGTCCAGGAAGGCGTTGAGAAAGAACGCCGCGCCGAAGTCGATGCCGGCGGTGACCGCCACCTGACCGAGGAAGTTGAACCAGCCGGTGAACCACGACCACGCCGGGCCGTTCGACGGCGCCAGCTTGGCCGCCCAGTAGTACAGGCCGCCCGCGGTCGGGTAGCTGGAGCACACCTCGGCCATGGCCAGGCCGACAACGAGCGTCAGCAGTCCGACGATCGGCCAGCCCCAGACGATCATCACCGGCCCGCCCGTCTTCATCCCGAACCCGTACAGGGTGAGGCAACCGGAGAGGATCGAGATGATTGTGAACGAGACCGCGAAGTTTGAAAACCCGGACATGCGCCGGGACAGCTCCTGCGCGTAGCCCAGCTCGTGCAGCCGTTTCTCGTCGTCGCCGGGCGGGGGAGTCGGTGTGGTCCGGGTCTGCGGGCTGTCTGTCGTCACGGCCGCCTCCTCGCTCCCAATGGGCTAGGACCAGTCCTTTAGATGCGGTAGAGACTGATCCTCAGCGCCCGCCGATGTCAAGAGCGCGTCAAACAGGCTCGTCCTCGGCCAGCTCCCGGGCATGGATCGCGTCCATCTCCCGCAAGGCGTCAGAGCCCAGGCGCAGGAACTCGCGCAACGCCTCGGGGTCGAAGCTGAGCTGGAAGCTCTCTTCGGAGTTGCGACCGCACGTCACGTAGACCACACCGCTGCCGCCGACCTCGAACCGGATCGGGCGGCCGTCGCCGATGTCGACCCACGACCCGACGACCAAGCCACTGCTGTACATTGACCCTCCACTTCGGACGTAAAGGGTTTGCCGAACCAGGCCCGGCCACCAGGCGACGGCAGCTTGGTCGCCAGCTGCGCGATCTTCGGGTGGCCGCGGGCCTCCGCACGATGGACCCTGCCGCCCAGAGGACCGGGCTGAGCCGCGCCACCATCAGCCGGATCGAGAGCGCCCAACTGTCAATCGACTGGTCAAGTTCCGCCTGGCTCGGCAAGAACTAGTGGACGGAGACGTGCGCCACGACTACATGTCGTGATCAAAGAGGCGGTGCTGCGCCGGCACGTTGGTGGAGCGCGAGTGATGCGCGAGCAGCTCGGGCGCATCGTGGATGTGGCGAAGCGGCCGAGGCTGGGCAGTTCGGCCACTAGGCTATGACTTGCTGTCTGAGCCTTGTTCGAGTCCTCTCAGCCAGTCGGATGTAACTTGTTGACCTCGGCGAAGCAGGCCCCAGAACATCGCCTCGATGGCGGCGATCATGGTCGGGTTCTCGGATCTGATCCCTTCGAGCTCGACTCGATTATCCGTATGCCCGTAGTAGGCGCAGAAGAAGCCTACTCCAAGATGGGTGTTGATGCCGATCCGAAATCGATACGGCGTGAGGTCGGCGAAAGTGTATAATTTGACGCTTTGTGATGACACGATTCCTCGAAGCACTTCCGGCCGTTCGCGGTAGTATGCCCGGATGGTCTGCTCGGTGATCGCCGCGTGGATCTCAAGGTTGCTGTGTCCGGAGATCTCCAGCAGCCGGGTAAATGGGTCGAATTCCGGGTATCCGCCGGTATGAGACATCAGCAGTATCCGGCCAATGTGATCGCTGACGTCCTGCACAAAGATGGCATTGAAGTTGTTAATGACCTGAGTTCGAGTGTTGATTCTCTGATATGATCGCCCCAGGTTCAGGCCAAATCGATTCGCGATACGGCGACGCAGCTTGTCCGTGTCGAACAGCGCGAGCCCCAGGGCGGCCACGATGATGCCAGCGAGGACGCTCAAGGCGACATTCAAGACTGCGGCGCCCACGGCGTGCCCTTTCGGCTGAGATTGATCTAGGCCAATTTTGCGCAAAGGCGCTCGAAGCTGTCAAGGAACCTGGTGAATTCGGGTTTATAGTTCAGTTCCGCCGCCTGGCTGGGTGGCAGAGTGTTGAAGAGAGATTGTTCCAACCATCCGATCAGTACGTCCTGTTCGTCGGGTGAGACTAAAAGCTCGCGGGCAGCTGAGATCAATGTCTCCAGCATGGTCATAGCGTCGCCGCGGACAGTTTCGGTGACATCATGTTGTTCAAGGAGGTGGCGAACGTCGTCGACGGCGTTCTTTTCGTCATGCCTGCTCCATAGTTCGTCGACTGACTGTTTGTCGTCAACCTTGACTGCCAGTCTGAACGCGTAGTAGCTGTACACGCCTTGCTTGAAGTCTTGCAGCGTGCCAGTCCGAAGGTCGAAATAGTCATTAAGTAGCTGCCCGAAACGCGCGGTTCGGCAGTGAAATTTGTAGAGAGCATCGCCGGCCGGCCACCGTCCTGCCGCTCGGAGGCATGCGCGCCAGGACACACCCAAGAACCGGGTTCGGTCGACCGATGCTTCGAGATAGGCATTCGCATCAGAGAACCGTGTCATGAGCCTGGCAGCTTGACCCGCCCGGCAGGTCATCAGTGCATGCAGAATATCCTGGGCGAGTTCTTGGCCCAATCGCTCGCGGATCACCTTGTGCAGCGACTCGATAGCGCCGAACAGCCCATTGATGATGCGGGCACGGCCAAATCTGACGTGAGCTGTCTCGGTTCCGTAACGTTGCTGGCGGTCATCGGATAGGTCGTCCAGGATGGTCCACAGCGAGAACAGTAGCTCCGCGAGGACCGCATGTTGCCCGGCTTCACGACCCATATCAGACAGTAGAAAAGGAATGGACGACTTGAATTTGCGCCATGGGGTTCGGGTTATATGCCATCTAAGAATTGGCAACAGATCGAAATCTGAGAACTCCTCCAGGCTGTTGTACAGGTACGAGTAGAAGAGTGACGAGAAGAGTCCATCCACGGCGCGGGAATGTTGCTCGGCCGTGACGCTGTCGCGCGATGCGAGCCACCAACTCAGTATCGGCACGCGAGCCTCGAGAACTGTTTGCTCTGGCAGATCTTCGATCGGGAAGTATCGTGCCTCGACGAGGTCAGACTCTTGCTCGACCGACAGGCTTCCGTCAGTCACAGTGACTTCGTAAGTGGCCACCTGCCAGGTCGGCCGGCGAATAACCGCAACAGCTCTTCCGACCTCGATGGTCAGCGCGGTTTCTTCGTGAAACTCTCGGATCAGTGCCTCTTCGCTGGACTCTCCGTTTTCGATCCCGCCCGCAGGCAATGACCACAGACCACCCATCTGCGGATCGGTTGTCGCCCGTTTGACCAAGAGGATTCGGCCGGCGCTGTCGAATAGTAGGCCGCCCACGAATCTATGCATGTCCACCTCCGCCAGGGACAATCACTGCCTGAGGGTACTCCCGGCGTTGTCCCAGCGGGTAACTGGCCCATCACCCATGGTCACAACAGATCCCAACCTGACCTGCGCGGCCGTTTGACAGGTTGAGCCATACCAGGTGCAATGGGTTCATTGGATCACTACTGGTCCTTTGGAGGGCGGATGCGGCACGGCGATGGTCTGCTGAGCCTGGGCCGGCTGCGGGAGCTGGTCGAGGCAGGGGAGATCGACACGGTCCTGCTGGCGCTGGTGGACATGCAGGGCCGGTTGCAGGGCAAGCGATGCGGCGCGGAGTACTTCCTCAACGAGGTGGTGCCGCATGCCGCGGAGGCGTGCAACTACCTGCTCGCCGTGGATGTCGAGATGAACACCGTGGATGGGTACCGGATGTCCTCGTGGGAGCGGGGGTACGGGGACTTCGTGCTGCGGCCGGACTTCGCGACGCTGCGCCGGGTGCCGTGGCACGACGGGACGGCGCTGCTGCTGGCCGACATCGAGTGGCTGGACGGCACGCCGGTGGTCGCCTCGCCGCGCCAGGTGCTGCGCCGCCAGCTCGACCGGCTGGCCGAGCGCGGGCTGGCCGCCTACGTCGGCACCGAGCTCGAGTTCATCGTGTTCGAGGACACCTACGAGGATGCCTGGCGGCGCGGCTACCGGGAGCTGACCCCGGCCAACCAGTACAACGTGGACTACTCGATGCTCGGCACCGGGCGGCTCGAACCGCTGCTGCGCGACATCCGCAACGGGATGGCGGGTGCGGGGATGTACGTGGAGTCGGCGAAGGGGGAGTGCAACCCCGGCCAGCACGAGATCGCGTTCCGCTACGCCGAGGCGCTGACCACGTGCGACAACCACAGCATCTACAAGACCGGGGCCAAGGAGATCGCCGCGGCGCACGGCAAGAGCCTGACGTTCATGGCGAAGTACAACGAGCGCGAGGGCAACTCCTGCCACATCCACATCAGCCTGCGCGGCACCGACGGCACCCCGGTGCTGGCCGGTGACGGGGCGCACGGGTTCTCTCCGCTGATGGACCACTTCCTGGCCGGCCAGCTCGCCGCGACCCGCGAGCTCACCTACTTCTTCGCGCCGAACGTCAACTCCTACAAACGGTTCGTGGCCGGCAGCTTCGCCCCGACCACGGTCGCCTGGGGTCCGGACAACCGCACCTGCGCGCTGCGGGTGGTGGGGCACGGCGACTCGTTGCGGGTGGAGAACCGGATTCCGGGCGGGGACGTGAACCCCTACCTCGCGGTGGCCGCGTTGATCGCGGCCGGGTTGCACGGTATCGAGAACGAGCTGCCGCTGGAGCCTCCGCTGGCCGGAAACGCTTACGAGCACACGGATCGGGCGCAGGTCCCGGCCACCCTGCGGGACGCCGCGGCGCTGCTGGCGGAGAGCAAGCTGGCCCGTGCGGCGTTCGGCGACGAAGTGGTGGACCACTACCTGAACAACGCGCGGGTGGAGCTCGCGGCCTACGACGCCGCGGTGACCGACTGGGAGAAGGTCCGTGGCTTCGAGCGGCTCTAGTGCGATGAATGACTCATTCAGTGCGTCTGGTGCAGCGAATGGGGCATTCATCGCATCTCGCCCCCTCATCGGCATCAGTTGCTACCTGGAGCAGGCCAGGTTCGGCGTGTGGGACATGCCGGCGGCGCTGCTCCATAAGCCCTATGTGGACAGTGTGGTTGCGGCCGGAGGCACGCCGGTGCTGATCCCGCCCGGCGGTGCCTGGGACGCCAGCCTGGTGTCGCGTTTGGACGGTCTGGTACTGGCCGGGGGCGCGGACATCGACCCCGCCCACTACGGCCAGCCGGCACTGCCCACGACCGGAGCGCCGCGCCGCGACCGGGACGGTGTCGAGTTCCAACTCCTCGACGCCGCAAGGGAAAGCGGGGTGCCGGTGCTGGGCGTCTGCCGCGGCCTGCAGGTGATCAACATCGCGCTGGGCGGCGACTTGCGCCAGCACCTGCCCGACGACGTGGGGAGCACCGACCATCTGCCGCGGCCCGGGACGTTCGGGCGTGTCGAGGTGAAGGTGGCGGCGGAGTCCCGGCTGGCCGGCATCCTCGGCGAGCAGGCAACGGTGTCCTGCCATCATCACCAGGGCGCCGGCCGGCTCGGCGCCGGGCTGGTCCCGGTGGCCTGGGCCGCCGACGGCTCGGTCGAGGCGCTCGAGCTGCCCGGTGACAACGAGTTTCTCCTTGGCGTGCAATGGCATCCGGAAATGGACGCGGACGGTGTGCGGCTGTTCGAGGCGTTGGTGGAAGCGGCATGACGGCGGCGACCTTCGACGTGATCAACCCGGCCACCGAGCGGGTGGTCGAGACCGTGGCGCTGACCTCGGCCGAGGAGACGGACGAGGCCATTGTCCGGGCCGCCGCGGCGTTTCCGTCGTGGCGGGCGGTGGCGCCGGGGGAGCGGGCGGCGCTGCTGCGGGCGTTCGCGTCCGCCGTGGACGCCGACCGGGAGAACCTGGCGCGGCTGGAGGTGGCCAACTCCGGGCACACGATCTCCAACGCTCGCTGGGAAGCGGGCAACGTCCGGGATGTGCTGAACTACTACGCGGCCGCGCCGGAGCGGTTGTTCGGCCGGCAGATTCCGGTGCCCGGCGGTCTGGACGTCACGTTCGCCGAGCCGCTGGGTGTGGTCGGGGTGATCGTGCCGTGGAACTTCCCGATGCCGATCGCCGGCTGGGGGTTCGCGCCGGCGCTGGCCGCCGGGAACACCGTGGTGCTCAAGCCGGCCGAGCTGACCCCGCTGACGGCGCTGCGGCTCGGTGAGCTGGCCCGCGAGGCCGGGATCCCGGACGATGCGTTCCAGGTGCTGCCCGGCAAGGGTTCCGTCGTGGGGCAACGGTTCGTGGACCACCCGGCGGTGCGGAAGATCGTGTTCACCGGCTCGACCGAGGTCGGGAAGCAGATCATGGCCGGGTGCGCGGCGTCGGTGAAGCGGGTGACACTGGAGCTGGGCGGGAAGAACGCCAACATCGTGTTCGCCGACGCGGACCTGGAGAAGGCGGCGGCCACCGCGCCGTACGGGGTGTTCGACAACGCCGGGCAGGACTGCTGCGCGCGGTCCCGGATCCTGGTGCAGCGCGGCGTTTTCGACCGGTTCCTGGAGCTGCTGGAGCCGGCCGTGCACGGGGTCGTGGTGGGGGATCCGGGGGACGAGGCGACCGAGATGGGTCCGCTGATCTCGGCGGCGCACCGGGCGAGCGTGGCCGGCTACGTGCCGCCCGGCGCCCCGGTGGCGTTCCGCGGGAGCGCGCCGGACGGTCCGGGTTTCTGGTTTCCGCCAACGGTTCTGCTGCCGTCCTCAGTGGATGATCGGACGGTGGTCGAGGAGATCTTCGGTCCGGTGGTGACCGTGCAGGCGTTCGACGAGGAGGCGGACGCGGTGCGGATGGCCAACGCCACCGAGTACGGGCTGTCCGGGTCGATCTGGACCCGCGACGTCGGCCGGGCGCTGCGGGTGGCGCGCGGGGTGGAGGCCGGGAACCTGTCGGTGAACTCGCACTCCTCGGTCCGGTACTGGACGCCGTTCGGCGGGGTGAAGCAGTCCGGCCTCGGGCGCGAGCTCGGCCCGGACGCGCTGGCCGCGTTCACCGAGACCAAGAACGTCTTCATCAGCACGGAGGGGTAGATGCGGCTACAGGATCGGGTGGCGGTGATCACCGGCGCGGCCAGCGGGATCGGCCTGGCGACCGCGCGGCGGTTCGCCGCCGAGGGGGCGCGGGTGGTCGCCGTGGACCTGAACGCCGACGCGGTCGAGGAACTGGCCAAGGAGCTCGACGGTGACGCGATCACCTGTGACGTCACCGACGAGCCCGGCGTCGAGGCACTGTTCGACACCGTGGTGTCCCGGCACGGGCGGGTCGACATCGCGTTCAACAACGCCGGCATCTCGCCACCCGAGGACGACTCCATCCTCACCACCGGCATCGAGGCCTGGGAGCACGTCCAGCGGGTCAACCTCACCTCCGTCTACCTCTGCTGCAAGTACGTGATCCCCCACATGCAACGCCAGGGCCACGGCTCGATCATCAACACCGCCTCCTTCGTCGCCGTCCTCGGCGCCGCAACCTCGCAGATCTCCTACACCGCCTCCAAAGGCGGGGTCCTCGCGATGTCCCGCGAGCTCGGCGTCCAGTTCGCCCGCGAAGGCATCCGGGTCAACGCCCTGTGCCCCGGTCCGGTGAACACCCCCCTGTTGCAGGAACTGTTCGCGAAGGACCCCGAGCGCGCCCAGCGCCGCCTGGTCCACGTCCCCATGGGCCGCTTCGCCGAACCGTCCGAGATCGCGGCCGCCGTCGCATTCCTGGCCAGCGACGACTCGTCGTTCATCACCGCGTCCACGTTCCTCGTCGATGGCGGCATCTCCGGCGCCTACGTGACCCCGCTCTAGGTGCGGCAGTGTCCACTTTGGCCAGTGCGGGCGCGGCGGTCTTCCGCCCCGTCCGCACCGGCAACGCGTTCGAGGAAACCGTCGAGCGGTTGTTGCAGGCCATCCGCCTCGGCGTCACCGCCCCCGGCGAACGCCTCCCCGCCGAGCGCGACCTCGCCACCCGCCTCGCCGTCAGCCGGGTAACCCTCCGCGAAGCCATCCGCGCGCTGGCCGACGCCGGCTACGTCGAATCCCGCCGCGGCCGCTACGGCGGCACGTTCGTGACGGACACCCTTCCCCTCACCGCCAGCGGCCGCCCGCGCGAAGAGCTCGCCACTTGCCTCGAAGACGTGCTCACCCTGCGCCGCGTCCTCGAAACCGGCGCCGCCGAAGCCGCCGCCACCCGCACCCTTACCGAAGCCGACCGCACCCACCTCCGCGAAGCCCTCACCGAGTCCAACACGACCGATCCGGCTGACTACCGCCGCCGCGACTCCCGCCTCCACCTGGCCATCGCCGAAGTCGCCGCCTCCCCCCTCCTGACAACTGCCGTCGCCGACATCCGCATCCGGGTGAACGAGCTACTCGACGCCATCCCCCTCCTCACCACCAACATCCACCACTCCCACACCCAACACAGAAAGATCATCGACCGCATCCTTGCCCACGACCCCCCCGGCGCCCGAAAAGCCATGGCCGAACACCTCGACGGCACCGCCGCTCTCCTCCGCGGCTTTCTGTCCTGACCCGGCATGACCGAAAGTGGATCTTCCGGTTGGATACCGGCATGGGGTCGGACGAACCGCCCGGAGAAGGAACCTTCAACAGATTCCGCGGCACCGTCCGCGGTCAGATCATCCAGGCTCGAGACGTATTCATCGTGTCCCGGCCACACCGGCGGACCACGCTCGCCGTGTTGATCCTCGCGGCGCTGGTCGCCACGGCCGTGATCGTTTACGGCCCCCGGAGCCCAGGCAGTACCGCTACCGCGACATCGCCAAGTACGACGGCAGGAACACCGCTGATCGGAGATCCGCACAGTGCCGATCTGTGTTCCCTTGCCAGGGCTGCAAAACAGCCGATGGAAAAATTCGGCAAGGTTGAGCTCGACCCCAACTACGGCAATTTCAATGGGTGTGACCTGATCATTCAATTGCCGGATCAGTCCACGGAGGTGTATGTCGAGTTCCAGCTCCAGAAAGCTGGTCCGCCTCCCGCCGCACTGTGGAATACGAGTACTGGTCCTGTATCTGTTGCGTGGCAAGGCCTAAGCAACGGTGAGTGCCATCGGATTCTGTCTGTACACGAGCCGAATATCATCGACGTCGGTGCACGTCTGGTCAAGGGGCAGCAGGCCGATCTGTGCGGGATGGCCACTGTCGCCACCAACATAGTGATCTTTTTGTTCAACGGCGCATTGCCGCTGCCCCGCCGGAAACTCGTCCCAAACTCGTTGGACACTCTCGATGCCTGCGCGTTGCTCGACGAGGCGACGCTGACCAGTGAGGGAGTCGGTGGTGGTGCCCCGGTGCCCGGCATAGGCAACTGGTCATGCCGGTGGGGCCCTGCCGGTGGGCGTTCCGTCGACCTGCGTTTCGATCAGTCGCGGCCGCTGGCTGCCCCGCGGGACGGCACACCGGTCAGGCTTGGGCAGCACAACGCCTTCGTCCGCGCAGGCGGCGACGGGGATGGCAACAACTGCCTGGTACAAGTCGGGTACCGGATTTTCACATGGAGCCACGGTGACAGGTGGGAGTTGGTGCGGGTCGTACTCAGTGGGCCGGTGTCTCAGGTTTCGGTCGCATCGCTGTGCGAACCGGCGAAGAGGATCGCGGAGGCCGTAGAACGGAACCTGCCGCGCTGACTCTCTACATGATGGCCGCCTTGAGCAGTTCGTAGGCGGCGTTGCCGGCGATTCCGCTGGCGAGAGCGGCAGCGGTGGCTCGCAGGGCCTGGCTGATCGGTGCCGCGGAGACGATTTGTGGCGGCTCGCCCGGCGCGAGGTCGCGGATGTCGTTGTCGAGGTCACGCCAGTCGCTCAGCACCTCGACGATCTCGCTGAGGGAGCGGTCGAGATACCTGCCGTTGGCGTCGACGAGCCGAACCGAGCGGAGTGAGAGCCAATCGATCAACCCTGGGTAGTCCCGGTAAGCCATGAAGCTGACCAACTCGGGCCTGCCCGAATATCGCCAACCCACCGATTCAAAGGGAATTTCGGCGCTCGCCAACGCGGCGGCGTGTTCGTCCTGCACCATTCTCCGTGTCTCGTCGAACCTAGCGGCGTCGAATTCCCAGCGCGGCTGGCCGGCCGGGTGTCGTTGCCCGTCGCGCTGCCGGTAGCCGACAAAGTGCAGGTCCCAGCGCGTACCGGACCTGTCGTTGAGGTATACGTACTCCGCCTTCAGGTCCTTCAGCACGATCGACTTCGGGTGGCAGAAAGCGAGGCTGACGAGCATGCTGCCGTCGTCACTTTGTCTGGATCGTTTTCGAAGGACGCGCAGAAGTGACTTCCACCTCGCCGCCGGCTCTAGGTAAGCGGGCAATCCCACCATGAAGTCCATGCGCGAATCGTAGGGGCAGCGGCGTCACATGCGTAGGGGACGGCCGTGGCGGTCGGTGCCGCCGGTGGTGATGAGCAGGATGCCGTCGATGATGGACCAGATGACGCCGATGCCGACGAACACGAGGACGAGTTGGGCGACGGCGATGCCGATGTGGCCGGTGTAGAAGCGGCCGGTGCCGAAGGGGAGCAGGATCTGGAGGAGGCCGGCGGCGAGGCAGGACTTCTCCGAGTAGCCGACCGGGGCGCCGGGTGGGTGGTACGGGAGCAGCGTGGCCGGCGTGGGTGGGGGCGCCGGTGGGGCCATGAACGGCGGGTAGGGCGCCGGGAGGTCGGTGAAGAGGGTGCGGAGGTCGGCGCGGGTGGTGGCGTCGACGGCGGCGGTGACGCGGGTTTCGTACTCGGCCATGGGGAGGCGGCCGGCGGCGAAGTGGTCGCCGAGAACCTTGATGGCGTCCTCGCGTTCGGCCGTGCCGATGCGGAGGGCGTCCGGGTCCGGCGGGGTGCTCACGGTCGTCACGATACGTGAGTGTCACTGAGACCGGCCGGAGATCGGTGGGGCTAGGCTCGCGGCCGTGGACAGCGTGGTCCAGTAAGGGAGGGGGCGCGAGTGCTGGTTGGAGTTCCTCGTGAGGTGAAGAACCACGAGTACCGGGTGGCGATCACGCCGGCCGGGGTGGTGGAGCTGGTGCACCGCGGCCACGACGTGCTGGTCGAGACCGGCGCCGGCGCCGGAAGCTCGTTTCCGGACAACGACTATCTCGCGGCGGGGGCGAAGATCGCGCCGAACGCCGACGATACCTGGGGCGCGGCGGACCTGGTGCTGAAGGTGAAGGAGCCGGTCGCCGAGGAGTACGGGCGGCTGCGGCGGGGGCAGCTGCTGTTCACCTACCTGCACCTGGCGGCGAGCGAGGAGTGCACCCGAGCGCTCGTGGACTCGGGGATCACGGCGATCGCTTACGAGACGGTGCAGGCCGCGGACGGATCGTTGCCGTTGCTGGCGCCGATGAGCGAGGTGGCCGGGCGGATGGCGCCGCAGGTCGGGGCGCACTGCCTGGAGCGGGCGCAGGGTGGGCGCGGGGTGCTGCTCGGCGGGGTGTCGGGGGTGCCGGCGGGGAAGGTCGTGGTGATCGGCGCCGGGGTGGCCGGGATGAACGCGGCCAGCATCGCGCTCGGGTTGCAGGCCGAGGTCGTGGTGCTCGATACCAACATCAACCGGTTGCGGGAGATCGACTTCACCTACCGCGGGCATCTGCAGACGGTGGCCAGCAACGCCTACGAGGTGGACAAGGCGTGCCGGTGGGCGGATCTGGTGATCGGCGCGGTGCTGGTGCCCGGGGCCCGGGCGCCGAAGCTGGTGAGCAACGAGCTGGTCGCGCAGATGCGGCCGGGCTCCGTGCTCGTGGACATCGCCATCGACCAGGGCGGCTGCTTCGCCGACTCGCGGCCGACCACGCACGCCGACCCGACGTTCACCGTGCACAACTCGGTGTTCTACTGCGTGGCCAACATGCCGGGTGCGGTGCCGAACACCTCTACCTGGGCGCTCACCAACGTCACCCTGCCGTATGCGGTCGCCTTGGCGGACAAGGGTTTCGAGGACGCGGTGCGGGCCGACCCGGTGCTGCGCCGGGGTGTCAACGTGACCGCCGGCGCGGTGGTGCTGGAGGAGGTGGCGGCCGCGCACGGCATGCCGCCCGTGCCCCTGGAGACGGTGTTCGGGAGTGGTGCCGACTGAGCCTGCACGGCGTGATCACCGGCTATCTCGACCATCTCGCGGTGGAGCGGGGAACCGCCCGCAACACCCTGGACGGGTACGCCCGCGACCTCCGGCGCTACGCCGACCATCTCGCCTGCTCCGGGGTGGACGCGCTCAAGGACGTCGCCGAGTGGCACGTGTCCGCGTTCCTCGCGGCGCTGCGGGAAGGCACCGGGGAGCACCCGCCGCTGGCCGCGTCCTCCGCTGCCCGCGCCCTGGTCGCCGTCCGCGGCCTGCACCGCTTCGCCGTCCGCGAAGGCCTGGTGGACACCGACCCGGCCCGCGACGTGCACCCCCCGTCGCCGCCGCGCCGCCTGCCCAAGGCCCTGCCCGTCGACGACGTGCTGCGGCTGCTGGACACCCCGGGCGGCGACGCCCCCGGCGCCTTACGCGACCGGGCACTGCTGGAGCTGCTGTACTCCACCGGCGCCCGGATCTCCGAAGCCGTCGGTCTGGACCTCGACGACGTGGACGCGAAGGAGCGCACGGTGCGCCTGGACGGCAAGGGCGGCAAGCAGCGCCTCGTCCCGATCGGCCGTCCGGCCCTGGCCGCGCTCGACGCCTACCTGGTGCGGGTCCGCCCGGCCCTGGCCACCCACGGCCGCGGCACCCCCGCCGTGTTTCTCAACGTTCGCGGCGGCCGGCTCTCCCGGCAGAGCGCCTGGCAGGTGCTGAAGGTGGCGGCCGACCGGGCCGGGCTCGGCACCTCGGTGTCCCCGCACACCCTCCGCCACTCCTTCGCCACCCACCTGCTCGAGGGCGGCGCCGACGTGCGCGTCGTGCAGGAACTGCTCGGCCACGCTTCGGTCACCACCACCCAGATCTACACCCTGGTCACCGTGACCACCCTGCGCGAGATCTACGCCACCGCGCACCCCCGCGCACAAGGCTGACCCGGTCACCTGAACCGTGTACCGCCGATCAGGTGAAGATCGATGTTACTATTGGTTTGTATCGTCGGTTCGATGGGGGCACGGAAGGTTGGGCGAGGCGCCATGGCGGGCAAGCGTGACTACGGGCAGTTCTGTGGCCTCGCCGCCGGGCTGAACATCGTCGGTGAGCGCTGGACGTTTCTGATCGTCCGGGAGCTGCTCATCGGGCCGGCCCGGTTCAACGAGATGATCGACAACCTGCCGGGGATCGGGCCGAACCTGCTGGCGGAGCGGCTGCGAACACTTGTCGAACATGGAGTCATCGAGGCCCGGTCGGTGCCGGGAGACGGGCGCGGCAAGCAGTACCAGTTGACCCTGGTCGGCGAGCAGTTGCGGGCGCCGATGCTGTCGCTGGCCCGCTGGGGAATGCAGTTCCTGGAGGGGGACGACCGGAACGGCGCGGTCCGCGCCGAGTGGGGCTTCCTGGCCGTCCAGGCGATGGTGATCGAGGACCGGATTCCCACCGTGGACGAGAGCTACGAGTTCCGGGTCGGCGACGCGCCGTTCACGATCCAGGTGCGCGGCGGCGCCGTGCGGTTCATGCGCGGTGAGGATCCCGACGCCGATCTTGTGATTACCAGTGACCCGGACACTTTTGTCCAGATCGGCGCGCGAATGATCACACCGTTCGACGCGCTCGCGGCCGGTGAAATCAAGATCGAGGGGTCGGCGGACGCCATCCAGCGATGCACCCGGATGCTCGGGCTGAGCTAAACGATCCTAACGGATTATGCGCGCCCATCGTCCTTAAGCGACGGTCCTGCTCCAGCGCAGATAGGGTTAACTTTCTAGAAGTTACCGACAACCCCCGATCGGGTGAGAACGTCTTGCTTGACGTGGTGTTATCGTCGGTGGTAGGACAAACGTGTGCGCTCGTTGTGGCTGACTGACGATCATTTGATATAGCGATCTCTCCGGTTTGCGAGAGGGGTGCTCAATGGGCGGTGGTGGCACGGGAGGACCTCGGTCATCCAGCACACCGCGGTTGGGCTTCCGCCTTCCGCTGGGAATGGCGGACTTCGCCAAACGAGGATTCCGCCTAGACCGTCCGGACGAACGCGCGGTCCTCGAGCGGCACGCCCGCAGTTTTCTGGCCGGGTTCAACGAGGTGACCGGCTGGCGGAACACCCATGGCGTGCTCGGCCAAATTCCGGACGAGGAAAGGGGCTTCGCCTACGAGGGCGCCGGCATGCGCGCGGCGCTGCACGACCTCGTCGCGCCGGCCCGGGCCGCCGTGCTGCCGCGGTTGCTGGCCGGGCCGGGGCAGCGGTATGTCCACTTGATCCACGTCGGCTACGGCTGGGGCCTGGTGCCCACCCGGCTGCCGGTTCCGGTGCGGTTGCCGGCAACGCCACTGCTCCGCTGGCTCGCCCTGGACGGCGCCGGGTTCGCCGAGGTGTTCTTCGGTGGCCTGCCGGCGTTGCGCCGCCGGTGCGGGCGGCCGGCCACCCCGCGCCAGGCGGTCCGCATCGCCGGCTGCGGCCGGGCATTGTGGTTCCTGCAGTGCGCGGATGTCGCCGGGGTTGCCGGCATCATCGACACCGTACCGGCGGAGGCAAAACCGCAGCTGTGGGCCGGTGCCGGACTCGCCGCCTGCTACGCCGGGGGTATCGACCGCGCAAAGATCGACGAACTGGTCGCGGCCAGTGGAAAACACGAGCCGCACCTGCGGCAGGGCGCACTGTTCGCCATCACCGCACGCGCTCGTTCCGGAGTTGTGCCGGCACACACGGAAATGGCGTGCCGGCAGTTGTTCTCGGTCGGCCCCGACGTGGCGGAGGGTTGGACCGACGACGCCGCACGTGGGCTCGCCGGGTCCGCCGAACTATCGTCCTATATGGAGTGGAAATCGCGGTTACGCATCGCCGTCGCGCACCGCTCGTGACGGCCGGGTGACAACAGAATACCGATTCGACACTGAGTCCGATCACCCACTACGAACTAAGGGCGCGTCGTCGTGTACGGTCTTTTGCGAAAATCTGTTCTGCTGGCGGTTGTACTGGTACTTTCCGTGCTCACCGGTATTTTAACGGCACGGCCGAAGCTGAGCGAAGGGCAAACGCGGGAGCTCGCCGCCGGGTTCGGATTCTCCAGGATCGCGCTCAACTCCGCGCCCCGCGCCGCCCGGGTGCAGCGCGCCGTGGAGCCCGCGCTGGAACCGATCCGCGCCTGGATCTCCGCGGTCGGCGCCGCGGTGGCGCTGGCGGACCTGCGCGGCCTCGGCCGCTCGGCCGACGCGTGCCTGGTGGATCCGCGGGACGACTCGGTGACCGTCGCCGGGGTGCCCGGTGCGGGCGGCCCGGCGTATGCGCGCTTCGTGCTCTCGCCGACCCTGCTGCGCTACGACGCGACGATGGCCCCGATGGGCTGCGTTCCGGCCGACCTCAACGAGGACGGCGCGCTCGACTTCCTGGTGTACTACTGGGGCCGCTCGCCGGTGCTGTTCCTCGACACGGCCGCGCCGGGCGCCACCCCGGCCGCCGCGAACTTTCAGCCGGTCGAGCTGGTCACGCCCATGCAGGTGTGGAACTCGACCGCGCTGAACGTCGGCGACGTCGACGGCGACGGCCACCTCGACGTCCTCGTCGGCAACTACTTCCCCGACGGCGCAAGGGTTCTGGACCCGAACGCGACCGGCGACGGCCGGATGCGGATGCAGGACTCGATGGGTATGGCCCGCAACGCCGGCGTGAACCGGCTGCTGCTCGCGCGACCCACCGGGGCTCGCGGCGCCCCACCGGTACTGACCGACGCGAGCACCGCGTTCCCCAGCGACTCGGCCCAATCCTGGACGCTGGCGATCGGCCTGCAGGACCTCACCGGTGACGGCCAGCCGGAGCTGTACGTCGCCAACGACTTCGGCCCGGACCAGCTCCTGGTGAACACCTCCACGCCGGGCGAGGTGCGGCTGACCGAGGTGACCGGGCGGCGCGACCTGGTGACCCCGCGGTCGGAGGTGTTGGGCTACGACTCGTTCAAGGGCATGGGCGTCACGTTCACCTACACCGGGGACGCGGCGCTCCCGATGATCGCCGTCAGCAACATCACCACCCCGTTCGCCTTGCAGGAGAGCAATTTCGCGTTCGTGCCCACCGGGGACGGCCGGGTGCTGCTGGCCGGCACGCTGCCCTACGACGAGCGCAGCGAGGAGCTCGGGCTGGCCCGCAGCGGCTGGTCCTGGGACATCAAGGCCGGCGACTTCGACAACTCCGGCACCGACGAGATCATGCAGGCCACCGGGTTCCTCAAGGGGCACACCGACCGCTGGGCGCAGTTGCAGGAGTTGGCGCTGGGCAACGACGAGCTGCTGCGCTACCCCGCGGTCTGGCCGAAGTTCGAGGTGGGCGACGACCTCTCCGGACACCAGACCAACCCGTTCTACGTGCGTTCGGCCGGTGGGCGCTACACGGATCTGGCCGCCCGGCTGGGCATCGGCGATCCGTGGAACACCCGCGGCCTGGCCTTCGGCGACGTCGACGGCGACGGGCGGCTGGACGCGCTGGTGGCCAACCAGTGGGAGGACTCCGTGCTGCTGCGGAACACCTCGCCGAGCTCCGGGCGCGGGATCGATCTCAGGCTTGTCCAGCCCGGAGCGGCCGGCGGCGAGCGGGCCGCGATCGGGGCGACGGTCTCGGTGTCCGGGTCGCACCCGCAGAAGACCCAGCTCTATCCGGCCAACGGCCACGCCGGCGTCTCGGCGAGCCTGGTGCACCTGGCATCCCCGGACGCGGGCCCGGTCCGGGCCACCGTCACCTGGCGCGCCGGCACCCGGCTGCTCAGCACCGGTGTCGCGCTGACTCCCGGACACCACAGCGTGCTGCTCCAACCCGACGGAACGGCGGTAACCCGATGACCAGCACAGCGCAACCGCGCCTGGACGAGATGGTTGCGGTACCGCGACTCGCGGATCGCGACGCCCCGGTCGTGCCCGCCGGCAAGCCGCCGGTGGACACCCGGGTCCGGGCGCTGCGGCGGTTCGCCCTGTCGCTCACCGCCTTCAACATCGCCGGCCAGCTCGTGCTCGGCTTCGAGCAGCCGCCGGTCACCCCGCTGGTGGCGCTGGCCGTCAGCTACTCGGTGGCGCTGCTGTTCGAGTGGCTGGACAGCTGGGCGAGCAAGCGGCGCCCGGCCTATGCCGGCGGTCCCGGGGCCCTGGTCACCTTCCTGCTGCCACCGCACATCACCGCACTCGCCTGCGCGATGTTGTTGTACGGCAACGCTTCCCTCTGGCCGTACCTGTTCGCGGTGGTGGTCGCCAACGGCACCAAGTACGTGCTGCGCATCCGGATCCGGGGGAAGGTGCGGCACGTGTTCAACCCGTCGAACGCGGGCATCGTGGCCACCCTGCTGATCTTTCCCTGGGTGGGCATCGCGCCGCCGTACCACTTCACCAACGCCGTCACCGGTGCGCTGGACTGGATCATCCCGCTGGCCATCCTCGGCGCGGGCACGATGCTCAACGTCGGGCTCACCGGGAAGATCCCGCTGATCCTCGGCTGGGTCGGCGGGTTCGTCGCCCAGGGCGTGCTGCGCTGGCTGCTGTTCGACCATGAGCTGGTCGGCACGCTGGTGCCGATGACCGGCCTGGCGTTCGTGATCTACACCAACTACATGATCACCGACCCGGCCACGTCGCCGGCGAAACCGTGGCACCAGGTGGTTTTCGGCCTGACCAGCGCGCTGGTGTACGGCGTGCTCGTGGTGTTCGGCGTGGTGTTCGGCCTGTTCTTCGCGCTGGCCGTCACCTGCGGGCTGCGTGCCCTGGTGCTGCTCGCAACCGAGCGCCGCTCGGCCGTGGCCGGTGGCGGGACCGCACCGTGACGCGGTCAAGAATCGCGATCGTGGGGATGGCGTGCCGGTACCCGGACGCGTCCACGCCCGCACAGCTCTGGCAGAACGTGCTCGGCCGGCGGCGGGCGTTCCGGCGGCTGCCCGGCGGCCGGCTCTCCGACCGGTATCGCGGCGACGGGGTGGACCTCACCTATCTGACCCACGCCGGGGTGCTGCGGGACTGGGAGTTCGACCGGCAGCGGTTCGGCATCCCGGGTCCGCTGCACCGGGCGGCCGACCCGGTGCACTGGCTGGCACTGGAGACCGCGGCCGGCGCGCTGGCCGACGCCGGCCACCCGGCCGGCGAGGGGCTGGACCGCGACACCGTGGGCGTCGTTTTCGGCAACTCACTCACCGGCGAGTTCACCCGGGCCGCCACGATCCGGTTACGGTGGCCATTCATCGCGGACGCGGCGGCCACGGCGATGAACGACACCGGGTTGCCGGCGGAGCTGGCCGGCCGGGTGCTCGGCCGGCTCGAGCGGCTGGTCAAGGAGCCGTTCCCGGAGCCGGGCGGCGAGTCGCTCACCGGCGCGCTGGCGAACACCATCGCCGGCCGGGTGTGCAACCAGTTCGACTTCCACGGCACCGGCTACACCGTCGACGGCGCCTGCTCGTCCAGCCTGCTGGCGGTGATCACGGCGTGCCAGGCGCTGGCCGCCGGCGACTGCGACTTCATGCTGGCCGGCGGTGTCGACGTGTCGCTCGACCCGCTCGAGCTGGTCGGGTTCGCCCGGCTGGGTGCGCTCGCGGCGACCGAGATGCGGGTGTACGACGCGGACCCCACCGGGTTCCTGCCCGGCGAGGGGTGCGGGGTGGTCGCGCTGATGCGGGCCGAGGACGCCGAGCGGGCCGGCAGGCGCAGCTACGCGCACCTCGTCGGCTGGGCATCCGCCTCGGACGGATCCGGCGGGCTGAGCCGCCCGGAGCTGCGCGGGCAGGTGCTGGCGCTGCGCCGGGCCTACCGCCGGGCGGGGCTGCACCCGGACGAGGTGACGCTCATCGAGGGCCACGGCACCGGCACCGCGGTGGGCGACCACACCGAGCTGGACGCGCTCGTGGATCTGCGCGGGCTCGGCACCGGCCCGGCGGCGCTGGGCTCGGTCAAGGCCAACATCGGCCATACCAAGGCCGCCGCGGGCGTGGCCGGGCTGATCAAGGCGACCCTCGCGGTCACGCACCGGGTGCTGCCGCCGACCACCGGCTGCGCGCGCCCGCACGATTTGCTGTGCCGGCCCGGTGCGCCGCTGCGGGTGCTCGACGAGCCGGAGCCGTGGACCTCGGCGGTGCCGCGGGCCGGCGTGTCCTCCATGGGCTTCGGCGGGATCAACGCGCACGTGATCGTGGAAGGGGTCGACGGTGCGCCCGCGACCGCGCTGCCGGCCAGCGTGCGGCGCTGGTCGGCCCGGATCGGCCCGGCCGAGATCGTGTTTCTCGGCGCGGAGAACCCGGGCGCGCTGGGGGAGCGGCTGGCGCTGCTGGCCGGCGCCGCCCGCCGGCTGAGCCAGGCGGAGCTGGGCGACGTGGCCGCGACCGCCTGGCTGGCCAACCCCGGCGCGGCACGGTACCGGGTGGCGCTGGTGGCCACCACGCCCGATGAGCTGGCCGACGCCGCCGAGCACGCCGGCACCGCCGCCGCCGGATGGGACGAGGGACTGAGCTTTGACGAGCGGCACGGGTACGTGCTCGGTTCCGGCCCGGCGCCGCGGGTGGGCCTGCTGTTTCCCGGCCAGGCGGCCCCGGTCCGGTTGGTCATGCCGCGCTGGGCGGACCGGCTCACCGTGCCGCCCCGGCCCGGCGGAACGGATGGCGAGGAGGGTACGGGCACCGCGGTGGCGCAGCCGGCGATCGTGTGGCAGTCGCTGGCCGCCCTGGCGTGGTTGCGCGAGTTGGGCACGGTCGCGGTCGCGGCGTGCGGGCACAGCCTGGGTGAGCTGACCGCGCTGCACTGGGCCGGCGGGTGCGGCGCGGCCGAGGTGCTGGAGCTGGCCGCGGCCCGCGGGCTGATCATGAGTGGGCACGGCGTGGCCGGTACCACCATGGCGAGCCTGGGTGCCGGCGCGGATGCGGTCCGGCCGCTGCTGTCCGATGTGGACGTTGTGGTGGCCGGGTACAACGCGCCGGATCAGGTCGTGGTGTCCGGCCCGCGGGCGGACGTCCGGGTGGTGCTGGGCCGGGCCCGTGCGGCTGGGCTCGCAGCCACGGAGCTCGCGGTGTCGCACGGTTTCCACAGCCGGGCCATGCGCCCGGCTGAGCGGCCGTGGCGGGCCGTGCTGGACTCGGCGGAGCTGTGCGCGCCGCAACGGGTGGTGCTGTCCACCATCACCGGCAAGGAGCTTTCCTCCACCGTGGACGGAATCCGGGAACTGCTGGTGGCGCAGCTGACCGGCCCGGTGCTGTTCGCCGACGCGGTGGCCGAGCTGGCGTGGCGGTGTGACCTCTTGGTCGAGGCCGGGCCGGGCACGATCCTCACCGGGCTCGCCGCCGCGAACCGGGTCGGGGTGCCGGCGGTGAGCCTGGACTGCGGTGGGGATCCGCGGCGGCACGCGTTCGCCACCGCGGTGCTGGCCGCGTCCGCGGCGGCCGACCTGGACCCGTGGTTCGCCGGCCGGGCGTTCCGCCCGCTGGCGTTCGACGCCGAGCCGCGCTTCGTCACGAGCCCGTGCGAGGACCGGGCCGGTTGGGTCCGGGCACCCGCCGTGCCGGCAACGGAACCCGCTCCCGCTCCGCCGGTGACCGTGCCGGCCGGCGGTCCGCTGGCGGTGCTGACCACGCACCTGGCCGCCACGCTGGAGCTTCCGGCGAGCTCGATCACTCCGGACCGCTCGCTGCTCGGCGACCTGCACCTGAACTCGTTGCAGGTGGTGCAGGTGATCGGCACGGTGGCCGGGGCGCTCGGCCGCGAGCTGCCCGACACCGCGGCGCTGACCGGCACGACGGTGGGCGAGGCGGCCGGGATCCTGGCCGGCCTGCCCGTCGCGGCGGGCGGGGACGGGACCGTCGCCGGCGTGCGCCCCTGGGTGCGCCCGTTCACCCCGCGGTGGGTGCCGTTCGAGCCGGCCGGCGCCGGGGCCGAGCCGGACCTCGTGGTCACGCTCGAGGACGGCGCCGGTCCGGACCGCCTGGCCGGTGTGCTGCGGGAGGTGGCCGGCCGGTCCCCGAATCGGCTGCTGATCGTCCACAGTGGACATCCGGCGGCCGCCGCGGTGGGCCGGAGCGTGGCCGTGGAGCTGGACTCCTGCGCGGTCGTGGTCGCCGAGCTCCCGGAAGGCGGCCGGCCGGTCGACCCGGGTGTGTTCGCCGGGCCCGGCCGCTACCTCGAGCTGCGGCGCGCCGGGGACGGGTCGCTGTGGCGGGCCGAGATGGCGGCCCTGCCCGCGGCCGGTGGCGAGATGCCGGTCCCGCTCGGACCGGGAGAGGTGTGCCTGGTGACTGGCGGCGTCCGGGGCATCACCGCGTATGCCGCGGCGGCGCTGGCCGAGCGGACCGGCTGCACGCTGGTGCTCACCGGCCGCACCTCCGCCGGTGATCCCGGCGTCGCGGCCGCGCTGGAAGCGTTGCGGGAGCGGGTTCCGGCGCACTACCTGAGCGGTGACGTGGCCGACGGCGACGCCGCGGCCGGGCTGCTGGCGTCGGCGCGGCGGTACGGCGCGGTGCGCGGGCTGATCCACGGCGCCGGGGTGAACCATCCCCGGCGGCTGGCCGACGTCACCGCCGAGTCGCTGGCGGAGACGTTGCGCCCCAAGGTATCCGGGCTTGTGACGGTGCTCGGGCAGGCCGGTGCCGGGCTACGGCTGGTGCTCGGGTTCGGCTCGATCATCGGCCGGGCGGGGCTGGCCGGCCAGGCCGAGTACTGCGTGGCGAACGACTGGCTGCGGGTCGAGCTGGAGCGGTGGGCCGCGGCGCACCCGTCCTGCCGCACCCACGTGCTGGAGTGGTCGGTGTGGTCAGAGCTGGGCATGGGCGTGCGCATGGACGTGCTCGACACGCTGCGCCGCCGGGGTGTCGAACCGGTGCCGCCGGAGCTGGGCGTGGCGGCGATGCTCGACCTGCTCGCCCGCCCGGACGCGCCGGTGACCGTGCTGCTGACCTCGCGGTTTCCCGGTTCCCCGACGCTCTTCGCCGGCGCCGGCGCGCCCTCGTGGCCTCGGTTCGCCGAGCGGGCGGTGGTGCACGTGCCCGGGGTCGAGGCCGTGCTCGAGGCCGACCTCTCCCTGGGGTCCGACCCGTACCTGGCCGACCACCGGATCGGCGGCACACCCGTGCTGCCCGCCGTGCTGGGGCTGGAAGCGTTGGTGCAGACGGCTTCCCTGGTCCGGGAGCAGGCCCTGCCGCTGGCCCTGGCGGACCTGGAGCTGCGCGCCCCGGTCACCGTCGACTGCTCGTCGGGACGCACCATCCGGACCGCGGCGCTGGCCGGCGCCGAGGGGGTGGACGTCGTGCTGCGGGACGGCACCGACGGGTTCGCCACCGAGCGGTTCCGGGCCCGGGTGGTCGCCGCGGCGGACCGGCCGGGGCCGGTCGCCGCGGTGCCGCCGGCGAACGCTGCGGCGGCGAACCCGTGGTACGGCACCGAGTTGTTCTTCCACGGTGAACGGTTCCGCCGGCTGGCCGGCTACCAGCGGCTTTCCGCGTTCCGGGTGCACGCCCGGCTCCTTCCTTCCACAGTGGACAACTGGTTCTCACAGTTCCACAGTGGACAGTTGTGGCTGGGCGACCCGGGCGGGCACGACGCCACGCTGCACGCGCTGCTCGCCTGCGTGCCGCACCGGCGGGCGCTCCCGGTGGGTGCGGACCGGTTCACCGTCCACGAGGCTCCCGGCGGCCCGCTGCTGGTGCGGGCGCGGGAGATCACGCACACCGCCGACGACTACGTGTTCGACATCGACCTGGTGCGTCCGGACGGGGTCGTGGTGGCCCGCTGGCAGGGGCTGCGCCTGCGCGCGGTCGGCCCGCTGGCCTGGCCGGACGGGTTGCCCGCGCGGCTGATCGGGCCGTGGCTGTCCCGCCGACTGATCGAGTGCGAGGTGGCCGGCCGGGTCGAGCTGATGACCTCCCTCGGCGTCGGGCCGCTGGAGCTGGCCGGCGGCGGTCCCGCGGTGCGCACGGCGGTGGTCCGGGACACGTCGGACACCGCGGCCGACGACGCGCTGGCGCTGCTCGGCCTCGACCGCGGCCACGGCCTGCGGGTGGACCAGGTCACCGACGACGGGCTGGTGGTCGAGCGGGCGGGCACGCTCACCGTCGTCACGGCCCGGATCCGGGTGCTGGAGTCGGCGGAGCCGATCGCGGTGGCCCTCGCGCTGACGGCGGCGGGCTGCCGATGACCACGCGGCGCTACCACCACCGGCACACGGTGACCTTGGACGAGACGAACCTGGTCGGCAACGTCTATTTCGCGCATTACCTGCACTGGCAGGGTCACTGCCGGGAGCACTTCCTGGCCGAGTACGCGCCGGGAGTGCTCAAGGCGCTGCAGGCCGGCGAGATCGCGATGGCCACGGTGTCCTGCACGATGGACTACTACGCCGAGTGCTTCGCGCTCGACGAGATCGACATCGCCATGTCCCTGCGCGCCACCTCGGGCAACCGGATCGCGATGGATTTCGAGTTCTTCCGCGGCCCGCTGCTGGCTGCTCGGGGCAGCCAGTCGGTCGCCTGTTTGCGGCATACCGACGCCGGCGCGGTTCCAGCGGAAATCCCCGCGGAGCTCGCCGCGGCGCTTCAGTTGTTCGGCTGACCGCGGCGGTTGACCGGGTGCGGCGGGCGTCAGGTGGCCGAGCGTGCGCGGCCGGGGTAGGTGTTGTCCGGGTACCAGTCGCCGCGGCCGGTGGGGAGGAGGTCAAGGATGTTCCAGACCGGTGAGAGCAGGTCGATACCGCGCGGGGCGTCGTCGAGGAAGTTGGCGGGAAGAGTGTAGAAGTGGCGCACCTGGTCGCCGCCGGCGCGGAACACGCTGATCATGGGGCGCTGGTCGCCGTCGGGGCGCTCGGCGTTGAGGTCGGCGTTGAACGTGGTGCCGTGGCTGGACAGTAGCCGGAGGCCGTCCCAGCCGCGGTGCAGTGCCCAGTCCCGCAGCTTGGGCAGAGCCGCCTTGCCGATGACCGCGAAGGCCGCGTGCTGGGTGAGATGGTGTGCCACGCCGTGAAAGCCGTCCACCCACATCGAGCACATCGGGCAGGCCTCGTCGTCGTCCGGGTGGAACATCAGGTGGTACACGACGAGCGTGTCATGCTCGCCGAACAGGTCGCGCAACCGCGTTTGGCGGACCGGCTCGCGCCGGCCCAGGTCCGCCGGCCCCTCGGCGAGCAGGTACTCGCTGAGCACGAGGCCGTCCGGCATCCGCCGGCGCGCGGCCGCGACCTCCTCGATGCTGTCCCGCAACGTGCGCTCAGCTTTGGCCACCTCGATCCGCGCCGCGATGTACTCCTCGTTCGCGCCCGCCGGCCACATCGGCTCCATCCGAGCGGTGTTCGCCTCGGTCATCTCGGGTCGTCCTCCTTCGAAAGTCGCTACCCATGGTCAGCCTACGAGGTCTCACCTGAGATGGCGCCATTGACTCCGGAAGATCACTATAGAAAAATATAGTGATTAGCATCAGGGAGTGCAGATGTTTGAGAGGTTCACCGACCGCGCGAGGCGGGTGGTTGTGCTGGCTCAGGAAGAGGCCAGGATGCTCAACCACAATTATATCGGCACCGAGCACATCCTTTTGGGTTTGATCCATGAGGGTGAGGGTGTCGCTGCGAAGGCGTTGGAGTCGTTGGGGATCGCCCTGGAGGGGGTGCGGCAGCAGGTCGAGGAGATCATCGGCCAGGGTCAGCATGCGCCGTCGGGGCATATCCCGTTCACCCCGCGGGCGAAGAAGGTCCTGGAGCTGTCGCTGCGCGAGGCGTTGCAGCTGGGCCACAACTACATCGGCACCGAGCACATCCTGCTCGGGCTGATCCGGGAGGGTGAGGGCGTCGCGGCCCAGGTCCTGGTCAAGCTCGGTGCCGACCTCAACCGGGTGCGCCAGCAGGTGCTGCAGTTGCTGTCGGGCTATCAGCATGGCAAGGAGACTGAGGGTGCTGGTGGTGGCCGGGGTGAGGGCACGCCGTCCTCGAGCCTGGTGTTGGACCAGTTCGGCCGCAACCTCACCGCGAGTGCGCGGGAGGGCAAGTTGGATCCGGTGATCGGCCGGGCCAAGGAGATCGAGCGGGTCATGCAGGTCCTCTCGCGCCGGACGAAGAACAATCCGGTGTTGATCGGTGAGCCGGGGGTGGGTAAGACCGCGGTGGTTGAGGGTTTGGCGCAGATGGTGGTCAAGGG